>DASTCC010000274.1:0-16935 GCA_035711465.1 Vicinamibacterales bacterium
GGCGTGCAGGACCAGGGACGAGCCGTCGGCGTCGCGAAGGCCGGTAGCGCCGCTGTCGAGCGTCACGCCCGGCGCCAGCACTTCGACCTCCAGTTTCTGGCCCTGCGCGACGAACACGTTCGGCATGTCGCCGGCGTGGGCGCCCTTCGGGTCGAGGAAACCGTGCGCGGCCTTGGTCGGATTGAAGTGACCGCCGGCGGTCGTGAACTCCGGCGGCTCGCACTTGCCGGTCTCGTGGATGTGGAACCCGTGCGGCCCTGCCGACACGCCTTCGAAGGTGGCGCGGATGAGCACGCCCTTCGGCGTCGGCGTCACCGACGCGGTGCCGAGGACCTTGCCGTCAGCGGCCTTCATCTGGATGTTCTGCACGGGCGCCGGCGCCGTCTGGCCGGCCGTGAGCGTCGTCGCAAGCGCGGCCGACGCGAGGGACACAGTCACAGCAGATAGGAGTCTCATGGTCGTTGTCTGGAAATGGGAGTCCGTTCAGTGTACTCCGAGTGTCGCGCCGCGTCAGCCCTGGAGCAGCGCCTCGCGGACGAGCGCGGGCGGCATCGAGCCGATCCGGAGCAGCCGGTCGTGAAAGTCCTGCAGCGTGAACGCGGCGCCGCGTCTGGCACGGTACTCGTCGCGCATCTTCAGGATCTCCGACATGCCCATGAAGTAGCCGATGAAATACCCGGGCCGCGCCAGCGCCGAATCGACTTCGGCTTCGGCGGCCCAGCGCAGGAAGCCGACGCGATCGGTCATCAGCGCAATCGCCTCGTCGCGGGTCATCCGGCCGGTCTGCATGCCGACGTCGTAGATGACGCGCGCGTTGCGCCACAGCCGCAACTGTAGCTGCCGCAGATGCAGACGCTCGGACGGCAGGAAGCCGGTCTCCTGAAACAGCTGCTCGTTGTACAGGCCCCACCCCTCACCGAACATCGACGTGCTCTGCTGCCGCCGCAGCCGACGCAGGTTGTGCATCTGATACGTGATCTGCACGTGATGTCCGCCGTAGGTCTCGTGCGGCGCGGTCACGTAGATCACGCCCCAGTCGTGCTCGACCAGGTAATCGCGTTGCTTGGTCTCGTCCCAGGTTGGATCGAACGGATTGATGTGCCACTCGCCACGCAGCGTGCCCCCGGCGCCGGGCGGGCGCGCGGTCGCGCCTGAGAAGTTGCCATAGTACGGATTGTTGCCGGCCGTCGGCACGCGGCGCACGACCGTGCAGGTCTCCGGCCACGGCAACGACATCAACCGCCGTGCCACCAGATGCGCGCGCGCCTTGTCGACGACTTCCTGGTGCGCTTCGATCATCCGCAGCGGCTCGGGGTGATCCTGCTTGACCTCGTCGGCGATCTGCCGCCACGTCCTCTTCGGATCGATCGAGCGTGCCACCGCCTCGAGTTGCCGGACGGTGGCATCGAACTCGGCGCGCGCGTAGCGCCAGAGCCCGGCCGCGTCGTAGGGCAGCAGGTGCTGCTCGCGCAGCATCCGCGTGTACGCGGCCTCGCCCATCATCTGTCCGGAGGGCGCGTTGACGAGACGGCCGATCACGATCGTCTCGGCGAATCGGCGATCGATGCGCTCGTCGAACGACAGCTCCGCGACCGGGACCGCGCGCAGGCGTTCCAGAAGCGCTTCGTTCGCTGCGCGGGCCGTCGCCGGATCGCGCCGTCCCGACGGCCGTGTCAGAACCTCGTCGAGAACTGCTTCGAGATCGGCATGTCCCAGCGGCGCCTGGGTGGCCGCCGTGGGCGGCCACGCTACGGCGACCGCACAGACCGTGGACAGAATGAGGAGTCGCCGCATCGGCACAGCATAGAGCAAAGCGCCGCGCCGGATGCCAAGGGATCGTCAGTCCGCGCGAAGCGACGTCAGCGGATCGACATTCGCGGCGCGGCGCGCCGGCACGAGCGCGGCCACCGCCGCCGTCAAGAGCAGCGCCACGGCCACTGACGCATACACGACCGGATCGCGCGGTTCCGGCTGGAAGATGAACGCGCGGACGAAGCGTTCGAGGCCGGCGGCCGACAGCCAGCCGATCGCCAGGCCGATCGCCGCGAGCTGCAGCGCGCGGGCGAGCACCATCCGCAGCATCTGCGACGGCCGGGCGCCGAGCGCCATGCGGACGCCGATCTCGGTGACCCGCTGCGACACGACGTGGGTCATCACGCCGTAGATGCCCGCAAACACCAGCAGCAGCGCGACGAGTCCGAACGTCCCGATGAGCAGCATGTTGAATCGCCGCTGAGCCACCAGCCCGGCAAGCAGATCGTTGAGCGTGCGGCTGCTCGAGACGACGGCGGCAGGAGCGGCGGCCCAGGCCGCGTTGCGCACCGTCTCGACGAGCACCGCGTCATTGGTGCGCAGCCGCACCGCCAGCGACGTGCCGAGCGCGCTGCTCTGCGGCAGCGGAATGTAGACCTGGGGCAGACGCTCCGCTTCGGGACCGCGAAACAGCGTGTCGGCAACGACGCCGACGATGGTCCACGTCTTCTCGTCGATCTGGACTTCAGCGCCAATCGGCTCACGACCGCCGAGATAACGCTCGACGGCGGTCTCGCTCAGCACGATGACGTTCGGACTGCCGGCGCGATCGCTCGCCTGCAGCCAGCGGCCGCGTCGCAGACGCAGCCCGAAGACGCGCAGGTAGTCCGGCGTCGTCTCACAGATGTAGGCGTCGTCCGATTCCGTGAAGGGCTCGTCGCGCCAGGCGACGCGCACGCCGTTGCTCCGCGACGAGCCGAACGGCAGGCCGCCATTCATGAACGCCGCTGCTTCCACGCCAGGTGTGCTCTGGATGCGGGCGAGCACGGCGGCAAGCGTGGCGCGATCCTCGGCGTCGGTGTCCTCCGGAGGCCGGCCGAGCGCGTCGGCGCCGCGCCTCGGTGCGACGCTGAACGTCGCCACCCTGTCGGGCTCGAAGCCGAGGTCGCGTGTCGCGACGCGGACGAAGCTGACGATGAACATCCCGGTGCCGACCAGCAGCACGATCGCGAGCGCGACCTCGACGACCACGAGCGTCGACCGCAAACGCTGCTGCCCGCGGCCGGCGGTGGTGGCGCGCCCGGCGTCGCGCAGCGTGAACGCCGCGCGCGGCCGCGTCAGCGCGTACGCCGGAGCCACGCCGACGAGCACGGCCGTCGCGACGCCGACGAGCGCCGCGGCCAGGAAGACTCGGCCGTCGAGCCCGATCGGCGCCACCCTGGGCACGGCCTCCGGGAGCGTCGCGCTCAGGACCGCGACGCCCAGGCTGGCGACGAACCAGCCCGCGGCGACCCCGGCAATGGCGAGCAGCAGGCTCTCGATGGCGACGGCGCGAATCAGATCGATCCGCGTCGCCCCCAGCGCGGCGCGAATGCCGAACTCGCGGGATCGTCCGGAGGCGCGCGCCAGCAGGAGGTTGGCGACGTTGACGCAGGCAATGAGCAGCAGCAGCCCGACCGCGCCGAGCAGCAGCATCGTCCAGGACCGCACCGACGCGCTGATCACCGCATCGCGCATCGCCCGCACCGTGACGCCGTGATCGAAGAACCACTTCGGATATTCGGACGCGAGCGCGTCGCGGATGGCGGTCATCTGCGAGCGCGCCTGGTCGATCGCGACGTCGGGTTCCAACCGCGCGACCACCGTGAGCGCATACGTCCGGCCGCCGTCGCGGGCACGATCGGCCGCGCCGAATTTCATCGGCACCCAGAAGCGAACGTCGGCGAGCAGGCCGCCGGCAATGGGATACTTGAACCCGCGCGGCATCACGCCGACGATCCGCCGCGGGCCGTCCTCGAACGCCAACAACGTGCCGATCACGTTCGGATTGCCGGCAAGCCGGGTGCGCCAGAACGCGTCGCTCACGAGGACGACCTCCTCGCTGCCCGGCGCCTCGTTGCCCGCGTCGAACAACCGCCCGAGCTGAGGCGTGGCGCCGAGCATCGGAAACAGACTCGCCGTCGTCCGAATGGAGAGGAAGCGCTCCGATCGTTCGCCGTCCCTGTAGACCAACGAGACGGAGCTGGACGCGCCAACCGCCGAGAACACGTCCTGACGCGTCAGCCACTCCAGGTAGTTGGGCGCCGCAGCCGGGACGGGACGGCCGGTCTTGAGATCCGTCTCCGACACCACGACCAGCCGATCCGGATCGGCGTACGGCAGCGGCCGCAACGCGATCGCATCCGCGACTGCGAAGATCGTCGTGCTCGCGCCGAGACCGATGGTGAGCACCGCCAGCGCGACCGCCGTCGTGCCCGGCGTCCCGGCCAACGACCGCCACGCGTCCCTCAGGTCGACGAGCTGCCGGCTGAATCCGCCGACCCGCGCGCCGGCCTGCCCTGTCGCCCGGCGCTCGCGGCGCAGTCTCGACGACGCGACCATGAGATCTCGCACGGTGCGCCACCAGAAGCGCACGGATCCGGAGAGCCCGGCCGGTGTTCGGGGCCGCTCCCGGTCCTCGCGAAAGAAGGCGACGAGATCGTCGCGATACTGCGCGCGGAACTCGCGCGGATACGCGAGCAAGAGCGCCGCGAACACCCACTCGCCGATCGTCTTCATGACGGCTTCGACGCCGGCAGCCACCGGCGGGAGCGCGCGTAGTCGACGACGCGGCTCAGGTGACGCAGTTGCTCGTTGAGCGCGGCGCGGCCGGCGGGCAGCAGACGGTAGGTGCGCCCGCGGCGGGCGTCGCCCTTCGCGGTCGCGCCGGCGGCAGCAATCAGCCCTTCGCGCTCGAGCCGGTAGATCGCCTGATAGAGCGTGCCCGACCCGAGACTCAATGCGCCGGCGGTGCGGCGCTCGACCGCGAGCTTGATGCCGTAGCCATGCTGCGGCCCGTCAGCGAGTGTGAGCAGCACTTCGAAGCCGATCGGCGTCAGCGGCATGCCGCGACTATATGTCACTCAGTGACATGTTTTCAATTGACGTATTTAGCCACGCGCGCGGTGAGGCTTGGGGCTTGGGGCTCGAAGGCGTGGAGGCTTTGAAACCCGCCTCGAGTCCTTCAAGGCTTGAACCTCAAGCTTCCAAGCCCCAAGCCTTCAAGCCTGAATCAGCTTCAACGTCGTAATGAACTGCCCGGTGTGGCGCGTGGTGTGTTCGGCGGCGTGAAACAGAATGCCGAGGACCGTCGACGGCAGCCCGGCGCGACCGACCGCGCGCGGATCGAACATGCGCTCGGTATCGGTGTCGCGAAGCTGCGAGAGCGCGGCTTCGACACCGGCGGCGAGCAGGCCGGAGAGCACGCGGCCGTCCATTTCCGGATGCGGCTGCCTCTCGAACTCGAGCTCGGCTTTCTGGACGTCGTTCAGCTGCTCACCGCGCGCGTAGGTGAACAGCCGGTCGAGCGCGCCGGTCATGTGGAGCACATGGTAGCCGGCGGCTGCCGCGCCGCCGCGCGACGCCCACAACCGATCGAGCGGCGTCGCCGGCGCCGTGGCCTCGATGTCTTCACGCGCCGCGATCAGCGCATGCGCGACCGGTTGGAGAATCGGCGGGATCGCCGCGACCGGGCCGCGCAGCCACACTTCCGGAGTCGTCATTGGGGGCGATCTTATCGCAGGGGTTTCGCTGTGCCGGCGCGGCCGCACACCGCCGCGGCCCGACCGCCGATCAGAAGTCGCGCGGCGTTCGGGGTCGATGGCGTCGCGGACGCGACTGACCGCTCTGCACGGCGATCGTGGTCGCGGCCGTGATGATGAGCGCGCCAATCGCGACGACCGTGAGCGCGCTCGGTCCCGACGACGGCGCGGGCGTCGCCACAGGCGGCGACGCGGGCGGCGGCGGCGCTGAAACGGGCGCCGGCGCCGACACGGCAGCGGGCGCCGCCGGTGCGATCGCAGGCGGCGACAACGGGGATGACAAGGACGGGCTCACGACGCCGGCGACGGTGGGCGGCATCACGGCGGCGAGTGCCCCCGGGGCGAGCGCACCGCGCGTGGGCGCGACGCTCGAGCCAGGTGCCACAGCCAGCGGCGCGATGTCCGTTGGCGGTCCGGCCTCGCCAGGCACGTCGATGCTGCCACTGACCAACGCGGCAAGCGTGACGTTCGGATCGAATGGCCCGTTCTGGGCGCCCGTCCACTCTTTGATCTGCTCCCGGGCCTGATGCGCGACGTCGTCGGCCTCGAGTCCCGGGGCGATCACGTCGATGGCTGCGAATTTCAGGCCGCCGAGCGTCGGCACCGCCGGCGGCGCATCACTCGTCGGCGCGCCCGGCAGCGTCGAGTCGGTGGCATACAGCTCGACGACGTCGAAGTCGCTGGTGCGCAGGGCGATGGTCCCGGCCGCGGCGCTCGACGCAGCCACGAGCAGACAGCCGGCTGCGCCTGCAACCGCCGTGGCTGCTCGCACGAGGGCTGCAAGCGCCCGGCCTCGTGCCTCTCGCTTCTGCCCGCCCATAGACATGCCCGTAAACGCAGGCCGTAGATTGCGCGGCCCGCTCGACGTCCTGCCCTGAAATTGACTTGGGAAGCGCTGAATATCGAAGCAATTCGCACACCATGCGAGAGCGCACGCCGGCGGGGTCGCCGTTTCGATTGGCGGTCTTTTAGCTGCCTCAGAGGTGACTTTGTCCTTCGCAACAGTGCCAAGTCTGCCGCCGAGTCGCCGACGTCACATCGCGCCACACGACTTCTTCAGCCACGCGACCGCGGCCGCGGTCGCTGGCTCCTCGAGCGTCGCCGCGGGCGGCGCGGCTGGAGGGGTCGCCTGCGCCGCACCGGCGAGCTCATCGGGATCGACCTTCTCGCCGTACTGCCTGCCGGTCCGATCGGCGTCGATCGCCGTCGTCAGCGCGATCATCGCGCCGTCGGGCAGCGGCAGCGTCTCGTTGGCGCTCGAGAGGCCGGCCGTCGGCTGACCGAACGATCGCGCGCGCGGGCGGCCGCGAAACGCGATCGCCACCGCCTCGCCGGAGCTCGCCGTCCGCGGTCCGGTGAGCACCGCCACCCATGCCTGCGTCAACGCCGACAGTCGGGCCGGCGGCTCGATGCCGCCCCCCTGCCCCGCTTTCCATGCCGGTCCGGCGACACCGCCTGCGCCGACGAACGTGCCGAGCGGCTCGTCGCCGAGGAACGGCTTCAGTCCGGCGAGCATCGGCCACATGTTGCCGCCGCCGTTGGCGCGCAGATCGACGATCCACCCGCAGCCGGCCGTGGGCATCGTCGTCGCGATCGACTCATGGACGAACGTGGTGTAGCTGTCCGCCGCGGCGCGATCGGCGCCGCCGTACGCGGGAACGTTGATGTAGCCGATGCCGCCCGTCAGCGTGCGCACCTCCGGCCGCGGGTTCTGCGCGCCTCCGGTCCGAAAGGCCGTGGTCTGCGCCGGCGGCATCAGGAAGCTGTGGCGATCGCCGAGCGCGGCGAGCAGGTAGCGGATCGCCGGGTAGACCTCCGCCGACCGTTCGGCGCCGCCGGCGAGCGCGCGCAGTTCCGGACCGAGCGTCGCCCAGTCGAGCGCGTCGCGCTTGAGCGCCTTCGTCTTCACCAGATCGATCGCGGCGTCGAGCACCGCCTGCGCTTGCGGCGCGACCGGCGCATCGGCGGTGAGCGCCGCGCCGATCTCGAACTTCAGCGCGCGGACCTCGACCGCGCCGCCGCCCTGCAGGATGACGCCGAAGATCGCGATCGACGCCGATGCCGGCACCGGCAGCGACGTCGCGAACGGCGTCCACTCCGAATCGCCTTTGACCGCGCGATCGAGGCCGTTGTCCAGGAACAGCGATCCGCCTTGCCGATCGATGCGCATCCAGAGCGACGCCGCACCGGCACCGCGCGTCAGCATCTCGCCGCGAATGGTGACGCGCCGGCCGCGGAACGTCTCCGCCGGAATCCGCGACGAGATCGTGACGATGCTGTTCGGCGTCGCCGGTTTGAGCACGCCCAGTGACAGGATCGCGCCCGCCTGGTGCGTCACGCTGCCGGAAGCCGTGAACGTCGGCGCGCCGCCATCGGGCGTATTGATCGCCCACTCGGAGGGGGTGAGCGCCGCCGCCTGCGGCAGCAGGAGCGCGACGATCAGCAGACAGATTCGACTCGTCATTGTGACCTCTGCGCATTGGACGGACGAAAGGCGTCTCTGGCGCCTCAGCGGCCCACGATACACCCGGGCGCGCTCATCTACCCGCAGTGACGTTCAGGTGAGTTTGGAGGATCAGATCGTTTCACCAGGCAGCCCCTGCAGGAGTAGACGACTGACACGGGGCCTCGCTCTTCAGCAGTGCCAGGCCAGCGGCATGTGCTGCATGGTGAACGCACGCGTCGGCACGAATAACCGCCAGCTAACCGAGGCGATTCGTCGCGTCGACGCGTGCCGCAAAAATTCTGTTCGCGCCGACGATTGTGGATTTACTCTGACCGTCGCCGGCACTAAACTGCGGCCGCTCGATTCTGCCGGCGTCGGTCCGTCGCTTCATCCAGGTTCGACTCGTTCGCGTTCGCCTACCACAGTCCGGGAATCCTGTTTTTCGGGAGGTCCGCTCATGCCGGGATCCGACGCCGGACGGCGTATGCCGCCCCACACGACGATGCGCACGCTCCGAATTCCAGACACGGGGCCGCGGCCGCTGCGGTTCAAGCCGATCCCGCCGCAGGTCGAAGTCACCGTGTCCCCGCCGGCGCGCGTGCCGTTTCGCGCCGTGCTCCCCGCCGACGACGCCACACCGGAACGGATCGCGGCGCTGGTGGATGGCGCTGCCGAGCTCCGGCGACTGGCTGTCGGCGAGGGACGCGGGGCGATCGATGTCACGCTGCAGAGCAAGACCGGCACGGCGGTGAAGACCGGCAGTCTGCTCCTGACGCGCAAGGGACACGCACCAATCCGAGTGCCGATCGATCCGATCACGCGCCGGTTTCGCGCCGGCGACGTTCCGTCTGGCCGCTGGCAGGTTCGCGCGGTGGCGAGCGGCTACGGCGGCGGCCGCCGCACCGTCGTCGTCCGCGCATTCGACACGGTGCGGTGCGCGTTGCGCCTGGACGGCCACGACGCGCCGGCGACGTCACCGCTGCGGTTTCGTATCAACGGCGCGGCCGGCCGCGTTCAGATCGTCGCGCGCGATCGCACGAGCGGCAAGGTCGTGTTCGAGCGGAAGGCGCCGGTGAACAACGGCACGGTCGCACTCGCGGCCGTGCCCCATGGCGCGCTGCACTTCGAGTTCGTGGGCAACGACGCCGGCAGCTGCTACGACCTGGACGTGAACGAAATAACCGCGGCGGCCGTCCACGACATCAGCATCGTCCCCGGCTGGCAATTGCCCGTCCCCGAACCCGATCCGCCGCCATGGCTGCTGCTCGGCGAAGCGCTCGACGGCGTCGCCCGGGTCCTGCCGTCGCTCGGCGTGGAATCGGTCGAGCAGCTCGCCGGCATGCGCGCCGAGGCGCTGATGCACCGCATGCTCGATCGCGGCGCGCCGCCGATCCACCCGCGCCTCTTCGACGCCGCGATTGAAGGCGCGCAGCAGCAACTCGGTATCGTGCCGACGAGCGGCGCGGCGCGATTGCGGCTGCGACTCGATGCCAAACAGCAGGTCACCCGACAATTCCGCCTGACGGGTCCCGGAACGATCGAGCTCGATGTCGACCTCGGAGTGGGCGCGAAGGGCCGGCTCGCGCTCGAGGGTCTCGGTCAGAAGCGCGAGTTCCCGATCACCGGCCAGCGGACGATCAGGCTGGGAGTCTCGGAGAAGCAGTGGCGACAGAATGCCCTGCTCCGAATGCGGCTCATCAATCAGACCGCACGCCGCGTCGATGGCGTCCTCCTCGCGCAACTCCCGGCAGAACCAGGTGCGACAGCCACGGCCGTGACCGATGCCACTCGCGACCGCATCGAGAAGATCCTGGTCGCCCTCGCGCCGCACAACCCCGGGCTCGCGATCACCGTGCCGGATGACGTGCTCACCGACCAGAACATCGCCGGCTGGCTGGACCGGGCGCGCACCGTAATGCGCCAGCTCGGCATCTGCAGCATCAACGATCTCGGAACGCTTCGCATCGAACCGAATCAGGTGCTCGAGTGCGGTGCCTACGTGGCGCCGGCGCGTCCGCCCTCAGCCGACTCGGTCGTCGCGCTCGAACATTACAAGTTCGAATCGATCCTGGGCGGGACGGTGGTGCACTACAAGCCCAACGACATCCTCGACGAGTGGGCGGTGATCGCCGGCAAGGAATGGGACATCCGCGATCGGGCCATCGTGATCAGCCGTCACGTCCGCGAACTGATGGTGATCGCGCGCCGGGTCGTTCACAACAACGGCACGGTGATCATGTGGGAAAGGCCTGACCTGCCGACAGGGCCGGCGTATGCTCCGAGCCCCGCCCCGCCGGGGGCGTACCACCAGGCGTATGGAGCCCACGGCAGCCCTGGCGGCGACGGCGATCAGAATCCTCACGTGTCGAAGAACGGGGGCGTGAGCTCGAACCGGCCGGCCCCGACCGTGACGATGTACATCCTGGACGCGACCAGCAACCTGCCTCCGATTCTGCTCATGGGACAGCAGGGCGGCCAGGGCGGACGCGGCCAGGACGGCGGCCGCGGCGGCGACGGATTCATGGGCGCGCCTGCAGAGGGCACATGGTACGGCGGTTGTTGTCGTGGACCCGGCTACGGCGGCAGCGGCGGTCCCGGCGGTCGGGGCGGCAAAGGAGGACGAGGCGGCCGAGGTGGCCGAGGCGGACAAATCACCGTGCTGACGACGGCGGCCGGTCTCGAGGTGATGGGTGCCGATCCGCCCTTGATTCTCTGTTCTCGAGGACCCGGCGGTCTGCCTGGCGTGCCGGGAGCTGCCGGACCCGGCGGCACTGGAGGGCCGGCCGGTACGGCCGACTGCATTTCGAGGTGCAGCGAAACTCCGGAACGGCGCGGCAGCGACGGACCGCTCGGCGATCTTGGCGAGTTCGGCGAATCCGGATCGCCGGGACCGCCCGTCCTCAGCGACGCGATTCAGTTCCTCGAGATCACGGCGGCGCAGTGGGAGCGCGCGTTCAACAGCCCCCACATCCTGCACATCTTTCCGACGAGCGCGCACGTCGGCGACAGGGTCACGCTCATCGGCGAGAACTTCGACCCGGGAATCGACGTCGTCTTTTTCGACGGCGAACCGGCCGGCACGGTGCTTTCAGCGACGCGCGCACGTTTTGACGTGCCGGTGGCCACCGGCACGTATCACGCCGTCGTGATCAAACCGCTGACCGGCAGCAAACGCATCAGCAACACGGTATTCCTGCTCGTCCAGCTGACGCTCAATCCGCTGCCGCCGCTCACCCGCTGGGAAGAAGGCGAGACGGTGGAAGTGACCGGCACGGGCTTCATGCCGGGATGCCAGCTCCTTGCGGAGGATTGGTCGGCCGACCCGGTGACGACATTCAGCCTCGCGATCGACTTCCAGTCGCCGACGATGCTGCGGACGACCATCCCCGATGCGCCCCTGGGCAACCTGCGCGGCGTGCGGCGGCTGCGGGTCCGCAACCCGAGCGGCGCGACGACCATGAACGAAGTCGTGGTCCGCATCGGCAAGCAGATCATCGTCAAGTGCGCGGCGTTCCGGCTCGTCGGTCAGGACAGCGGCGTCACCACGTCGCAAACGCCGCAACAGATTACGGCGCTGTTCGTCGAGGGCGGCTTCAACGCGCTCACGCATTGGTGGGGCGCGGCGGACATCGTCTTCCAGCTCGTACAGCCCGTGAAGGACGTCCTGATCGACGACGAGATCGCCGAGTGCTTCCCAGAGGATCCCGAGGGCGAGGAGCTAGTGGCGGCGATGACGGCGGTGGCCGCGGCCGCGCCCTTCGTGCCTGGCGCCATCAACCTCGTGTTCTGCAATGACGTGGAAGGAGACGTGGTCGGCTTCACCCGCACCGGCGGCGGCGGGCCGTCGTTCCTCGGTGAGGCGGGCGATGAGCTGGAGCCGGCGGTCCGGCTCAAGCTCGCAGCCCACGAGCTCGGCCATTCGCTTTGCCTCACCCATGCGTGCGGCGAAGAGGGCCTGCCCGACTGCACTGAGTTGCACATGACGCGGATGATGTACCCGGAGGTCGTGGACGAAGGCCCGTTCGGGGAGCAGTCGTCGACAGCCGAGCTGACGTCATCGGAGATCCAACTGGCGCGGCGGACCGCAACCCATTTCGAACGCGGCAAGACCACGCCGGCCGTGGTCGACAACATCCAATTCGGCAGTACGCGATGCCTCGAAGGCGACGCCGACAACTGAGGGAGGGCAACATGCCGACCGACATCGAGGTTCGCCTGATGCGGCTGCTCAATTCAATCGAGCTGCGACGAGGGCTCGCCGGAGAGATCGAGGCGATGGGCACCGAGGCGGTGACCGTGGTCTGCGATGCGGCCCTGGGCACGTACGTGGGCCAGCGGCCCTGGATCCGCAATCGTGCCGCGGCGCTGGTCGGCGTCATGCGTCATCCCCAGGCCGTCGAGACGCTGGCGCTGCTGGTCGCGAGCGACTCCGCCCCCGTCAGCCGCCGGGCGCTTCGGGCTGTGCGCCGACGGGAACGGCACGACCTGGTTCCCGACGTCCAGGGCCTGCTCGATCGCGAAGATACGCCGCCGACGCTCGCGGCGGAGGCGGTGCTGACGCTGGCGGCGCTGAACACGAAACCGGCTCGGGCCGCGATCGCCAAATATGAGAGCAAGACGGGTGGCCCAAGCACTCACCGCAGCTCGCCGGTGGTGCGGCGGGCGCTCTCTCGGAGCGCACGCGCCTGAGACACACGGCGCGAGCACGGCGGCGGGAGCGGATCGGCGCATCGCACGATACACTGCACGCGAACCAGCCATGCAGACTCGATCGATGCGATGCACCACGACGCTTGCCGCCATGCTCCTGCTGGCTGCGAGCACACAAGGACGGCAGGGCACGCCAATCACCACGGCCGGTCAGCCGGCGCAACTCGACGTCCGCGTCGCCGGCCCGAACAGCCTGCGCGTGACGCTCAAGCCGGTGTCGTTCGCCGGCGACTTTCCGGCAACGCCGGCAGTCGCCGATCGATCCTGGCCGGCGGCGGCGATCAGCGTGCGGTCGCTCGCCGGGCGTCTCGATCGCGCCGTCGGACGCTTTCGCGTCACCGTCGAGCCAACGCCCCTCGCGGTCACGGTGCGCGACGGCAGCGGCCGCACGGTGCAGACGCTGCGCTTCGAGCGGGATGGTCCGTTGACGTTCGCGACCGACGACAGCCCGATTCTCGGCATGGGCGAAGGCGGGCCGCGTCCCGTGCGCGGTACCAACTGGCGCGAGCAGGCGGTTCAGTACGATCGCCGCGGCGCGCTCGACACGATGGAGCCGCGCTGGCAGAGCGACATGTACGGATCGCGCAATCCCGCCGCGGTGCTCTTCGGCACCTCGGGCTGGGGCCTGTTCGTCGCGACGCCATGGGTGCAGGTGGATCTGCGCGACGCCGCGACCGGAAAGTTCCTGCCCGTGCAGCCCGATGCGGCGTCCGGTCCGCAGAACGAGCGCAACCAGCAGCAGGCGCTCGGCAAGGGCCTGCCGCCGCCGAAGCAGTACGTGCCCGGCCTCTACGACGTCTTCGTCTTCGACGCGCGCGAGCCGACGGCCGCGATCGACGACTTCGCCGCCATCACCGGCCGCGCGGCGATGCCGCCGCGCTGGGCCCTGGGCTACATGCAGTCGCATCGCACGCTCCAGGACGAAACGCAGATGCTCGGCATCGTCGACACTTTCCGCGAGAAGAAGATCCCGCTCGACGCGGTGATCTATCTGGGCACCGGCTTCGCGCCGGTCGGCTGGAACACGCGGCAGCCGTCGTTCGATTTCAATCCCAGCGTCTTCAAGCGCGACCCCGCGACGGTGTTGAAGGACTTTCACGATCGACACGTCAAGGTCGTCGTCCATATGGTGCCGTGGGATCGCGATCGGCTGCCGACGCTGCACGGCACCATCCCCGCGGCGCCCGGCGAGGTCGTGGACGCGTCGCACATCCAGTCCTACTGGCAGCAGCATGTTGGATTGGTGAAAGCCGGCGTCGATGCGTTCTGGCCCGACGAGGGCGACTGGTTCGATCTGTTCGAGCGCATCAAGCGCCATCAGATGTATTACCAGGGCTCGCTCTCCACGACGCCGAACGTGCGGCCGTGGAGCCTGCAGCGCAACGGCTTCCCCGGCATCGCGCAGTGGGGCGGCTGGGTGTGGTCGGGCGACACCGACACGTCGTGGAAGACGCTCGAGGCGCAGATCGCCGTCGGCTTGAACTACTCACTGAGCATCGGGCCGTACTGGGGATCGGACATCGGCGGCTTCTATCCGAATCGCGAATTCACCGGCGAGCTCTACGCGCGCTGGTTCCAGTTCGCGGCGTTCTGCGGATCGTTCCGTTCGCACGGCCGCGTCTGGTGGCTCCGCCTGCCGTGGGGCTGGGGCGGCAGCGAGCTCGGGCCGCTCGAGTACGGCAACAACAATCAGGCGCCGCCGCCAGGCGATCCGCGCAACATCGATCCGGCCGAGCTCAACAACAAGGCCATCGAGCCGATCGCCCGCAAGTATGCCGAGCTGCGGTACCAGCTGATGCCCTACACCTACACGCTGGCGCGCGAGGCGCGCGATCGCGGCCTGCCGCTGATGCGTGCGATGTGGCTCCATTACCCCGCCGATGCAAAAGCGCGGGCGATGGGCGATCAGTTCCTGTGGGGGCGCGACCTGCTGGTCGCGCCGGT
Source organism: Vicinamibacterales bacterium (assembly GCA_035711465.1). Taxonomy (GTDB): domain Bacteria; phylum Acidobacteriota; class Vicinamibacteria; order Vicinamibacterales; family SCN-69-37; genus DASTCC01. The sequence continues at coordinate 14,653 of DASTCC010000274.1, forward strand.
CTACACGAAGGGTTCGACGACGCGATCCGTCTATCTGCCGGCCGGCGACTGGTACGACTGGTGGACGAATGCACGCTCGAGCGGCGGCCAGACAATCTCACGTGCTGTCGATCTCGCGACGATGCCGATCTACGCGCGCGCCGGATCGATCGTCCCGGTCGATCCGATCCGGCAGTACACCGACGAGCCGGTCACCGGCCCGACCACGCTGCGCGTGTTTCCAGGCACCAACGGCTCGTTCACGCTCTACGACGACGACGGCATCAGCCAGGCGTACCTGAACGGACGCGGCAACTGGATTCGTATGACCTGGAACGACGCGGCGCGGACGCTGACGCTCGAGCCGGGCGCACCCGCTGGCGCGACGGACACGCCGCGCGCGCGCACCTTTCGCGTCACCTTGCCGGACGGCACGGCGAAGGACGCTTCGTACAGCGGGCGGCGCGTGGTCGTGACGTTCTGAGCGATCCCACGACGGTGACCTTGACCGTGCGCTCCGCGAGACTCCTTCATCGCATGCCATAAGGACCGGCGACGAAGGGCCCCGCGCCGGCTCAAGGCCGGACGGCGAGCGCGTAGGCGTCGAAGTACTTCTGCAGGCTGGCCGCCGTCGATCGATACTCGTTGGCGCCAGCGAAGAAGTCGACGACGAGCTCTCGCGCCCGCGCGAGCTCGCGCAACCGTGCCGGTGCCTGCCGGTGCCGCGGGTCGTCGAGCGTCAAGTCGAACAACTCCAGCGCCCGCTCCAGCGCCCCGCGCGCGAGCGTCTCGTTGCGGCCCGCCCATCGGGCGGCGCGGCTGATCTCGCTGCCGATGTTTCCGAGCTGCTCGGCCAGCGAGAGCTGCCACCAGCGGCCCGCGGCCAGATCGCGATGCTGTACCCCGGTCATCGCCGCACCACCGACTCGACGAATGCCGCGACGGCTTCTCGTATCGCGGCGTCGTCGATGCCGCGCGACCGGTTGCCGAACGACGGCCGCAGATTGATCATCGAGTCGAATTCGATCCAGTCCGCATCGTCCAGTTGCGGGTAAAGGTTGATCCCCCACAGATCCTGCTGCCGCGAGCCTTCGGCGAGCAGCGCGGCTTCCTGATCCGCGTGCATGTCCGCATCGATCAGGAGTATGCGGCGCTGCAGATCCACGACGCCCTTGACGAAGTCCCGGAACCGGCCAGGGACGAGCTGGACGACCTCCTCCCTCGTGATTGGCTCTGAAGGCGTCACGCGCCGCATCGCCGTCAGCATACTCGTTCCCACGGCTTGCGGCGCTCGAGGGCCGCGATACGCGGTCCCGATTGAAGGATCGGCGACGAGCGGCCGATTGATCGCTCTGATGAACGTCCGCACCACGATCATCGTCTCCGCGCTGGTGGGCGTCGCGTTGGAGCTCTTTGTCGCCGCGTCGTCCGGCCGGCGCGAGGCGTGGGACAGCGCCATCTTCTGGACCGCCGGCCTGCCGATCGCGATCGTGCTGTCGTTTGCGATTGGCTGGCTCTCGGCGCCGCGTGCGTGGATCGGCGCCGCCGCCGTCGCGCCCGGTCAATTCATGGCTATGGCCCTTCGCAGCGGTGAAATCGGCTCGCTCTGGGTGCTCGGCCTGATGCTTTCAGTGTTTCTCAGCCTGCCGTTCGTCGCTGCGGCCTTCGCCGGATCGAAGCTTCGCCCGCGTTGATCGCGCGTCGTCCGCGAGCTCGCGCGCGACGCGCGCGTCACCCCGCCGGGCCCGCCCCGGTCACGCGAGCCGTTTTGCTTCAGTCTTGCGCATTCCCTGACATGAGCTACACGCTCATGAGCGGTGAATGCCGGTGGCGAACGCACCTGTAGCGTCGGGCGGCGAAGGCCGCGGCGGCATCCGCGGACGCGTGTCGTCCCAGAATGCGGTTGACCTGGCGACCGCGGCGTATGCGACCTACGTCGCGGCAGTCGCCGCGATCTTCGCAGTCGCCGAGTGGCCGGCGCTTGTCCTCGCCCACGCGACGCTCGTCGTCGCCATGCTGGCGCTGCCCCGTCGCGGCGCGGCATGGGAACGCGCGAGGAGCGACGATCCAACCTGGCGACGCCGGGCCCGAGCCACGGCGCGCTTTCTGCGCTACACCTACCCTGCCCTGCTTCTGACGCCCTTCTTCGAGGAGGTGTCGCTCACGGTGAACGCGGCTGCTTCGCAGGCACCGTACTGGTTCGAGCGACAGTTGTACGCCGCCGATCGCGCGCTCTTCGGCGGGATTCCATCCGCGATGCTCTCCGAGTCCGGCGGACCGGTACTCGACGAGATCATGCATGCC
>DASTCC010000275.1:0-8811 GCA_035711465.1 Vicinamibacterales bacterium
TCGGGCTTCTGCGGGCCCGAGAAGAACTCGGCGCGGACCGGATTACCGGACACGAAGCCTCTCCCGCGGAAGTACGGCAGCGTCTCGTCGTAGGTCACCGCCGCGGCGCGAACGAACCGCGCCAGCGAGCGGTTGGTGAAGCCGGGCGCCGCATTCTGCTCGAGCACCATCGTGCCGATGCCGCGCAGCGCCGCCATCAGCACCACCGGCCCAGAGCTGTAGCCGCCGACGCCGACGACGACATGCGGCCGCCGTCGCGACAGAATGCCCCACGCATCGCCGAAGCCCGGCGCGAGCAGCGCCAGGCCGCGCAGGCGCGAGCCGATCGACTTGCCCTTCAGCCCGGCGCTGCGGATCAGATCCAGCTCGAAGCCCTCGCGCGGCACGACGCGCGCTTCGAGGCCGCGCGACGTGCCGGCAAAGGTCACCTTCGCATCCGGGACGCGGCGCAGCACTTCGCGCGCGACCGCGATGCCCGGATAGAGATGTCCTCCGGTGCCGCCGCCGGCAATCACCACGTTCAGCGCCATCGGCATCCGTCACTTGCGCGCCTCGATCGCGGCCGCCGCCACCGGCGAGGCCTGCTGCGAGATGTTGAGCAGAATCCCCATCGCCACCAGGTTCACGATCAGCGACGACCCGCCGTTGCTGACGAACGGCAGGGGAATGCCCTTGGTCGGCAGCAGCCCGATGTTGACGCTCATGTTGATGAAGCCCTGCACGGCGACCATCGTCGTCAGGCCGACAGCGAGGAGGGAACCGTAGCGGTCTGGCGCGAGCAGCGCGGCGCGCAACCCACGCCACGCAATCACGACGAAACATATCAGGATGCCGGTCGTTCCGATCAGCCCGAGTTCCTCGCCGACCACGGCAAAGATGAAGTCGGTATGCGCGTAGGGCAGATAGAAGAGCTTCTGGACGCCGTTCATCAGCCCGCGCCCGAGCAGACCGCCGGACCCGAGCGCGATGAACGACTGCACCGCCTGATAGCCCGAACCCTGCGCGTCTTCCCACGGATCGAGGAACGACAGAATGCGCCGCATCCGGTAGGCGGCGGTGATGACGATCACCATTGCCGCCGGCAGCAGCAGCAGGGCCGCGCCGATCACGTAGCGGTAGCTGAGGCCGGCGGTGAACAGCATCGCCGCGACGATCGTGATCACCATCGCCGAGGTGCCGAAGTCCGGCTCGGCGAGAATCAGACCGGCCACGGCGCCGGTCACGATCATGATCGGCAACAGCGCATAGGGAATCTCGTTGATGCGGTGCATGCGCCGCTCGAGCAGCGCGGCGGCAAAGAAGATCACGGCAAGCTTGGCGGCCTCCGAGGGCTGCAGCGAGATCGGCCCGAGGATCAGCCAGCGGTGGGTGCCGTTTCGTTCGGCGAAGCCGAACACGGCGACGAGCGCGACCGCGGTGACCGCCAGCAGCCCCCAGATGAGCGGCGCCTGGTTGTAGCGGTGGTAGTCGATGCGCATCGCCGTCAGCATCAGAGCGATGCCGATCACGGCCCAGGCGAGCTGCTTGGCGAAGTAGTACGCCGGCGTCGAGTGCTCGGCAAACGCGGTCGCGGCCGAGGCGCTGAACACCATCACGACGCTGATGCTGACGAGGCCCACCGTCGCCCCGAACAGCAACTTGTCCGATCGCAGCGTTCGCGCCATACTGCTGCCCCCGCTTGCGGCCCTGAAGGACTAAAGGTCCCATTCGAGCCCGCCGAAACTGTGTGGGCGGCGCGTCGTCACGCGCCGGCCCACGGATGACGCGGCCCCCGGAGGAGCCGCCGTGAGCGGTCGGCAGTCATCAGTCGGGCCGGACGAGAACACCACCCTCACAGGCCGGGGCGGCCTGTGTTCCCAGCGGATGGCTTCCCGCCGCAGCGCCCGATCTGATGACTGCCAACAGCTCAGCTACTCCCGGAACACGCTCCACACGCCTTCAAGCCCCAAGCCTTCGAGCCTCAGCGGCAGGGCCTCAACACCTGTGGTGTTCCGTCCCTAATTCACGGACGGCGCGGCGCCGCCGCCGGCGAGCCGCTGCACGGCGTCCTTGAACACCCGCCCGCGCTCCGCGTAGTCCCGAAACATGTCAAAGCTCGCGCACGCCGGCGCGAGCAGCACGACCCCACCCGATCGCGCGCGCCCGTAGGCGCGGCGCACCGCGTCTTCCATCGACACCGCATCGTCGACCGGCACCACGTCCTCGAACGCGGCGCGCACGAGCGGCGCGGATTCACCGATCGCGACGACGGCGGCGGCGCGTTCGGCGACGACGTCGCGCAGCTCGGCGAACGAACCGCCCTTGAAGCGCCCGCCCATGATCGCGACGACGCCGCCGGGAAAGCTCTCGAGCGATCGGCGCGCGGAGGCGATGTTGGTGGCCTTCGAGTCGTTCACGAAGGCGACGCCGCCGATGGTCGCAACCCGCTCGAGCGCGTGCTCGAGCCCGCCAAACCCTTCGACCGCGCGCCGCATCGCCTCGGCGGGAATCCCGGCGACGCATCCGACCGCGGTCGCCGCGAGCACGTCGGTCAGCAGATGCCGCCCCGGTAGATGCACCGACGTCAACGGCAGGAGCGGCGCCGCCTGTCCGCGATCCCGGCGGACGATGGCTTCGCCTTCGACGGTGACGCCGTCGCTCACCGGCGCATCCAGCGCGAAATCGAAGCGGCGGGCGCGGCCGCCGGCGGCAAGCGCCAGCGCCGCCGGATCGTCGGCGTTGACGAGCGCCCAGTCCTCGCCGGTCTGATTCGTGAAGATCCGCGCCTTGGCGCGCCCGTATGCCTCGATCGAGTGATGACGATCGAGATGGTCGGCCGAGAAGTTGAGCAGCACCGCGATCCATGGATGAAAGCGATCGGTCGTCTCGAGCTGAAAGCTGCTGACCTCGACGACGTGCAGCGACTCGCGGCGCGAGGCGTCGACCTGCGTGCTGAGCGCGGTGCCGAGGTTGCCGCCCGCGGTGGCGTCGCGGCCGGCCTCCGCCAGCATTCGCGCCGTCAACGTCGTCGTCGTCGACTTGCCTTTGGTGCCGGTGATCGCGATCACGCGGCCGGCGAGCCAGCGCGACGCCAGCTCGACTTCGCCGATCACGGGCACGCCGGCGGCGCGCGCGGCGGCGATCGCCGGCTGATCGAGCGGCACGCCCGGGCTCATGACCAGGAGATCGGCGGAGGAGAACTGCGCCGGCTGATGCGGACCGAGCTCGACGGCGATGCCGGCGGCACGCAGAGCGCCGGCGGCGTCGAGGCGATCGGCGGCGTCGGCGAGCGTCACCGAGGCGCCGCGCGATGCGAGCAGCCTCGCGGCGGCGAGGCCGCTCCGCCCTGCCCCGACGACGATCACCCGGCGACCCTGCACGTCGAAGCTCATCGCATCACCTCAGCTTCAACGTCGTGAGACTCGCGAGCGCGAACATGATCGCGAGGACGAGGAACCGTGTGATCACCTTCGGTTCCTGCCAGCCCATGAGCTCGAAATGGTGATGGAGCGGGGCCATCTTGAAGACGCGCTTGCCGGTCAACTTGAAAGAGGCGACCTGGATGATGACGGACGCGCCTTCCAGCACGAAGACGCCGCCGACGATCGGCAGCAACAGCTCCTGCTTGATCAGGACCGCGACCGTGCCGAGCGCCCCCCCGAGCGCCAGTGAGCCGACGTCGCCCATGAAGACGTCCGCGGGATGCGCGTTCCACCACAGGAATCCGAGGCTGGCGCCAACCAGCGCGCCGCAGAACACGGTGAGCTCGCCCGACAACGAATCGAAGTGCAGCAGCAGGTACTGCGCGAAGATGGCATGGCCGATGACGTAGGTCAGCGCGGTGTAGGTCGCGGCAGAGACGGCGAACGTGCTGATCGCCAGGCCGTCGAGCCCGTCGGTCAGATTCACGGTGTTGGTCGCGGCGACGAGCACCAAGCCGATGAACGCGACATAGAACCAGCCGATGTCGGGCACGAAGTTCTTGAAGAACGGAAAGATCACCCGGGTGTCGTACGACGGCAGGAGCACGACTGCTACACCGACCGCGATCGCGACCGCGATCTGCGCCGCGAACTTGTAGCGAGCGAACAGGCCGTGATGACTCCGGCGCGTGACCTTCAGGTAGTCGTCGACGAAGCCGATCGCGCCAAACGCCGCCGTCGAAGCCAGCGCGATCCAGATGTACGGGTTGGCCAGGTTGGCCCAGAGCAGCACCGGGCCGAATACCGCAGCGAGAATCAGCAGCCCGCCCATCGTCGGGGTGCCGGCCTTCGTCTTGTGCGTGGCCGGCCCGTCCTGGCGCACGACCTGCCCGATCTGGAACTCGCGCAGCCGGTGGATCAGCCATGGTCCGAGGGCGAGGCTGATCGCGAACGCGCTGAGACTGGCCGCCGCCGTCCGGAACGTGATGTAGCGGACGACGCCGATGCCGGCGATGTGCTGATCGAGCGTCGGCAGCAGGAAATAGAGCATCAGCCCACCTCCTGCAGCCGGTCGGCGATGATGTCGGTACGGGTCCCGCGCGAGCCCTTGACCAGCACGAGATCGCCGGCCATCACCATGCCGCGCACGGCGCGCGCCGCGCTCTCGCTGTCCGCGAACCGCTGCACGCGATCCTCGGGCAGTCCGGCTTCGCGTGCGCCAGCGGCGAGGGCGTCGGCGCCGGGGCCGCCGACGGCGACGAGGATATCGATGCCCGCGTCCGCCGCGGCGCGGCCGGCGCTCTCGTGCAGCGCGGCCGAGGCGTCGCCGAGCTCGAGCATCTCGCCGAGCACGGCGATGCGGCGTCCGCGTGTCGGCGTCGCCGCGAGCGCGGCGACCATCATCCGTACCGCTGCCGGACTCGCGTTGTAGGAGTCGTCGACGACCCGGACGCCGTTCGGCAGCATCGTCACCGCGCCACGGCGCGCGACCGCGACGAGGCGGCGCACCCGGTCGGCGATGTCGCCGAGCGGGAGGTCGAACTCCGACGCGACGGCCAGCGCCGCGAGCACGTTCAGCAACTGCGCGCGACCCGGCAGCGGCACGTCGATCCGGATGGCGCCGGCCGGCGTCTGCACGTCGGCGCTCGTGCCGTCGATGCCGCGCTCGATAACCCGCTTCGCCCGCACCGTCGCGGTCTCGCTCTCACCAAAGGTCACCACGCGTCCGGCGAAGCCGTCGGCATGGGCCATGACGAGCGGGTCGTCCGCGTTCAGCACGGCGACGTCAGCAGGCTTCGCGGCCTCGAGCACCTCGGCCTTGGCGCGGGCGATGGCTTCGCGCGATCCGAAGAAGCCGAAGTGCGCGTCGCCGACGTTCGTCCACACGCGCACGTCAGGCTCGGCGAGCGAGATCAGCGTGCGGATCTCGCCGGCGTGATTCATGCCGAGCTCCACGACCGCGACGTCGGGACCGGCGTGGAGCTCGGTGAGGGACAGCGGCAGGCCGATGTGGTTGTTCAGATTGCCGCGGTTGCGGAAGACGCGGTAGCGCAGCGCCAGAAGCTCCGCCGTCGCTTCCTTCGTCGTCGTCTTGCCGGTGCTGCCGGTGATCGCGACGACTCGGGCCCCCGAGCGGCGGCGGATTTCGCGTCCGAGCCGCTGCAGGGCCACGAGCGTGTCGTCGACGACGACCACGGCCGCGGTCGACGGAAGCGGCGCCGGCATCTCGGACACGAGCAACCCGGCGGCGCCGCGGCGGATTGCTTCGGGCAGGAACGCGTGGCCGTCGAAGCGATCGCCGCGCAGCGCGACGAACAACGCGCCTTCAGCGAGCGACCGGCTGTCGGTCGACACGCCGTTGAAGGCGCGCTCCGCCGAGCCGCCGGCGAGCCGGCCGCCGGTCGCCTCGGCCACCAGGCCCGCAGTCATCACCAACGCACCCACGACGGCGGTCACACCCGTGAGGCCGTGCCGCGCTGTCCGAGCGCGGCGCGGGCGATGTCGACGTCGTCGAACGGCAGCGTTCGATCGCCGATGACCTGGTACTTCTCATGACCCTTGCCCGCGATGATCACGAGGTCGCCGGGGAGGGCGGTGCGGATGGCGAGATCGATCGCCTTGCGGCGATCGGGCTCGGTCGTATGCGGCGTGCCCGGCCGCGCCGGGGCGCCCGGTTCGGCGGGCGGCGCCAGGCCGCGCAGGATTTCGGCGATGATGCGCGACGGATCCTCGGACCGGGGATTGTCGGACGTCAGCACGACGTAGTCGCTGAGCCGCGCCGCCACCGCGCCCATCAACGGACGCTTGGTGCGATCGCGATCGCCGCCGCAGCCGAACACCGTGATCAGGCGTCCTTCGGTGAGCGGCCGCGCGGTCTCGAGCAGATTCTTCAGCGCGTCGTCGGTGTGCGCGTAGTCGACGACGACGCGAACGTCGTCGGTCGACGACGACACGAGCTGGAATCGGCCGGGCACGCGTTCCAGCCGCGCGATCCCGGTTTCGATCGCGGACGCCGGCAGCCCGAGCCCGACGGCGGCGGCGACGACGCCGAGGATGTTCTGGACGTTGGGCCGGCCGACGAGCGGCGACCGGATCGACAGCGTCCCGCTCGGCGTGTCGACGTCGAAGGCGAGGCCTTCGAGCGACGACTGGATGGCGCGGGCCCGGACGCTGGCCGGCTTGTCGATCGCATACGTGATCGCCCCGCTCGCGATCGCGACCAGGTCCTTGCCGCGCGGATCGTCGAGGTTGATCGCCGCGGGCGCGCCGGCGGGCAGCATCTCGAAGAGCCGCCGCTTGGCGGCGAAGTACTGCTGCATGTCGCCGTGGAAGTCGAGATGGTCGCGGGTGAGGTTCGTGAAGATGGCCGCGGCGAAACGCATGTAGGCGACGCGCTGCAGGACGAGCGCGTGCGACGACACCTCCATCGCACACGCCTGACAGCCGGCGTCTTTCATCTCGCGGAGCAGCCGCTGCACTTCGGACGCTTCGGGCGTCGTGTGCGAGGCGTCGCGCTCGTCGGTCGGACGCGGGCCGACGCGCACCGTCACCGTGCCCATCCGGCCGCACGGCATGCCGGCGGCGTCGAACACCGAGGCGAGCAGATAGGTGCTGGTCGTCTTGCCGTTGGTGCCGGTGACGCCGACGACGGTCAGCGCGTCGCTCGGCCGGCCGTGGTAAATCGCCGACAGCTCGGCCAGCGCGAGCCGCGCGTCGGCCGTGCGCAGCCAGACAGCGCCGCCGTCGGCGCCGGGCGTCTCCGAGACGATGGCCACCGCGCCGCGCGCCATCGCGTCGGCCGCGAAGCCGGCGCCGTCGGCGCGGGCGCCGCGAATGGCGACGAACACCGCGCCTGGCGACACCGCCCGCGAATCGTGGACGATGCCGGTGACGGCCGTCTCGGCCTGACGAGCCGCGGCCACGCGCGCCCGGGCATCGGGCGCCAGCGTGTGCGCGGCGGCGACGAGCGCGCCCAGCGTCACCTGGATCCACCGCCCGCCGGCGCCCGGCGCAGTTCGAGGACGCTCATGGATCCGATCTCGAGCGTCGCGCCGGCCTCCGGCGATTGCTCGACGACGACGCCCTCGCCTTTCATCCGGACGTAGAGGCCCGCGCCCATCATCACCTTCGTCGCCTCGCGCGCGCTCATGCCGCGCACGTCCGGCACCACGGCGCGATCGGCGCTGGTGGTGCCGACCGGCACCAGCGTGACCTGTCGCGCCGGCGGTTCCGTCGCCGGCCGCTCGACGGTGCGGAGGATCGGCGGCGCCGGGTGGATCGTTGGCGGCACGCCGGCGTCGACCAGCGCCGCCTCGGCGATGCGCTTGAAGATCGGCGCCGCGACGGCGCCGCCGTAGACCTGTCCGGCGCGCGGGGTGTCGATGACGACGAGGATGGCGAACTCCGGGCGGCGTGACGGCACGAACCCAACGAAGGAGGAGTTGCGGTCGGTGTCCGAGTAGCCGCCCGGAATGGCTTTCTTCGCGGTGCCCGTCTTCCCCGCGACCTGATAGCGATCGAGCTTCGCGGCCTTCGCGGTGCCGCTGTTGACGACCTCTTCGAGGATCGGCGTCATCCACGCGATCGTCGAGGGCGAGGCGGTCTGTCGCACCACCTTCGGCGCGATCTCTTCGCGCACGCCGTTTCTGACGATCGCGCGCACCAGGTGGGGCTCCATCAGCCGGCCGCCGTTGGCGATCGAGCTCATCGCCAGCACCATCTGGATCGGCGTCACGCTGATGGCGTAGCCCATCGACATCGACGCCAGCTCGCTGTCGTTGAGCGCGTCGAGCGGCGTGACGATGCCGCCGCTCTCGCCGCGAAACCGCGGCACGTGCGTCTGCCCGAAGCCGTAGCGGCGCGCCCAGCGGCTCATCAGCTCGGCGCCGACCTTCCAGCCGGCGCGAATCGCGCAGACGTTGCTCGACTTGATGATCGCCTCGCTGAACGTCAGCACGCCGTACTTGTGATCGTCGGTGATCGCCTTGCGGCCCGGCAGCTTGATGAAGCCCGGGCTGCAGTCGAGCAGCGAGTTCGGCGTCAGCGCCCCGCTCTCGAGCCCGGCGGTCAGGGTCACGATCTTGAACGTCGATCCGGGCTCGTAGGCGTCCTGAAACGCCGGGATCTTGTAGGTCGAGGGCTCGGACCTGCCGAACGCGTTCGGGTTGAACGACGGATAGCTCGCCATGGCGAGGATCTCGCCGGTGTGCGGGTCCATCATGATCGCCGTGCCGCCGACGGCGCGGTGCTCGCGGATGCCGGCCGACAGCTCGCGCTCGAGGATGTGCTGGTAACGGAGGTTGATGGTGAGCTCGACCGTCGCCCCCTGCGTCGGCTCCTGCTGCACGCGCGTGCTGACGCTCTGGCGGCGCGCGTCATGCTGTACCAGCACGACGCCGCCGGTGCCCTT
>DASTCC010000276.1:0-6251 GCA_035711465.1 Vicinamibacterales bacterium
CCCGACGTCGTCACCAACGCGATGTCGTCACCGTCGAGCCGGCTGTGGGCGATCGTCGTCGATGACCTCCATCTCATCGAGCAGGACGTCGTCGCCATCAAGAAGACGCTCACCGACATCGTCCTGGCATTGGCGCCGGACGACGAAGTCGCGCTCGTCTACATCGGCCGATCCGACCTGAGCAGGAACTTCAAGACGGATCTCGCCGGTCTCATGGAGGCGATCGGGAACGTACGTGCGGCGCTTGGGTTCGGGCTCGACGCTTACCCGCAGGCAGGCAACCCACCGGCCTACATCCTCGCGCAGGCGGCGCGCACATCGGACACCCTGCGCAATGTGGCGATGACGATGGCCGGCTCGGGCCATACGCGTCGGGCGATCATCTACGTCGGCACGATGGCCACCTTTCCGGCGGACGAGGAGCCGGGCATCAGCTTCATCACGATGGAACTGCAGCGAACGTTCGATCAGGCGCGGCGATCGAACGTGCCGATCTACACCATCGATCCGAGAGGCCAGGTGCTGCCCGAAGAGGCGGTTCGCGGCGGGATCGGCAAGATTCTGAACAACAGCGTCCGGTCGCGCGTCGTCGCGAATCTCAGAAACCAGCGGGCCTGGATGGGCGTGCTGGCGCTCAACACCGGCGGCCGCGCGTTCACGAACAACTCGGATCTGACCCGCGCGGTCCATGAGATCGTCGGCGAGAACGGCAGCTTCTACGAGTTGGCCTATTCGCCGACGCCGCTGGTTGCCGACGGCAAGTTCCACGACTTCGAGGTCAAGGTCGACCGGCCGGGTGTGCGCGTCCGCGCGAGGACGGGTTATGTGGCGCCCGGTGCCAACTCGGCCGCGGCGCCGCTGAGCGTGACCGCCGAGAGCGCGATGTCCTCCGGCGTCGATGTCCTCGGTCTGACGCTGCGCGCGTTAGCCACTCCGATTGCGCCGGGCGAGAAAGGCATGCAGACCGCGGTCACGATCGAGGTCACCTACCCGGCGCCCGCGGGCGGTTCGCGACGCATCGCGGACACCATCGCCGTCAGCATCTACGCCCTCGATCCGGACGCCAGGATCAAACAGGCCGTCTCGCGGCAGATCCGTCTCGACGGCCAGGCCGCCGACGATCGTGACGTCACGCTCGTCATCGACGACCTCGTCGATCTCCCATCGGAGCGGCTGACGCTGCGAATGGGCGTCGCCAGTGAGCAACTCGGCCGCGCCGGCACGGTGCAGATGCCGATCGACGTTCCAAAGCCCACCGATGGGCGCCTGCAGCTGAGCGGCATTGCGATCGGCCTCGCTGCACCGGCGCCGCCGGCGATGAACGCCAAGGCCATCGCTGCCGTCGTGCCGTTCCAGCCGACGACGTCGCGGTCGTTCGCTCGCGCTGACACCTTGCGCGTGTTCGGACGCGCGTTCTGGAGATCGCGCGATCCGATCGTCGTGACGATGGGGCTGAAAGGTGTGGCGTCGGCATTTTCACAGGTCGCTCTGCAACCGTTTCCCGGCGTCAGAGGCGGCCAGGCCGCAACGTTCGACGCGCCGTTGCCACTGAACCAACTCGCGCCCGGCGCCTACGTCCTTGAAATCACCGCTCGTCCGAAGAGCGGCGCGCCGGTGACGCGGGAGATGCCGTTCGTTGTCCGGTGACGTCGGACCCAGGACACCTCAGCACGCATTCACACGCCCTGAACACGAGTAGTAAAGAAGACCGGTTCCCAGATCGGCAAAGCCGCTTCCCGGCGTGGCGTAGAACTCGCTGAATCCCCAGAAGGTGCCGCCCCCCGTGAAGGTGCCCAGGGCACTGCCCGTGTTCACGTAGAGCGCCTGCGGATAGTCCGCGTAGAGGTTTGTCGGCATCCAGACGCAACCGGAGCCGTCCATCGGGAAGTTGACGCCGGTGTTGTACCAGCGGTTGCCGATCCAGATCACGAGGTAGACGGGAGTCCCGGCCGCAAGCGTCTGATTGCCCTGGGCGGTACGGAAACAGCCGAAGACCAGGGTTGCCGCGTGCGCTGGCCGTGCGGTCCCCACGATCGTTCCGGCGAACACGGCGAGAGCAAGCAGTGTGCTGAAGAGGCGTCGGCGGAGCCGACCATTCGCCGCTGAAGTCGAGTGTGCGGTCTTCATTGCTGTTCTCCTGGCTGATCGGCCAGCGTGATTGCGGCCGTCACCCAGGAGACGCGACAGATGCGTCGAAGAGGGCTCATCCGCTCCGTATATTCGCGGACAGGCGAAGTTGTCGGGACGAGGCGGCATCATCGGACATTGATTCGCCTTGCCGTTGTCCACGGATCTCGCGATCATTCGAGGACCGGTTTTCCGTCAGCCAAGCTGGAGGAGCAGATGTCGAACCCGGGACGAATGAGACGGGAGGATGGTCGCCATACTGGACGCCGCTCGGCCCGACCAACGAACAGGTTCGCGGCACGAACGATCCGTGGCTGAGGTGGGTTGCTCAGCGAGTCAAGTGATCGACGAAGGATCACGACACACGAGGAGCCACCGCGATGACTCATCTCCGCCCCGTCGTCAAAGCGCTCATCCGGCGACCGCTGTACGCGACGGCAATCGTATTGGTCACCGCCGTCGGCTTCGGGCTGCTCGCGACGGGGCTCAATCACTCCGCCCGCACTGCCTCCGTCGGCTGAATGCGCAAGCTGCGCCGCACCGGTCCGTACGCGGCGACCACGCCCACGACCACCATGATCAGCGCAACCGCCGGCGTGACCATCGCCAGCCTCCTCGCCATCGCGACATCGACGTCGGGCGCGATCGCCATCGCTCCGAGCGCGCCGAGAACGACGCCGGCACCGACCTGCAGCGCGACCCGCGAGAACACGCTGCGGAGCACGTCCATCGACGACGCGCCCAACGCGGCGCGAATGCCGATCTCCCGCCGGCGCTGCGACACGGCGAAGGACATCAGCGAGTAGATACCGGCGGCCGAGAACAACAGCACCGCCACCAAGATGCCGGACAAGGCGAGCGAGGCGAGGCGGATCGCGATGGCATCGTTGGATTCAGCCTGCGCGCGCGTCTCCAGCTCGGCCATCCACAACCCGGGATCGACGGCGGTGGCGATCTGGTACGTCTTCCGGGCGAAGCCTTCCTTCATTCGCGCGGCCGCCGATCCTCGCAGCCGCACCGTCAGGTTCACCGCCGTCAGGTCCTCGGGTGCGATGGGATAGAACACGGTCGGACCGACAACGCCGGGGTCGATCGGGTTCCGCCGCAGATTCTCGGCCACGCCGACGATCTCGTACCACGGCGACGGCGGTTTGTCCGACGTCCCGGCATAGCGCATCCGCCGGCCAACTGGCGACGCGCCGTTCAGGAACCGCTGTGCGAATGAGACGTCGACAATGACGGGGCCATCGCTCGCACTGACGTCGAGCTCATTGAACGGCCGGCCCGCGACGAGACGGATGCCGTGGACGTCGAGATACGCACTGTCGATGCCGAGCGTCGTCACGCCACGCATGCTGTCGGCCGCCGCGGCGCCTTCGCCTTCTCCTGGTGAGATGCCTTCCACTTCGAATTGCCCGGTGATGCTGCGCTGGGGCAGGGACCCCGAGAACGCGACGCCGATCACTTCGGGCTCCGCCTGGAGGCGCCGCTTCAACTCCGGGAGCCGATTGCCGAAGGCGCTCGATCCGATCTGCGTGACGACGGCGGCGCTGGCGAACTCTTCGACCGGATAGTTCGGTCGCGTGAGGCTCCAGCGAGTGGCGTTGAGACCGATCTTGACGGCGGCCGGCAGGACGGCCACCGCAAACGCGACCTGCGTCACGATCAGCGCGCTCCAGATCCGGCCCAGCCGCGGACCCGTGCTGCCGCCGAGCTGTCGAAAATCCGCGCCGCTTCGTCGTCGCGTCGCATGCAGCGCCGGCAGGATGCCGGCAATGGCGGCCGTGATCGTGACGAGCACGAGCACGTAGAGCATCGTCGCCGGCTGAGGCCCGTGCTCGAGCCAGAACGGCGCCGCGCCGTCGACCAGTGACAGCTCCAGGAACATCAGCCGATTGGCCAGGTCGAGCCCGTACTGGGCGAGCGCGAGGCCCAGGCAGGCCGGCACCAGAGCGAGGACGAGCGCCTCGACGAACAGCTGGCTGACGATCCGCGCGCGGCTGGCGCCGAGCGCGGTCCGCACCGCGATCTCTCCTCGTCGAGTGGCGGTGCGCGCGTAGAGCAGGATGGCGACGTTGAGGGCGACGACGACGAGCACGAGGCTGACGGTGAGTTGTCCCATCACCACCGCGCCGAGGTCCATGTCCTGGATGTCGAGAAGCGGTCTGGTGTAACCCAGCAGCCGCGGCTTCAGCGTCGCATTCGTCTGCGGAAACGCCGCGGCCGCGCGCTCGCCGAGCAGCGACAGCTCCACCTGCGCCGACGCCATCGTCGCCGCCGGCGCCAGGCGCCCGAAGACGAAGAGCTCCGGACCGGCGCCGCGCGCGACCGCCGACGTGTTCGCGCGAAGCGGAATCCAGTACTCGTGGTTCACCGGAAACGCGAACCTCTCGGGCATCACGCCGACGACGGTGTGGTGCGTGGTGCCGAAACGGAGCTGCTGGCCGATCACCGACGGGTTCCGGTCGAACCGCGATCGCCAGACGTCGTAGCCGATAACGACCACCGGCGGCGCCGCCTCGAGCTCGTCTTCCGGCGCGAGCCAGCGTCCGAGCAGCGCCGGCACGCGCGCGACGCGGAATCCGCTCGCACTCATCACGGCGATGCGCACGTTTTCGGGAACCCGATCGCCCGCCTGCATCGTCGATCTGGCGTTGCGAAACGCGCTGATCTCGACGACGGAGGTCATCTCGTCGCGCCACGTCACGAAGTCGTGCAGTGAACGACGGTTCTCGTTGTTGCGCTTGATGTCCCGGTTCTCGAGCGCGACGATGCGGTCGCCTTCGTCGAGCGGGAGCGCGGGATCGAAGTTCGCGTGGAGGAAGCCGAACATCCCCGCGGAGATGGCGACGCCGACGGCGATCCCGACGGTCGAGACGGCGGTCAGGCCGGGGTTCCGGATCAGGAGCCGCAGGCCGAGTTTGATGTCGGGCCAGGAGAAAAAGGACCGTCGCCGTTCGGCGGTCGGTTCGGAGACGGCGAAGGCGTCGCGCAGTCCCCAGAGAAATGCACGAAGAACTTCCGCGGCGTACCACGCGAACACCGGCAGCCGTCCGCTGCCGCGCGCGAGCCGAGTGCGACGTTCTTCCTCGAGGTCGCCAAGCAGCGCCGCCCGCTCGGCGTCGGAGCGCCCGACGCGAAGGAGCCATGCGACCAGGCGCTTCACAGCGGCACCCCCTCGGCCATGCGGACGATTGCGGCGTGCGCTTCGCGAAGCGCGGCGCGGCCGCGGGCGGTCAGGACGACGTGCTTCTTGGCGCGTCCGCCGCGCACGGGCGCGGGCTCGCCCGCGAACGATCGGACGAGGCCTTTCTCTTCCATCCGCCGCAACGTGCTGTAGATCGCGCCAAACGACGGCTTGCGCTTCGCGCGTTCGACGAGCGCGGCGCGAATCGTCACGCCATAGGCATCGTCACCGAGGCGCGCCAGCGCCAGGAGGATCAGCTGTTCGAATTCGCCGAGGTAGGCGGCCATGGTCGCTGATTATATGCTGCACATTGTGCACTAAATCAGTACGACACTTTGACGATCGCCGACGGCTCACTGTTCCCGCGCCCCCGCAGTCCCGCGCTCGATGATCCAGATGTCCGCTTCCGCTCGCGCCGCGCCGTAATAGACCGTTCGTCCGTCGGGCGCGAAGGCGAAGACGTCGGCGACCGACGGCGCCGGCAGCCGGACGTCCACGCGCGTGCGCGCGCCAGTGACCGTGTCGAGGACCACGAGCTCCGCGCCGTTGCGGGTGAAGTAGATCATGCGACGATCGTCGGGCAGCCATTTCACGCACCACGCCAGGTCGCTCGACACGATTCGCGTCTTCCTGGCGGCCATGTCGTACACCGCCACGCCTGCCGGCCGTCCGTTGTTGGCCGCGACGTACCCGGCCAGGCGCGTGGCGTCGCGCGACCAGTCCATCGGCGTGAAGTACTTCCCGTCGACGCCGTCACCCTCCAGCTCCGTTGGTTCGACGCCCTTTCCCGGCGTAAACGGCATCGTGTGCGCCCGGAGACCCTGGCTGCCGACGTAGGTGAGGCGATCACCGTTCGGCGAGATGATTGGAATCACCGCGCCATTCGGCGGGATCAAGAGCTTCGTCAGACCGCCGCCATCGACCCCGACCATCCACA
>DASTCC010000277.1:0-7925 GCA_035711465.1 Vicinamibacterales bacterium
GTCCACGCGCGGGACCCCGAGCGCCGCCATCTGTAGACGGCGACGTCGAGATCGCTGTGCGCCTGCGCCGCGCCGGTGGCTGCGGACCCGAACAGGTATGCCTCGAGAATCTCGCGCGGGGGCTCCAGGACCCGGGCGACCCGCCCCGCCAGTTCCCGCGGCTCATGTGTCACCACGCCCCGAGCATCGCACGGCGCGAGGCGTCGACCCTCCATCCGCTGCTCGTCCATCACGGATCGTCCGGCAGCTCGACCACGCCGCGGCCGGTGGCGGACAGCTCGCCGTCCTGGTTGCGCGCCGCCTGCTCGATCTCGACCAGGTGGCGGCCGTCCTCGACGAACGTACGGACCACCGTGCCGTCGATCCGCAGCGTGTCACCCTCGGGGTTGTGCCCGTTTGGTCGCCGCGCGGCGGCCGCGTTGTGTACGCGTCAGGCGCCGTCAGTCCGCCGGACCTGCACCTGATCGATCTCGATGGCAGTCCCAAGCCGGAGCTTCTCGTCGGCGGGGGCGAGATCGACGAGCCCGAGTCCTGGGCGCCCGACGGAAGTGGCTTCGTCTTCACCCGTCAGACGGATGTCGGACTCGATCTGTGGCAGTTCACGGTCGACGGACGTCGCGCGCAGGCGCTGCCGATCAACACGTCGTTCAACGAGTGGCAGGCGCGCGTCTCGCCCGACGGCCGTTGGATCGCCTATGTCTCGGACGAGACAGGGACCAACGCTGTCTTTGTCGCCGCATTTCCTTCAGGGCGCGGGAAGCGTGCGGTGTCGGCCGGCGGCGGAACCGCTCCGCAGTGGCGCGCTGACGGGCGCGAATTGTTCTACGTGTCGAACACCGCCGGCATGATGAGCGTGCCGGTGATGGCCACCGATACGACGCTCGACATCGGCAAGCCGGTCGAGCTGTTTCGGCTCACCCGTCCGGTTGACGTCGAAGGCCGGAACGATGCGGTTCTCTATCGGGCGGAGCCCTCAGGCCAGCGTTTCCTGATCGCGACGAAAGCTCCCGCGGCCGACAGTCCCCCCATTTACGTGGTGCTGAACTGGCCGGCGCTGATACCGTAATTTCCAAGCCGCTTAGAAGCGTCGCCGGATCGCGATGCCCAGACGCCCCGTCGGCAGCAGGTCTTTGCCGGGGAACCGGTCGCGCGGCTTGCCGATGTGAGATCGAACTCGACCTCTGGACCGACGGTCCACCGAGCCAAGGAAAGTTCCATGCCGGCGATCACGCGCGCATGCGTCCTCCCGGTAGTGCAACGCTTTGCGGCAGCACGATCTGTCAAACTGCAGCCCCGAGTCCTGATGGCGGGCTGAAGAACTCTGATTCTGCCGGACCGCGACCGATCTATTTGCTCAGGGGCTTCCGCGAATAGACGATCGCGTGGTGGTTGCCGCAGTCGATCTTGTCGGGCAGACCGTCCGGCCGTCTGACGTTGAGCGTGCGCCATACGGTCAGTTCGTCGCCGTTCCTGTTGAGGATGTAGACCTCGCGCATCACGTTGGCGAATCCGAGGGGACGTTGTTGGACCGTGGTGATAGCCAGCCACCCGGCGTCAGTGGACGCGGTGGCGATACGACCGGTGAACAACACTGTCTGCCTGCCATCCAGTTTGACCTCGCCGATTGGCATGAGCGTCTGACTCGAGACGCCCTGGGAGAACGTGTCCGCGTGGATCCAGATCTCCTCTGGGGAGACGCTCAACCTCATTCCATTGCTTGCGGGCACACCGCAGATTCCGCCCCAGCCCTTCTCCGGCACGCGCCGCCACGTCCCCTCGAGCCGGGTGATCTTGTCGGTCAGCGGGATCTGCTGCGCGGCGAGCGGTGGCGATACAGCGGCCACCACCGCGGCGGCGACCGCGACCGCAACGATATGCATCGGGGTTCGCATCGGTGAAGAGTACGTGCGGCCTGTTACCGGTCTGTTACCGAACCAGGACGATGTCAGGCGGGCGCTGACTTGTGCTGCGCGCCCATAGGCGATCGTTCGTTGTCGTTTTCTCGCGGGGATCTACCTCGAGATTCCCCCGGCCGGCGGCAACAGCGCGGCGATCTCCTTCGATCGCGCCACGGCGCTCGCGGTGCGGCCGGCGTCGTCGCTGACGTCGGCGCGCGCGCCGTGCTGCAGGAGGTAGCGGACGACGTCGGCGCGGCCGGCTTCCGCGGCCTGGAACAGCGCCGTCTGCCCCTGCTTGCCGGTCATCGAGTTGGTGCGCGCAATGCGGCCGGTCAGGCTGGTGACGTCGGCGATGCGCGCGTTCACGTCGGCGCCAGCCTGGCGGAGGATCTCCATCGTCTCGAGCGACAGCGAGACGACGTTGTCCGGCGTGCCGGGGCCGAGAACGCCGGCGCCGCCTCCCCGCGTGCCGATGCCGGCGGCGGCCATGAATGGCGTGACGCCGGAGGCATTCGGCAGATCGACGAGTGCGCCGTGCGTCAGCAGCAGGCGGACGACCTCGTTGTCGAACGTCTGCGCGGCGCGGATCAGCGGCGTGGCGCCGGTCGTGAGCAGGTCGTCGGCGAAGCGGTTGTCGCGGCCGCCGCGGCTCGGCTCCTTGAACGCGAGCTGCGCGTTCGGGTTGACGCCGGCGGCCAGCACCGCGGTGATGAACGCCAGCGATTCAGGTGACCGGCGGCCGGCCCGGCTGTCTCGCCCGCCACGCATGGTCACCGCCACGTAGAGCGGTGTCCGTCCCCACCAGTCCCACACGTGCGCATTGGCGCCCTGCTCGAGCAGGAAACGGGCGACCTCCGGGAAGCCGTTGTCGAGCGCCATGATCATCGGCGTCATCCCGTCGGGGTTCGGCCGGTCCTTGTCCGCACCCGCCGCGATCATCGTCTTCACGCAGTCGAGGCAGCCGGCGCGCGCGGCGTAGAGCAGTGGCGTCAGGCCGCCGACGGGGCGATACATCACCCGCGGCTCATTGGTGATCTGCGAACCCCAGTCGGTGGCGTCGGCGCGAATCGACAGGTCGGCGCCCTTCGACACCAGGAACCTCACCATGTCCGGGTGGTTCTGCGCCGCCGCCCACATCACGGCCGACTGGCCGCGCATGCGCTCGCGGCGGTTGACGTCGGCACCCTCGCGCACCAGCGCCTCCGCCAGCGCGACGTTGCCCGTCCGTGCCGCCAGCATCAACGCCGTCTGCCCGTCCTCGTTGGCGACATTGGCGTTCGCCCCGGCTTCGAGGAGCAGCTCGACCAGCGGCATGTTGGCCACTTTGATCGCCTCGGCCAGCGGGCTGGCGCCGTAGCGATTGACGACGTCGGCGCGCGCGCCCTTCGTAATCAGCGCCAGGACCAGCTCGCGATCGACTTTGTAGGTTGCCCAGTGCAGCGGTGTCGTGCCGTCAGCCTGCGCCGTGTTGACGTCGGCGCCTTTCGCAATCATCTCCAGCGCCGCGCGTCGATCCCCGGCCTGGATCCGATCCGCCAGGACACTTTGGGCGTGGACAGGCGAAGCCAGCGCGAGTGCGACGACGAACGCGCCGAACGATCCGAACGACTCGAACGATCCGAACGATTTAAACGACATCTGGCGACAGCTTGTTGTGGTGTGCCCACAACCCTTTCTGCACGTCGTAGAGGAACCGCTGCGGATCCTTCCACGTGCGCGGCAGGCCGTTGAGGACGCCGGCCTTCAGCATGTCCGTGGACTCGTCACCCTTCCGCACGAGATCGAACACGCGATCGTAGACCGTCTTCATGACGTCGTGCTCGGCCTGCAGCTGTGCCTTCGTCATCACGGGCCCGTATCCGGGCACGATCCGTGTCCGGTCGTCGCACATCGTCAGCAGGCGCGCCATCGCATCGACGCGGCCGCCGATCCACGCGCCGGTGAACCAGTCGAGTTCGGGGTCGCGTGCGGGCGACGCGACGTCGCCGACCGCGAGCACGTTGGCGTCGCGGAAGCGGACGTAAATGTCGCCGCTGGTATGCGCCGCGATCAAGTAGCCGTACTCGACCCGCTCGTTGGCCGTTGTCATCGAACCGGTGTCGTAGAACGTCTTGTCGGGCCGCGCCGCCGCCGGACGCGGTTGCCGGTAGCGGTCCTCGGCCGGGCTCCAAACCGGCGTCGCCATCCACAGCCTGGTGTTCTCGTGCGCGACGATCGTCGCCCCGGCTGCGCGAATCGCCTCGTTGCCGCCGGTGTTCTCGAGGTGCCAGTGCGTGTTGAACAGCGTGATGGACTGCGGGCGAGACGTGGAGACCTGCCGCACCGCCGCCATCAGCGTGTCAGTCTGTGCCGGCGCACCGCTGTCAACGAGCACCAGGCCCTCAGCGCCGGCGTACGCGAGAACGTTCGTGCCGCCGGCAGTAATCAGCGACAGACGATCGGTCAGCCGGGTCGTGGCAGCCTGTTGAGCGGATCCGGACGGAGGCAACGCGAGACCGATCAGCCCCGCCGCAGCGCCGACGAGGAACTCTCTGCGGTCGACCATCAGAAGCCTGCGATCGTCCCCGTGCTGTCACCGAACGCCTTCCGGCCGGCGCCGACCTTGTCGAGGATCGTCAGGTGCAGGTTGGCCAGCGGGGTCGGTTCGCGCAGCTCGAGGTGCTGGCCGCCTTTGTGCGCGCCGTTGCCGCCGCCGACCAGGATCGTCGGCAGCGGGTGGCCGTTGTGGCGATCGCTGTTCGACATGTTCGACCCGTAGAGGAACATCGCGTGGTCGAGCAGGGTGCCGTCGCCATCGGGCACGTCGGCGAGCGTCTTGAGAAACGCGGCGAAGCGCTCGACGTGCCACGTCTGGATCTTCGCCAGCTTCTCGAGGCGGCCGAGATCGTTGGCATGGTGCGACACGGGATGAAAGGCGTCGGACACGCCGATGTGGTTGTAGGTCCGGTTGGTTCCTTCGGCCACCATGATGTACGAGGCCACCCGCGTCAGGTCGGCGCGGTAGGCCAGCGCGATGAGGTCGAACAGCAGGTCGACCTGTTCGTCGAACTTGCTCAACTCGCCGATCGGCGCGCCGGGGACTGTGATCGCCGACAGATCCCGGCTCGACGCCAGCTGGACGCGTCGCTCGATCTCGCGCACGGTGTCGAGGTAGTCGCCGAGCCGCGCGCGATCGGCAGCGCCGAGGTCGCGCTGCAGCGCGCTGGTCCGCTCGCGAACGCGATCGAGCAGGCTCGACGTCTGGCTGGCGATGGCGGCGCGCTCCTCAGGCGTGTCGCCCTCACCGAACAGCTGCGTGAACACCTTGCGCGGGTTGAACTCCATGGGCAGTGGCGAGTGCGCGTCGCGGAACGACAGCGTGGTGTTGTAGAAGCACGCCGAGCCGCTGCACGCGGCGTTCTGCTGCGTCGTCTCGGCGGCGACTTCGAGCGACGGCAAGGTCGTGCCCTGGCCGATCTGACGCGCCACGACCTGGTCGAGGGTCGTCTCCATGCTGGCGCCGCGCGCGGCCCGCTCGGGCTTGACGCCGCTCAACCAGGTGGCCGGCGCCAGGCTGTGCACCCCGCCAATCATCGCCTTGTTCTCGAGGTTGCCGAAGGAGGTGACGTACTTCTTGTACGGCTCGAGCGACGCCAGGATCGGGCTCAGCGTGAAATCAGCGCCGGCGCCTCTCGGTGTCCAACGATCCATCGCCGGACCGTGGGAGGTGTTGCCCATGATGGCGCCGTGCGGGATGTAGAAGAACCCCATCCGCAGCTTCGGCGTCGCGGCGGTCTGCGCCAGCGCGGTCGCCGCAGGCACCATCGCGTCGAGCAGCGGCAACGCCAACGTCACGCCGGCGCCGCGAAGGACCGCCCGCCGCGAAAGATGTCGTTTCGTCAGGTACATGGGTCATTCCTTCTGATAGCGAAACGCGTCGCTCGACACGATCCCCGAGACGATGGCCGAGAGCGTGTGATTCCGGGCGGCTGACGTCCGCACGATCGCCCGCACCTGCGGCATGTCGTCTGCCTCCAGCTCCCGGCCGAGCGCATACATCGTCAGCTTTTCCGTGAAGTTGCGCACGAACAGGTCGCGCCCGCCGAAGAGCGCCGCCCTCAGCTCGGCGGGGCCGTCCACCACGGAGCCGTTCGGCAACGTCGTCTGTGCGTCGATCGGCGC
Source organism: Vicinamibacterales bacterium (assembly GCA_035711465.1). Classification (GTDB taxonomy): domain Bacteria; phylum Acidobacteriota; class Vicinamibacteria; order Vicinamibacterales; family SCN-69-37; genus DASTCC01. The sequence goes on from DASTCC010000277.1 coordinate 6,060, forward strand.
CCTGGCGTCCACGTCCCGGTCGCGCCACCGGCCGATGGCGTCGAAGTTCTCGAGCGCCAGCCCGATCGGGTCGATGACGCCGTGACACTGGTTGCAGCCAGGCTTCGAGCGATGGCTCTCCAGCCGCGCCCGCAGGGTCTTCGGCGCCTCGCCCTTGGGCGTTGACAGATCCGTTTCGACGTCGGGTGGGGGCGGCGTCGGCGGCGTGCCCATCAGCTTGTCCATCACCCAGGCGCCGCGGATGACCGGCGACGTCCGATCGCCGTACGACGTCCGCAGCAGCACGGCACCCTTGCCCAGCACACCGTGACGGCGCCGGTCGTCAAGCGTCACGCGACGGAACTGCGGCCCGAGGACCGTCGTGATGCCGTAGTGTCTGGCGAGCCGTTCGTTGATGAACGTGTGATCGGCGGTCACGAGGTCGCCGACGCTCCGGTCCTCCAGCAGCACGCTGGCGACGAACTGCTCGATCTCGGCGGCCATGTCGCGGCGGAGCTGATCGGTGAACGCCGGGAACAGGTTCGGATCCGGCTCGACCTCTTTCAGGTTGTCGACGTCGAGCCACTTCAACGCGAAGTTGCGCACCAGGGCGGAGGCGCGCCGGTCGCCGAGCATGCGCAGTGCCTGCACGCGCAGCGCTTCGGGCGTGCGCAGCTTCCCGGCCGCCGCGGCGTCGAGGAGCGTGTCGTCCGGCCCCTGGCTCCAGAGGAAGAACGACAGCCGCGAGGCCAGCTCGAGATCCGTCAGCGGGAACGCGACGTACGTAGTGTCCGCCTTCAGGCGGACCGCACTGGCCGGGGTGCGGATGGCGCGGAACAGGAAGTCGGGGCTGACGAGTACAGCCGCGACGAGGTGCTGGATGCCCAAGTCAAAGCTGCCCGCCTTGCGGCCGGCTTCGAAGTGCGGCATCAGTGAATCAACGTCGGCGTCACTGACCGGCCGGCGGAAGGCGCGGCGCGCCAGGTTCGCCGCGATGCGGCGGGCGCAGTCGGCTTCGCGCAAGGCGCCTCGGCGCCCACGGACCGTCTCGCGTTCGGGATGGCAGATGAACACCCGCTGGCGGCTGGGCGTGTCCGATACGCCCGGCGAGTTGAACGGGCCGACCACCTGGACGCCGCCCTGGATGCGCGGCTCGCGGTCGCCGCGGCTGAACGCGTCGCCGACGATCAGGCCGACGAACTCGTCCGACTCGACGCGTGCGCGCTCGATGAACGTCACGGCGACGTCGTAGGTGCCCGCCTTCACCTGCACCGGGACGTCGGCGAACCGCTTCATCACCTCGGCGCGCCCGGGCGCGCCCAGGCGATCGACCGTGCGCAGATCGTCGCTGCCACCGACGGACTGGCGGAACACCTCACGGCCGTCCACGAGGAGGATCAGCGTGTGGCGGGTCTCGAGGACGCGCGAGTACACGTCTACGCCGATGTCCTGAATCGTGAACCGGTACTCACCGTCGGCGGGGAAGGTGTGGCGGAACTTCATCCCGCCGCGTGTGCCCAGCGGCAGGCCGTCCATGTGCAGCGGCTGATCGCCAGACTCGTGCTGCTGGTAGGCGGCCACCGATACCTTGGGCGTCGATCCGCCCACGGACACCCGCGCCGCCATCCGAGCGGCGGCGACGTATTGATCGAGGAACGCCGGCGAGACGCTGAGCGCCGCGGCGACGTTGTCGAAGCCGTGGACTTCGATCTCGGCTGGCAGCAGCTGCGCGGCGTCGAGCTCGATGGCGAGCAGATCGTTGACCGCCGTCGCGAACTCGGTCCGCGTCAGCCGCTGCATCGGCACATGGCCGGCGACGGCCCGTCCCGGATCGGGGGCATCGAGCGCCGCCTCCATCCAGGTGACAAACGCGTCGATCTCGGTCTG
>DASTCC010000278.1:0-31571 GCA_035711465.1 Vicinamibacterales bacterium
GGACCGTACCAGATCGTCGAGAAGCTCGGCGCAGGCGGAATGGGCGAAGTGTATCGCGCCACCGATGAGGGCCTGGGCCGCGACGTCGCGATCAAGATCCTGCCGGAAACCTTCGCGCGCGATGCCGACCGACTCGCCCGCTTCCAACGCGAGGCCAGGACGCTCGCATCGCTGAATCATCCGAACATCGCCCAGGTCTTCGGGCTCGAGCGCGCGGACGGCCTGCAGGCGCTCGTCATGGAGCTCGTCGACGGCGAGGATCTCTCGGCGCATATCGCGCGCGGCCCGATCGCGCTTGCCGAGACGGTGTCGATCGCGCTGCAAATGGCGCAGGCCCTGGAAGTCGCTCACGAAAGCGGCATCGTGCATCGGGATCTGAAGCCCGCCAACGTCAAGGTGCGCTCCGACGGCGCCGTCAAAGTGCTCGACTTCGGCCTGGCAAAGGCGCTCGGTTCACCCGCGGCGGGCGACTCCGGCCCGACCGCCGACGTCGCGAACTCGCCGACGCTGACGGCGCCCGCGACGCAGATCGGGATGATTCTCGGCACGGCCGCCTACATGGCGCCCGAACAGGCCAAGGGCAAGGCTGTCGATCGCCGCGCAGACATCTGGGCGTTCGGCGTCGTGCTCTACGAGATGCTCACCGGCTCTCGCGCGTTCGAACGCGAAGACGTGTCGGAGACGCTGGCGGCGGTCCTGACCCGAGATCTGAACTTCGCGACGCTTCCGCCGACGACGCCGGCGAGACTGCGCGTGCTGATCCGCGATTGTCTCGCCCGCGATCCCAGACAGCGCCTGCGCGACATCGGCGACGCACGTCGGGTGCTGGAACAGCTGTCCGCTGGCACTCCCGAGGAGGAGGCCGCGTCGCTCGAACATGGACCAGTTGCCGCGCCGCCGACCCCGCTCTGGCGGCGCGCATTGCCGTGGGCGGTTGGCGCCGTCGCCGTGGCCGCGGTGTGGCTCGGAACGCGACCGTCGCCGGCGCCGCTCCAGCCCACCACCCGCACCACGATCGAACTGCCCGACGGGCTCTCCGTCGTCAGACGCGACCGTGCCCTCGCGCTGTCGCCCGATGGAACGCAACTCGCGCTCGTGTTGACCGATGCCAGGAACCGCTCTCAGCTGTACCTGCGGGCGATCGCCGATCTCGAGATGCGAGCGCTGGCCAACACCGACGGCGCGACGTATCCCTTCTGGGCCCCGGACGGCCGCGCCCTTGGGTTCTTTGCCGCGGGCGAGCTGAAGCGAATCGACCTGCCTGACGGGCTGGTCCGCAGCATCACCCCGGCGACGCAGGCGCGTGGCGGCACCTGGGGACCCGACGACACCGCAGTCTTTGCGGCGGCGAGCGACGAAGCGCAGACCATGACGCGCCTGTTTCGCGTGTCGATGGCGTCGCCAGGATCTTCGACGGCGGTCGGGCTGGATCCGACCCCTCAGCAGGTCGCCCGGCTGCCGGTGTTCGTCGGTGGCCGTGTCCTGTTCGACTCCCACCATCGACTGAACGAGGAAGCCACCGAGCTGCGCGTTCTCGATCTGTCGAGCGGTGAAACGCGCCGGCTCGGCGGCCGCGCTGGTGAGGTCCACTATGTGGCGCCAGGTTTGCTGGCGTCGCTCAACGATTCGATCCTGACGGTCCAGCCTTTCGATCCGCAGTCGTTCTCCCTTTCCGGGACGCCCGTTGTCCTCGCGTCCGGAGTCAGCTCGGACCCGAATCGCGGCACCGGGCACGTCTCGTTCCCGCGAAATTCGAACACCAGCTTCGTTTATCTGCAGGATGCGCCGACCCCGATGCGACAGCTGACCTGGATCGACGCCGACGGCCGTGAGTCCGGGACGCTGGGCGAGCCGGCCCGGGTTGATTTCATCGCGCCTTCGCCGGACGGCCGTCGCGCGCTCATCGGGATCGACAATCAGGATGGACACTGGCCCCAGCTCTGGATGATGGATCTCGCTACCGGCAGTCGATCGCCATTCACCGGCCCCCGGGATGGCGGCCGGAATGTGGCCTGGTCGCCGGACGGTCGACGCGTGGCGTATACGGGTCCGGACACGCGTCTCGTCGTTCGTCCAGCCGACGGCGGAACGGATCGCATCGTCTTTGGCAATCCCGCTCACTACCACGCCCCGTTCTCCTGGACCGCCGACGGCGCGTCCATCCTCATCGCCGAGTATCGCGGAGTCCGGGGAACGGATCTCGCCCTGGTTGCCGCTGACGGCAAGGGCGTACCGCGGTACCTGATTGAATCGCCGGCTCAGGAATCGTTCGCACGGCTCTCCCCCGATGGCCGGTGGGTGGCCTATGTGTCGGACGAGTCCGGCCGCCAGGAACTGTACGTGGCACCGTTTGAAACACCCGGTGCGCGCTGGCCGTTGACGACCACCGGCATGGGATCCGATGAGTTCGGGTGGCAGTCGAACAGCGAGATCGCGTACATCGGGATCGACGGGCAGGTCCGCTACGTCTTATGGAAGCTCGAGGGAGATCGTCTCACCGCCAGGAGCGAACGGCCGGCATTCGGCGGGCGAACGATCCCCGGCGTCATCGGGTCTCTCGAGCCGGTGTCCGGACGATATCTCGTGGCCGTGCCGCTGGCGGGTCAGACCCTCCGCCAGTCGCTCGTCCTCGTGACGAACTGGCAGTCCGCGCTGAAGAAATAAATGATGGTCGGTGCGACGCTCGGTCCGTACGTCGTCCGATCAAAACTCGGTGAAGGCGGCATGGGTTCCACGAGGGCGGGCCCTATTCCTCCAGAAGGAGCAGCGAACCTGCGCGACCGCGGAAGGCGCGATCGAAAGTCACCAGCGTCAGCTGTGCGGCGCCGGCGAACGCCGCAAGATACGCGTCGGCCCACGCCTTCGGGGACGCGGTCTTCATCCTGGTCAGCGACCGGAATCTGCGGTCGAGCCCCGGCGGCTCCTCGAGAAATCCGACCCGGCTGTCCTCGAGCCAACGGTCGTAGACCGCCCATGCCTGGGTCTGCGTCAGCACGTCCTCACCCATGACAGCTGCGGCCGTCAGCAAGCGAAGAAAGCCGAGTTGCGTGAACCGGCTGAAGTGCAGGGTGACCTCGGGCTCGAGCGAGGCGTACCAGTCGATCGCGACCTCGTGATGGACGTGGACGGCGTGCGTGAGCGCCACCCAGACGTTGATATCAGGGAAAAGAAATGGCGTCGTAGATACGGGCATTGTCGATCCGCAGCGATCCCGGTCGTTTGGATTTCACGAGCGGCAGCGTCACCCGCCGCCTCGGACCATCCGGGCGGCGCTTGAGGATGTGCTCGACGCCCTGCAGAATGAGTGCTCTGGTCGAACGGCCCTCACCGGCCGCCCGCGCCTTGAGTTTCCGGTAGAGCGCATCGGGAATGTCGACGGTCGTGCGCATACGGTAATTGTGCCATATTTATGGCGGCCCCGGCTCGCTTCCTCGCGTTCAAGACCTCAACCGGAATGTGACGGCTCAAGGTGATCAGGTGGAAAGTAAACTCCTCCCATGACGAAGACCGCCGTCCTCAATCTGCTCAAAGAGAACCGCGACGCGCGAGGCGTGGCGAACTGGAAGGCGCTGGGCGCCCGCACGGGCGGATTGGCCAGCTACGGCATCGGCCTCACCAGGCTCCGTGCGATTGCGAAACAGGTGGGCCGCGATCACGATCTCGCGCTCAAACTCTGGAACGAACCCAATCACGACGCGAAGGTCGTCGCGCTCCTCACCGACGATCCAAGACAACTCACGCGCGACCAGGTCGAAAAGCAGGTCGACGGCGCGGGGCCGGGACTGCTCAGCCATGTGCTCAGTTCGTGCGATGCGACCCTGCCCAAGTCCCCGATCGCATTCGAGATCGCGAAGGACTGGATGGCGAGCAAGGACCCCGTCCGCCGCGGTTGCGCTTACGGATTGGTCTACGAGCTGGCCAAGAACAAGAAAGACGCGCGGCTCACCGACGAGTTCTTTCTCGGCTGCGTGAAGAGGATCGGCAAGACGATCGCGAAAGAGGAGAACCGGGTGCGCGTCGGCATGGGCGGCGCGCTGATCAGCATCGGCAAGCGCAACCGGAAGCTGAACGCCTCGGCGATCGAGGTCGCCACCGCCATAGGCCCGATCCATTTCAGCGAGACGTGCGAGCCGATGGACGTGCTCAAGCACCTAACCAGCGACGGCCTGCGCAGCAGGCTCGGGACTTGAGCCCTTACTCCGTTCGCAGTGCCGCCGTCGGTTCGATGTTGAGCGCGCGTCGTGTCGGCACCACGCACGCCAGCAGGCAAACGCCCAGCATGACAATCCCGTAGCCCACGATCATGGCGATGGCCTCCAGGGTGAGGTCGGTCTCGTATCCCGGGAACTCGGTGTACCTGATCAGTACGGCACCGGTGAGCACGAACGCCGTGCCGATGACGACGCCAAGCGCGACCTGGATCAGGGGCCGCCGGAAGGTCGCGGCGATGACGCGCAGGCGACTGGCGCCGAGGGCGACGCGGACGCCAATCTCGCGCGTCCGCCTGGCGACGGTAAAAGACAACACCGCGTAGATCCCGGCGAGCGACAGGACGATCGCGACGCTGGACAACACCGTCGTCATTCGCCGCCACATCGTCATGGTCCAGACGAGGTCGTTGTTGGCCTCGTTGACGCGCTGCAGGGTGACGAGCCTCAATGAGGGATCGATAGCCGTGGCCGCGTCGCGGAGCTTCGGCGCGATCGCCAACGGATCGCCGCCGCGCACGTGCACCATCATGTGCACCTGATCGAACCGATCCGGCGTCGCCGGCAGGTAGAAGCCGGCGGCGCGCCCGCGCTCTGTCGGCGTGCCGACGCCGAGATCGCGGACGACGCCGACCACTTCGTACCAGTCACCGGGTTCCGGGCGACCGTCCGGGTTTCCCGGCGCCCAACGCCGGACTGGCGGTCCCGGGTAGCGGAAGCGCACCTGCTGACCCACCGCGTGGCGGCCCTGCAGCACCTGATCGACGAAGCTCTGATCGACGATCGCCACGCGCGAGCCGGCGGCCGCGTCCGCGACGGTGAATCCGCGGCCGGCAAGAACCGGTGCGTCCAGGACCTCGAAGTACGACGGATCGACTGCCGCGACCGTCGCCACGCGCAAGGGACCGTTCGCGTCCGAATCCGCTGACGCGGCGTCGGACGAGGTGGGGTCGTAGCCCATCTCGATGAGCTTCTGCGGGCGCCCCGTCGTCGGGACGCGCTCCGAGAACGTCACGCCGCCGACGCCCGGTTCGGCGATCACTTTCAGGCGCAGCGCCTCGAGCGTGGCGGCGAGCCGCGCGTTGCGCCCGGACGCGGCGGCGACGGCGTTCGCGCCGGCCGCAACCGGATCGTCCCGTTCGATCTGCACGGCAAGGTATTGCTCGTGCGCGAAGCCGGCGTCGAAGTCCAGGACCAGACGCAGTTGCGACTGTTCCCAGTACACGACTACGGGGAACATCACCGTGGCCGCCACCTGCGCCACGATCACCACGGTCCAGACGCCGCCGAACTGCTGGCCGCCGCTGCCGGCCGTCGACTGTTTCAACTGACGGCTCATGCCGCGCGTGATCTTCAGCGCCGGCATGATTCCGGCGACGGCCGCGCTCGCCACCGTCAGCACGATCGCGGCGGCGAAGGCGCGGGGCGACAGGCCAAGATCGGCCCAGAAGGGCAGGCGGCCCAGGTTGGTCTCGAGAAAGGTCATGCCCCAGGTGCGCAGCGCGAAGTCGGCCGCGGTGACGCCGACGACCGCCGCGACGCCGCCGAGGACCAGCGCTTCGGCGAACATCTGCGCGACGATCCGGCCGCGGCTCGCCCCGAGCGCCGTCCGCACCACGAGATCGGCCTCGCGCGATGCCGCGCGCGCGAACAGCAGCAGGCCGACGTTGCCGCAGATGAGGGTCAGCAGCAGCGCGACGACGAAGTAAATCGAGTACAGGAGCGCCATCTCGCTGGGGCCCTCGGGCATGAGGATCATCGCGTAGGGTCTCACTCGGGGCTCGAGATGCTGATGCGTCGCCGGTGACATCGTCGCGGCGCGCCGGCCCGCCGTCGTCAACTCCGCTTGCGCGGTTTGCAGCGTTTCACCGGGAGCGAGCCGGGCGAAGACGGAGATCGCGGGGCCGGAGCGCGGCGCTTGATCGAGCAGGGCGGTCTTGAGCGGCAGCCAGACGTCGTGCGAAATCGGAAACTCGAAGCCCTCGCGCATGACGCCGACCACCGTGTAGTGCCCGGTGCCGAGCTGGACGACGCGTCCGAGCACGTTCGGATCGCTGTCGAACCGCGTGATCCAGACGTTGTGGCCGATGACCACCACTGCCGGCGCCGCCGGCTCCTGATCGGCTTCGACCAGCACCCGGCCCATCAGTGGCTCGCCGTCGGCGACCCGGAATCCCGAGACGCTCATCTCGGCGACGTTCACCGGACGCGTGTCGCCGCCGGCGACGACGAGATTGCGGCTCGAGTGGCGCCAGGCGCCGATGTCGATCACCGACTGGAGCGACTGCCGCCACTCGAGGAAGTCGTGGAGAACCCGTTCCTCCTGTTCGTTCCCGGCGACGTCGACGCTGCGAATCTCGACCAGGCGCGCGCCATCGGAGAGCGGCAGCGTGGGGTTGGTGAAGAGCCCCACCATCTGAAAGATGACGAGGCCGACCCAGATCGCGAAGGCCATCGCGATGCCGCCGATGATGGTCAGGCCGGGATACTTGACGAGCATCCGGACGCCGAGCTTCAGGTCCATGGGCCAGCCGGCGAGCCAGCGGAACATTCGCGCGTCGCGCTGATGTTCCTTCACCTGCTCGACGCCGCCGAAGGCCCGCCGCGCGGCGTAGCGCGCGTCCTCCGGGCTCATGCCTGTGGCGACGTACTGATCTTCGAGGAGCTGCAGATGCGAGCGGATCTCGCGCGCCAGCTCCCGTTCGGCGCGGTGCGAGCGAAACGACGACAACAGGCGGAGAATGGTGCGGCGCATGAGCTCAGTTCTCGAGCAGGAGCTTGTCGACGAGCCCGGCGAGCCGGCGCCAGCGCTCCGTCTGTGCCGTCAGGGCGCGTTCCCCCGCGCGCGTCAGCGAGTAGAACTTGGCTTCGCGGTTGGATTCCGTCCGGCCCCAGGCGCCCTTGATCCAGCCCTTCTGCTCCATGCGGACGAGCGCCGGATACAGCGTGCCCTGGTTGAGCGACAGCGGATGATCCGACACGTGCTCGAGGCGCGTGGCGAGCGCGTAGGAATGGAGCGGCCCCATCGTGGAGAGGGCGCGGAGGATGATCAGATCGAGCGTGCCCTGCAGCAGCTCGACGTTCTTATCTCCACTTGACATACTAGTGGACGATGTCAGCCTTGCACCGGGAAGTCAAGTGCAGGAGCCGACGATTCAGTCCTGCTGGAGCAGGATGACGGGCGCGATGCTGGCGGCCCTGATCGCGGGGAGGACGGTCGCACAGAGCGCCGCACCGCCAAGCACGGCGATCGTGCCGAGGTAGGTGCCGGGGTCCCACGCGCTGATGCCGTAGAGGAGACCCGTCAGCAGCCGCGTGACCGCGAGTGCGCCGGCAAGTCCGATCGCAAGGCCGATGGCGACCAGGCGCAGACCGTGACCGGCGACGAGGCCGATGACGTCGCCGGCGCGCGCGCCCAGCGCGCGTCGGACTGCGAGCTCCCGGGTGCGCTGGCCGACCAGGCACGCCAGCACGCTGAAGATGCCAACGGCGGCGAGCAGTGCCGCTGCACCCGCAAACAGTCCAATCACCTGAGTGCGAAAGCGCGGATAGGCCAGGGTGCCGGCGAACAGCGCTTCCATCGTTTCGAATTTGACGGGCACAGCGGGATTCGCTTCATGCAGCATCGCGCGAAGCATATTGGCGAGCGATGTCCGATCGAGCGAGGTCCGGACCAGGATCGCCGGAGAGTTTCCCAGGCCCTGCGTCGTGGCTCCGTAGAACACCGGCGGTGGCGGTTGCTTCGGATCCTGCCAGCGTGTATCGCCGACGACGCCGACGATCTCCATCCAGGCCGATCGGCTGTTGACGCGGAGACGCTTCCCGATCGGCGCCTCGCCTGGAAAGGCGAGGCGTGCCATGGTCTGGTTGATGATGGCGACGCGTGGTTGATCCGGCGTGTCGGTTCTGGCGAAGTCGCGGCCCGCAAGGATCGGAATCTCGAGCGTCTTGAAATAGTCCGGCGTGACCGCGTGCATTTCGGCTTGCGGCTGCTCCCCGGGTCGTCCTTCCGGCCGGCCCTCGATGAAGTAGTCGCGTGGCGGCCGCGGCTCACGGCCCATGCCCATGAAGGCGACGGCCGACGCCGCGCTCACGCCGGGCACGGCACGCAGACGATCGAGCACATCCGCGAAGAACCGAATCCGGACCGGGATATCCGATCCGTCGTCCTTCACCGTGTACTCCGTAACGGCCACGAGGACACGATCGGTGGTGAACCCCAGATCCACGTGTTGAAGCGCCAGGAACGACCGGAGCAGCAGCCCCGCGGCCGTCAGGAGGATCACCGACAACGCCACTTCGGCGACGACCATTGTCGAGCGGAGCCCGCTGCTGGCTTTCGATCCCGTCGTCTTCGCCCCGCCCTGTTTCAAGCCGTCCGACAACTCGAGACGTGAGGCGTGCAGCGCCGGCACGAGGCCGAAGATGAGCGTCGATGCCAGCGCGAGACCGAGCGCGAACAGCACCGCGGTCGGATCCAGCCGCACGTCGTCGATCCGGGGCAGGTCGGCGGGCGCGATTGCTGCCACGCCCTGGACGAGCACCGACGCCAGCAGGAGGCCGGCCAGTCCGGCGGCGCCGCCCAGTACGCAGTTCTCGGCGAGCAGCTGCCTCAGCACGCGGCCGCGTCCGGCGCCGAGCGCGGCGCGGAGCGCGATCTCGCGCGTCCGGCTCGCGCCCCGCGCCAGCAGAAGGTTGGCGATGTTCGCGCAGCCGATGAGCCACACCACGCCGACGGCGCCCATCAGCGCCCACAGGGTCGCCTGGAGATTGCCGGTCAGCCGCTCGTGCAGCGGGATCAACATGACGGTCTTCAGTTGATTCTCCGGATGCTGCCGCGCGAGCGCGTCGCCGATGGTCCGCATCTGCGATTGAGCGTGGGCGAGCTCTGCGCCCGGCTCGAGCTTGCCGACGGCGTGCCAGTCGTGAGTCGAGCGGCTTCGGGGATTGCTGTCGGGCGCAGACGGCAGCCACAGGTCGGTCGCGTCGGGATAACGAAATCCCGGCGCTGCAACTCCGACAATCTCCCGCGAGTCGCCGTTCACCGTGAGGCTCTTCCCGATCGCACCCGCGGCGCTGCCGAAGTTGGTCACGGCCCACTCATGCCGCACGACGGCGGCCGGTGTCGTCGCTCGGCCGACTGAGTAGTCATCCGCGGTGAGCAGGCGTCCCGCCGACGCGGTCTGTCCGAAGACGGCAAAGAAATCGGCCGACACGTAGCGCGGGTTGGCAAAGGTCGCGCGATCGCCGAGGACGACGGGGGAATCGTCGGTGCCGCCGGTATCGCCGCTGTAGTACACGGCCATCGTCTCGAAGACGTCGTTCTGCGCCTGCCAGTCGAGAAAGTCGGGACCCGACACGCTCTGGCTGGGGCGCCCGGTGTTGGTCCACAGCGTTTCGATCGAGACGAGACGTTCGGCGCCGGGGTAGCCGAGCGGCTGAAGGAGCACGGTGTCGACGACCGAGAACATCGCGACGTTGGCGCCGATCGCCAGGGCCAGCACGGACGCGGCGCCAAGCGCGAAGCCCCAGCTTCCCGTCAGGCTCCGGATCGCGTAGCGCACGTCGCGCACGAACGCGTCGAGCCATCGCCAGGTCCACGCATCGCGCACCGCTTCCTGGACCTGCGGCACGCCTCCGAGCTCGATGTTCGCGCGTCTCCGGGCCTCGGACTCGCTGAAGCCCTCTTCGGTCAGCTCGTCGACGCGACGATCGATGTGGTACTGCAGCTCGCGATCGAGATCGCGTTCGAGCCGGTCGCGCCGGCGCCGGAAGGCATTGAGCGGCCCGGGCACGGCTATCGGCCCTCGTTGAAGATCAATCGGACCGCCGCCGTCAGCCGATCCCAGCTCGCTTTTTCCCGTGCCAGCTGCCGCCGGCCCGCCGGCGTGAGCGTGTAGAACTTGGCGTCGCGGCCCGTCTCCGACTGGCGCCACTCCGCTTTGAGCCAGCGTTTCTGCTCGAGGCGGTGCAGCGCCGGATAGAGGGAGCCTTGATTGATGCGCACCGCCTGCCGCGAGATCTGCTGTACGCGCTGCGCGATGGCGTAGCCATGCGCCGCCTCGAGCGCCAGCACCTGCAGGATCAGCATGTCGAGCGTGCCTTGTGGAATCGGGAACCGCGACGACGTCATCAACGCCTCAACCTTCGTTGCCTCAACCTTCGACACGTAGCCTACGTGCGCCGGCCTGCGCAAGTCAAGATCGAGCGCGACAGATCTCACGCAGAGATGCAGAGGCCGGCCGGAGACGCGGTCGTCGTGCCCGCTTACGCCCAGATCACGAACGTGAACAGGTGACTGCCGTCGGCGAAGGCGAAGTCGAACAGCCCGCCGCGACGATTCGCGCGCACCAGACGTCCCCAGTGCGCCTGGGCGTGGCCGGGGACATGCGACAGCGCCTGTGCCGGAAGCTCGAAACCGACGCCGGGGACGCCGCTGCCGCCGAACCGTCCTCGACCTCCGCCGCCGCCCCCGCCTCCGCTTCCCGCGCCATCGAGATGCGCGTAGATGAGCGCCAGCTGTTCGAAGTCGTGCGCGTTCGGCTGTTCGTTCGACAGCTGGTCGGAAGCCGTCCCGTCAGGATCGCTGGTGTAGTCCATGCACGTCCCGAGGTTGACGTTGTCGAAGTCTTCGTCCTGATGGTCGAGCCCCCAGGCGTGTCCGATCTCCTGACAGACGACGAACTGCCGCCAGGCGGCGGTGTCGTAGAAGCCGTTGGCGTAGGTCGGGCTGTAGTAGAAGTCGTTGACGACGGTGACGGCCTGGACGATGTGGGATTTTCGACCGGTCCAGATCTGCGCGATGCCCAGCCACCCGTTGTCGCCAAAGTTGCCGTTGCAGACCTCGACGCGCCCGAGCGTCGGCGAGCAGTCGGCGTCGCTGCCGCCGGCGACGATGTTGAGAGCGAGGACGTCGTCGTACGGCGAGGGCGGCGTCTCCCAGTCCTGGACGGCCGCGTTGAGGTGCGATCGCCACACCTGGTCGAGGTTGTCGCCGATGTCGAGCGCGAGCGGATTGGCTGAGCGTTCCCAGTGATAGCGACCCCACTGGTGGTCGGCAGCGAGCCGTACCGGAGAAAGCAGGAGCCCGACGCCAAACCCCAACGCCGTTACGAACACCGCGGATGGACGGAGTGCCATGTGTCCTCCTCGTCTGCACCGGCCCGGCGATTCGATCGCCGGGGCGGGTGACCTGTCGTTCGCTGGGGAGGCCGAAGCGTAGCAGAGAAATCGAAGGCTATCTCGGCCTTTCTGATCCGGTCGGCTTCGGCGGCGATCGGCCCGAGAAGACCGCGCGCGCGATCAGGTCCATGTTGAGCTCGACCAGATGGTGGGGGCCGACGAGGATCGCGCGCGTGCCGTAGGACACGCCGGCGAGGAGCTGGAACGAATCATCGGCTTCGACGATCGGCCAGCCCTCGCCGGTCGCGTAGGCGGAGACCACGCCATCGCGCAACCGCAGCCGGATCAGGCCGTCGTGCGATTGCTCGGTCATCGCGCGCTGGAAGTACGCCGGAATCCGGCGCGCGTCGATGGCGATGTCGTCGTGCGAGATCGATCCGTTGCGCGGATCGACAAGGGTCTGATGCCGGCGGCCGTCCGCCGACCAGTCGATGGTGATCAGCGGACCGGGTCCGCTGCCGATCCGCTCGAAAACCGCTTTCGCCGGCAGCCGCACGGTCCACGACCCGCGCGGCCTGTCGTCGTTGTCGATCGGGTAGAGCGTCCCGTCGGACAGGTACGCGGGCGAGTCGCCCGCCGGCCAGTGGAGCAGCCGCGGCACATCCGGCTTGGCCTGAAACGGCGGCGCGTGCATGTCGACGACCTGTCGCGCGGCGTCCCACCACATCAGACCGGCCGCCGTCGGCACGAGCGCGATCAATCGGCCGTTTCTCATGCCGCTCACCGGCGCGCCGGCGATCACGTCGTCGGTGAACCGTCCATCGACGAGACGACGCTCGCCGGGACGCGCGGCGCCCGCAGCGGCAAGGACGCGAAGCGTCGTGCCGTCGCGGGTGTAGCGCCAGAATCCCGTCCGCGCGGCGAGCACGGGGCAGCCCTGCGTCCGGCGCGTCGCGCCGCCAGGCGACAGCCGCGCGAACTGGCCGTCGGCGCCCTCGAGACAGAGCTCCGGGTCGTCGTCGTCCCGGTTGCCATGGAGCCTGGCCACCTCGAGCGGAGCGATCGACGCGTGCCTGGGCCGCGACAGTCCGTCGAGTGCCGCCGAGTCGACCGGCATCGTGAACCAGCCGCGGGTGTTGGTCGCGACGTGGAGCAAGCCCTGGAACACAGACATCGAGTTGACGGCGTCGAAGTCGAACCGTCCGTTCACGATTGCGATCGGCTCGCCCTGCCATGTGCCGGTCAGCCGTCCGGCGCTGACGCCGGTGCGTTCGGTGATCCGCCAGTCCCAGTAGCTGGCGTCGACGTCGAAGGTCTGCTCGGCGAACGGATCGCGTTCGAGCGGGACGGCGGGGCGAGGCGCCGATCCGTCGATCGCGACGCGATAGGCGCGGACGCCGTCGTAGCGCACGTCGGCGCCGCCGGCGTCGACGCGAAGATCCGTCGCCGTGCGTCGCGCCTCGTCGGGCGGACCGGGCACGAGACGGAACGTATCGGGATTGAACGACCAGTTGCCGTCGAGGCTCACGAGCCCGGCGGGCGTTGCGATCCACAGCGCCTTCTGATGGACCGCGATGCTCTGCCAGACGTCCAGCGCGTAGCGGTTGACCGACGCGTCCCACGCGAGCGGCATCCAGTCGCCCGTCGTCTGGCGCATTTCGAATACCGGCGCGGCGCCGCCGGCCTGACGCACGAGGCGCAATCGCCTGCGCTGCAGAAGCGGCGGATCGTTTGCGGTGGCTGCAATCGTCGTGGCGTCGGCCACGTCGCTGACGAGCGTCCAGCCCTGGTTTTGGAACCGCCACGCTCGCGGCGGGCCCGGCGAGCTCCCGGCGACGGTGGGCCGCTCGATCGCATACAGTCCCGGCGCGAGATCGCGGCCATCGGCGCTCCCTGTGGGAATCGGAGCGGCGGTGTTCACGAGCTGGACTGGCGACGCGAACGCGTGGGTGCTCGCACCGGCGAGTGTCAGTCCCGCAGTATGGACGCCGACGAATCGGTCTCCCCACACGGTGAACGTGTTCGAGCCAGACGAGATGACCTGTCCGACGTCGTCATGCGGCAGTTGTCCATTCGCGAGCGCGATCGCCGGCGCGGCGGCGTCGCTCGCCGCGCCCGCGACGGGCGTGATCGCGTAGCGGCCAGTGACGCCCGACACGTCGGCTTGCCACGACCAGAACGGCGAGCGCGCGCGCAGCCGGCAGGACAGTGCATCCGCCGGCGCGTCGGCGAATACGGTCCCGGTCTGTCTGGCGCAGCCCCGCGGACCGCACGCGACGACCGTCCCGGGCGCATCGCAGGATTCGCCGACGCGATCGATCGCAGCCCGGGCCGCCGTCGTGTCGGCCGCGAGCGAGATCAGGCGAGCGCGATCGAGGGCAAGATCGGTGTCGTCGTACACCTGCAGTCCCGCATCGGTGCCGACGTAGAGCGCGCTGCCGGCGACGGCGATCGATCGGACCACGTCGAACGGGAAGCGACCCGACGACAGGTCGATGGGCATCGTGCGGAGCCGACCGCGCACGTCGGCGATCCGCAGCTCACCTTCGATCGCGCTGCCCACGCGCGTCAGGCGCAGTGGGCCAATCTCCGCGAGCGTGCGCCGCGCGAATGGATTCGCGGTTGCCGCCGGCTCGAACATCCGCCGGTCGTCATGCCATCTGAATGCGGAGCCGCTGCGCGTGAGCCACAGCACTTCGTAGCCGTTGATCGCCGCGCTCTCGAGCGCGTCGCCCCTGCCCGCAGGGTTATCGCCTGAAGTCGGCGGCGGCGCCGGAAAGAGCGCGCCGCGCGACGCGACCGGTGTCGAAGGGTGCGGCACTGCGAGCTCGACGAACGCCGCCGTCAAGAACGCGATACCTGTTCCGTACGGTGCTGCGCCAGTGAGTCGATCGATCGAGAGCTCCGCGCCACGCGCGCCGGCGGCCATCGGGACGCGCTCGCCCAACACTGACTCGACGACGATCGATCCGCTGCGACGGCGCCACACGAGCCCGTCGTCGATGGCAAGAACGGCGTCGGTCGGTGGCTGCGGCGCCGGCTCCCAGACGCCGGCCGCCAGACGTCGGTACCAGCGATTGCCGCGCCGCATGCGCGGGACGAGATCGGGGCCCGAGGTCAGCCGGTCCGACGGCGACGGCGCGCCGGCCGGACCGGGATCGAAGCTCGCGAGCGATCCGGCGGGATGAACTCCCGCGTCGGTCAGCAGCAGCGGGCCCTCGATGCCGATCGCAACCCCGCGGCGTCCGCGGTCCCACCTGAACGCGCGATGCTCGTACGCGACCGTCGAGCGGCCGTCCTGCTGTTGAATGACGGCGAGCCGGCCCTGAGAAACCTCGTGAAAGAACGTGACGGCGCCGATCTGGAACACGGCTGCCTGTACGCCAGAGTTGCCGCCGGGCCGCGGACCCGATCGGCCGAGCGCGATCGACGGTTGGCGGCCCGGCCCGTTCGCAACCGTGCCGCGAAATGTGTCGGCGCCGATCGTGGCGAACAGTGCGATCTGTCCGGCGCTCGATTCGAGATCGATCGACACCCGCTCGCTTCGCCGAACCGCCGAGGGAAACTCGAGTGTGCGTTCGAGCCACTGATGCCTCTCGAGGTCGTATTGCCACAGGCTGCGCTCTGTCGCGACCCACAGCACGGACGGCGCGGTGTCAGGGAAGTGCCAGCTGCGAACGATCTCGGTCTCGGGCGGTCCCTGGCTCTCGCCGCCGATCATCGTTCGTGTCGCCGTCTCATCCGCGCGGTGCACGCTGCCGTCGCTTTTTACGACGTAAGCCGCCCCGCCGCGCTCGTCCATGGCGACCGCGCGCGCCGTGATGCGTTCGGTCGCATCGACGCGGGCGGCTGCGGTGGAGCAGCTGTCCGGTATCGCGGCGGGCGCGCGAACGATCTGCAGCGTGCCGCTCGAAGCGCCGCTGTCCGCATTTCCGGCGGACGGGTCCCACACCAACAGCGCCGATCCGACCGCGGCCAGCGTGTCCCTTCCGGTGCCTGGAAGAAGACCGTTGACGCCGTACCAGGAGTGACGGTCCCGGCTGTGCAGCTTGAGCCCGGCATTCGTCGTCACCGCGACGACACCGTCGGACAGACGACGCGCATCGCGCAGATCGGCCGTGCCGGCGCCAGCGCCTGGCGTCCGGAAGAGGCACGAAGGCGTCGATGCGGGTGTCGCCGAATCCGGCCGGAGCGATTCGAGCGGACGCGCCTCGAGGTATCGCCCGCCCGCATCCTCGCGCGTGAGCCAGACGTGCGATCCGGTGGCAAACAGATCGGTTACGCCGCGAGCGATCTCACGCTCTCCGGCGCGCGCCACGCCTCCAGCCACGCTCAGCGGCACTGACTCGACCACGCCGGCGAGCCTGACCGGTTCGGCGGCGTCGAACCTCCAGGTCGCGGCGACTTGCCGCGAGCGCCAGTCGTATCGCTGAATCGTTCCCGGCCAGGACAAATAGATGTCCAGACCCGTCTGCAGCGCATCGGTCGGCGGCCGGCGTGGCATCGGGTCGCCGCCGCCGATGAGGATCGACGGATTGGCGCCGACCGTGACGAGGCGGGTGGCATCCGAGCGCCCGAGCCACGCGCCTGCGCGCGCCGCGATCTCGACGACGCGCTCGCCCGCTGGCGCGGGCAGCCGATCGCTCCACGATCTCGTCCGCATGGAGTAGAGACGCACGCCACCTGAGGTCGCGGCGCCGAGCACGTCCGTCGTTCCGGCGACGTCGAGCAGGCGGGCGTCGGCCATCGCGCTCGATCGACCACCGGTGAGCGGCGTCACGCCCGTCGGCGCAATCGACTGCACCCGTCCGCTGCCGTCGATGAGGCGGAGCACGCCGGCCCCCGACGTGTCGACGCCCCGGACAGGTCCGTCGATTCTGAATGGCGTCGCCGTGTTGAAGACGAGCGTGCCGAGCTCGACCTGCTGCTGCGGCACGACGTGCACGTCATACGCGGTCCCGCGCCGCTCGAGTCCGAAGAGAAACGATCCGGAGGCGGCGACGATCGACGCCGGCGATCGCAGCCAGTCGGGCACCGCGCGCAGCGGCGAGTAGCTGCGGCGAACGACGTCGTGGATGAGCGCTCCGGGCTGTCCGAAGAAGAGCACCTTGTCGCCGAACGTCACCGCGTCGCGATAACGATCGAGCGGCACCGGCGAGGACGCGGCCGGGTTGATCAGCGTCGCGGCCGTGCCGGGTCCAAGTGCATACGCCCGCCCCGCCGCTGTCAACACCGCCGCGGCGCCCGGTGCGTCCGCCGCGATCCGAGTCGGCAGCTCGCCTGCAAGCGGCCATCGCCGAGGCTCCTCGCCGGTCATGGTCGACGAGGTGAAGAGCGCCACTCCCGGTGCGCGTCCGCCGTAGCCGTAGTAGAAGCACGACGATGGCGCCGCGCACTGGCCGACCGCGCTGATGGTTTCAGCGGCGTGCTTCTTCCACGCATGCAGCCGGGCGTCGTAGTCGAAGACACCGCTGCTGCCCGCCAGCAGCAGATGATCCTGCCACTGCACCGCGTAGAACAGGCGCTCGAGGCTCAACTCCGCGTAGCGATTGCGCTCGTCGATCAACACCGACGGCGCGGCGCGCGGATCGGTCACCCGCGCGAGCCGGGCGCATGTCGCCGGCCCCGTCTCGCACGGCACCGTCTGGTGCACGAACAATCCTTCCGCTGGCGTCGCCTCGAGCGCGACGACCGTGCCTCCGAGCCCCTCCACCGGGCGCCAGGCGAGGGGACGGCGATCGACGGACAACTCCCGCACCCCGTCAGGACCACCGATATAGAAGCGATCGCGCCACCACACCGCGTGGGTCACCGCGGCCGAACTGTCGTCCGGCGGGAGCTCGTCGCGCGCGAGCCACCGCCGCCGCTCGATGTCCTGCAGGCCGACGCCGTCTGCGCCGGCCGCCGCGAGCAGCCACTTGCCGTCGGCCGACGCGGCAACCGCCGTGAGCCCGTCCTGTTGAATCGGCGTGCCTCGACGTCCGAGAAACTTCGTGTCGCCGACGACGACCTCCCAGCGTCCGTTCAGACGGCGTACCAGACCGCCGCCGGCGGTGACGCCCCACAGCGCGCCGGACTCCTCGCCGGCCGACGCGAGCAAGCGGATGTCGGGTTCTACGAGATCGTTCGGGCCGAAGGGGCGCGCCGTCGACCAGAGGCCGGTGGCCGGATCGTACGAGTGCAGCACGCCGCCGCGCTGTGACACGACAAGCTGCCGATCGGCCGCGTGAAAGACGGCGTCGAGATAGGGGTTGCTGTCGAGGTTGCGGCGGACGTTCTCGAGCAGGCGCCGATCCGGCAGCGCGCGCGCGCTCCAGCCGGCCATGTCGCCCGCCCCGAACGCGAGCAGCACGACGAGCGCCGCTGCCGTGCAGTAGACGATCGCCGTGGCCGCGAGTCCGCCGAGCAGCACCGGGTCGACTCTCAGCTTGAGCGCCAGCGGACGATACCGAATCCGCCACTGCAACTCGCTGAGTGGCCCGTCGCGCGGAGGGCTCCGGCGTGACGACTGTTCTCTCGATCCGGCTCGCGGTGCTGGGCCGGCTGCTTTCGAAGGGAAACCGCCAAAGCCATGTCCGGCGGCATCGTGCAGCCCGTCGAGCCGCATCCGTTCGTAACGCGAGGCTTCATCGAGAAGGGCGCGCCCCACGATCGGCGCCGTCGCGCGCGCGGGGCGGCCGCGCGCGACGATGTCCGCGACGAACCGATAGTGATCGCGCTCCGGCGCCTGCGCCGTGAGCGCGCGGGCGACGCGATGACCTTCGCGTGCGGCGACGCCGAGGTAACCGACGAAGCCGAGCGCCTCGAAGGCCCGGATGTGACTCTCGGCGAGGTGCGCGTCGTCGTCCCACGACGCCACGTGCAGCCCGATGCTCGCGACGAGGACGCCTTGCGCTTCGATCACCCCGTCGGGCGCGTTCGTCGTCAACGCCGACGCACCCTCGTCCAGGTGTCCGTACTCGGCGAGCGTCCACAGCTCGTCGAGCCTCTCGAGCACGGAGCGCATGAACGATCGATCGGCCGCGCCGAAGGCCGGTCTCGCCGAAGCGCGAAGCGCGGCGGCGGACGCGTACTCGACCAGCCAGCCCAGATCGCGGCGCAGTCCAGTCGACAACGCATCCTCTGCCACGCCCTTGCCGGCGTCGAGACGTTCGAGCAGCGTCCGGCCGGTTGCGGCAAGCGCCGCGAAGAGCGCCGCGACGCCGGCGGTCGGCGACGCGGCTCCGGCTCGACGGTCGATCCACATCAACGCCTGGTGCCAGAGGGCGAGCGATCGCCAACGCTCGCGCGCCGGTGCGCCGGCGTGGCTGCTGAGCTTCGCCAGCAGATCGGTGAGCCGCACGAGTTGCCGCGCCGCGTCGTCGTCGAGCGTCGAGCCGTCGACGATCGCCATCAGCGCGGCGGTCTGCTCGAGACGCACGACGTCTTTGAGGAGCTCGGCCGCGAGCCCCCGCGCCGCCAGCCAGTCGACCCAGGTCGTGAGCCGCGCGACGTGTCGTGACCAACCGTTCGATCGGGCGACGGCGTGAAGAACGACGATGCGGCAGAGGCGCGCGTGTAGAGCGCGCACCGCGGACCGCCGGGTGAGGAAGGTCGCGAGCCAGACGACGAGCGCGATGCCGGCCAGGCTCCACCACGTGAGCGCGTACGGAGCAAAGCGCGTCCAGCTGTAGCCCCAGACCGGCAGCGCGATCGCGTCGTGCAGCACGTAGAGCACGTCCAGCGCCGGCGAAGGCAGCCGGTTGGATCTGATCAGGAAGACCAGAGCGGCCCCGAGCGCGACAAGGACGGCGATCGCGATGCGGCGGCGGCGAAGAATGCCTGGCGTAGCCGGATCGATCCGGCCTTCGCGCGCCCGCAGCAGGGGCGATTTCAGGCGGACGAAGCGATCGCTCATCGCGTCGGGCCTCTGCCGCGGCCGCGCACGGCGAGCCTCAGCGACAGCCACCAGCACTGCAGACGGAGCCGCAGCATCGCCGGGTGCCACCGCAGCCGGGACGTCCACCGGCGGAAGCGATCGGCTTCGACCGTCGGGCGGACGTGCAGTTGCCGGTGCTGTTGTTCGGCGACCGCGCTCCGCCAGGCGTCGAGCGTGCCGCCGTGTCGCCGCCACCAGGCTTCCTGCTCCAGTGCGGACTGCCGGTGTCCGGCGATCGTCCGGCGGGTGTTCTCGATCCTCGAGAGCATCCGCTCGTAGCGGCGCGCGCGGTTTCGATATCGAATCGCCATCGGCCGTGGCTCAGTTCGTCCCGTGCAGGCGGCGGCGCAGGTCGGCGCGCCGGTCCTCGAGCGACTGGATGAACGATTCGATGCGGCGCTGTTCGTTCTCCGACTGCGCTTCGGCCTGCCGGAGCGCCTCGCCGACTTCGTGCTCGAGCGCGCTGACGCGATCGCGCAGCGCTCTCGTCACGCCGTCGACGCCGTTCAGGAGATCGCTCACCGAGGCGATGCCCCTCGATCGCTCGCGGATGTCGGCGAGGCCGTCCATGTCGTGGTCGAGGCTCTTCATGCCGTCGATCGCGAGATGGGCGCGCTGCAGCACTTCGAAGGTGCACCGGTTGATCGTGCTGATCACGGCGTCGAGGTCTTTGAGGAAGCGCTCGCGCGTGCGCGCGGCCTCGAGCCGGAAGTCCCGGCGGGAGGACGCGGCCGCGCCGGCGGCAGCGGTATCGAGCAGATCGGCGCGCGTGGCGGCAGCGGCGTCGCGCACGAGATCGGCGACGTCGATGCGGCCGGCCGCGGTGATGTTGTCGTTGAGCCAGTTGACCGAGGCGTCGATGGGCATGAAGGCCTCGCGCTCGAACACCGTCAACTCGAGCCCGCCGGCGTCGCCGGGCTCGCGATCCAGCACGTATACGGCGCCGGCCCCGGCCTGGTCCTCGGATCGTGCAAACACACGCCGGAGGTGCTCGTCGATGTCGCCGGGCACCCACGAGTGGAGCGGCGGCGCCAGCGCGGTGTGCTCTGGCACGAACACGCAGCCGGCGCCGCCGCCGTCGTCGTGGTAATGGCGGCCCCAGGTCGGGTCGAGCCAGAAGCGCATCGGCGGCGTGTTGTCGTAGAGGGGCAGCGGATCCGGCGTCCGTCTGACGGCCTCGGGATCGACCCAGAGGTAATGCCGGCCGACCGGCTCGTGCGGCGTCGCGCGGAACGCGTAGCGCAGGTGCGGCCGCGCGCGGAAGAGCGAGTCGGGCGCGAAGCTGTAGATCGTGTGCGCGAGCGCGGCGAGCTGTCCCGTGGTGAAGCGGAGCAGACGCGGACGCGGGCGGTGGAGACTCTCGGCGTAGGCCACGCGCTGCGCGAGGTACGCCTGCTGGCTGCGCAGCCGATCGAGATCGCGCCCTGCCTCCTCGATCGCGCGCGTGCTCTCGAGCGTCAGCCGGTAGCCGCGCGACGGCGCCCGGTCGCGCAGGTGCTGCGCCAGATTCGCCGGCTCGGCGCCGCGGCCAGGCGAGGCGACGCGCACCGAGGCGTCGAGCGCGAAGCCGACCTCGATCGAATCGACGAAGGCGAGAGGCGGAAGCGCAATCCGCTCGAAGCTCGCGCCGATGTCATCCGTCCGGGCAAGGACGTAGAAGCGCTCGTCGCGCGGCCCCTGCGGCGCCAGCGCGAGCAGGGCGGCGGCGTTCTCATTCGACATCAGACGCCACAACGGCGGCAGCAGATCGCGGGCGATCGGCACGCCGGCGGTGAGAAACAGCCGGCACCCCTCCGATTCATAGGCGCTGAACGACTGCCACGCCTCGAAGAGCCCGAGCGCCTCCAGTCCGGAGAAGCCCGAATGGCGCCCGCGATCGACGAGCACGTGAAGCAGCCAGACATCGTCGTAGGCGCCCGTCGAGGATTGCAGCCGCGCCACCCGCGCCGGCGTGGCGAAGCGCTCGAGGCGTCGAAGCGTCGCGACGACGGCGTCGGCGCTGACGCGGGTGGACATGAACAGCCGTTCGCCCGAGGGCGCCGCGGCGCGGCGCGGATCGGCCGTGCCGTTGACGAGCAGACGGGCGAGCCCTTCGTCGAGGCCGACCGCCGACGCGGGCGGATGCGACTGCCCCACGACGTCGGGCAGCCACAGCGTGATGCGGCGATGGATGCTCGCGTCGAAGTCGATCCGCGCCAGCGACAGGCGATCGGGGCCGAGCTCCGCTTCAGCGGCGAGCCGCTCCAGCGCTTCGCGCTCGGTGCACGCGTGCGATCGATAGACGTCACCCATGCCATATGTCCAGTCTTGGCGGGGGGACTTTGTCCCCCGGACCCCCTGACACGCTCTCTCGCGCGCCGCTTCGTCGGCGCGCTCCGTTCGCGTGGCTCGCTTCGCTGCGCTCGCTCGCGCCGCCGCTCGCCGTGCACGCATGCGAGCGATAGACATCACCCATGCCAGATGTCCTTGGTCAGCCGATCGAGCCACGACGATTGCAGGGCGCCGGCCAGCGTTGCGGCGCCGTCGGACGACATCGGGGTCAGGGCGCGATAAGGATCCGAGTCCGAGCCGAAGTGCCATCGCGTGTCGCGATCGGGATCGCCGGGCACATACGTGACGCTCGCCTGACGCCGGCGGCGGTAGCCAAGGCGCAGACCGGCGCGCAGCGTTCCCAGCCGGCGGGCGCTCTCGGATGCCGCACCGCGCTCGTCCTCGATCGGCGGATGGAACACCATGACGTGCACGAACGAGAAGCTGTCGACGCGATCGACGTGAGCGGCCCACGCGGCCACCACCCACTCGTCGACGTTCGCGATCGTCTCCGCCTGCAGCGGGTGGAAGCCGGCGCGGGTCTCGAAGTAGTCCGGCACCCAGCGCGACAGCGTCAGAAAAGCATCGCGGAACGCGGCGTGCGGGCCGGCGGCGAGATCGGCCGGCACGTCGCCGATCGGGAACGCCGCGCGCCGCGCGCGGCCGGCGGCATCGCCTTCGATCCAGCGAAACTCGCTGTCGCGAAGCCGCGCCGATACCAGGCGGCGCGCCAGCCGGGCCATGCAGTCGGCCCAGCAGGCCTTGGCGAAAGCGCCTTGCGGCGTCGCCCGCACTTCGTGCGGCATCAGGCCGACGATCAGCGCGTCGCGCAGCTTCGCGCGCCGCGGCCGCCGTTCGTGCACCAGGTACCCGGAGTTGAGCAGCCGATCGATCAGCACCAGCGGCGGATTCAGGAACTCGCTCAGCACCATCGACCCGAGCTGACCTTCGCCGCGTCCCTGACGCAGGCCCTCGACGCGACCGTCAGGCGCGGCCGCGGCCGGACGCCGTTTCGGCACGTAGCTCGGCGTGGGCGTCGACCGCGACGCGCCTTCCCGGAAATGGACCTCGGCGTCGAGACCGAGCAGCAGCGCCAGGCTCTTACGATCGATCTGCGGCACGCGGACGCGGGATCGGAACTCGGGCGACGGCTCGGAGAGCGCGGCGACCACGTTGCCGTGCTCGGCGGCGAAGAGCGGCGCGGCGGCGAGCTCCGCCACGATCCGCGACGCGATGCGCTCGAGCCTGGCGCCGTACGCCGCGTACTCATCGGCGCTGACGGCGTCGTCGACCTCGTCCTGGCAGAGAAGACACGTGTAGCCGATCTCGGCGCAGGCGGCGCGCACGATCGGCCTGACGAGGTTCTGCACGACGTAGACCGGAGCGCTGCCCGCGATGATGCCCGACCGGCCGGTGCGCGGCAGCCGCTCCTGCAGCCGGCGAAAGAGCGTCGACCAGGCGCTTGATTGCGGGGGGCCAGCCCGCGCCAGCAGCCGGCCGATCTCGTGCGCGAGCTTCGGCGTGATGCCGACGTGCGCGTCCTGCAGCGTCCAGAGCACCGCATGGGCGAGCTGGCCCGGATCGCACCACGGATCGCTCGCGTTCCCGGACCCGGCGTGGCGCGCGGTCTCGGGACTCCATACCGACGGAGGCACCAGGCGGAGATCGATCATGCGACGGCGGAACGCTCCGCATGCCAGTCGGCGATGGCGGCGTGGAGCTGACGGATGCCTTCTTCATGCGTTTCCTGGTCGAGGAAGTACGCCGGGAGCAGCCGGAGATCCTCGGGCCGCAGCGCGATCGCCGCGGCGCTGGTCTCGCCGGTGCGGACGCAGTCGTAGACGCGATGCACCAGCATCACGTACACGAACTTGACCATGCGGCGGTTCGATACCTGCGACAAGCCGTGCGTGCGCGCCAGCTCGACCAGTTGGGTGACGATGCCGAGCGCGTCGTTCCCGGGGTCGAAGACACCGGCGGCGCCTCGAATCGTGTCGCGCAGCGCTTGAAGATCGTTCAGCAGATGCTTCGCCGCGGGCGCCCGCGTCTCCGCGGAGTAGGTGAGCGGCCACGCCTTGGCCAGCATGTCCTGGATGCGGCCGCGATCGGCGGCGACATTGTCCACCCGGCAGCGCAGCGTGAAGCGATCCCAGATCGCGTGGAGCTCGTCCGAGTCGGGCAGCTCGTTGGTCGCCGCGAACAGGCACTGCATCGGCACGCGGTGCCGCTCGCCGCGATCGTAGAACGCGCGTTCGTTCATGAACGACAGCAGCGCGTTCAGGATCGCGCTCGATCCTTTGAACACCTCGTCGAGAAAGACCACGTGCGCGCTCTGCATCATCGCGTCGGCGTGAATCCGCTCGAGCCGGCCTTCGCTCGTGAGCTTGCTGGGATCGTAGAAGCCGAAGAGCTCGCCCGGCTCCGTGAAGGGCGTGAGCAGGTACTCGAAATAGCGCGAGCCGCTGCCTTCGCGATCGACGCCGGCGAGCTCGCAGAAGGTCCTGATCAGCATCGATTTGGCCGTGCCCGGCGGCCCGACGAGCAGCAGCGGCTCGCCGCTCGCGGCCGACAGCACGAGCGCCAGCGTCGCGTCCTCGAGTCCGGCGAACCGGCGATCGAGCTCGCGATGCACGCGCTGCAGCTCCTGCAGCGTGCGGTAGTGGGCGTTGACGATGTCAAGCACGCGGGTCGGTTCGAACACGCGCCACACTCCTGTCCATGGGATACCAGGCCGCGTACGCCGCGGCGAGCGCTTCCGGCATCGTCCACGACGCCGACGACTCGATCGAATCGTGCCGGCGCGCGATCCTGACCGCGTCGGGCCGATCGGCCGCGCCGAAGCGCGAGTGCCACTCGGGTCCGA
Source organism: Vicinamibacterales bacterium (assembly GCA_035711465.1). Lineage (GTDB taxonomy): Bacteria > Acidobacteriota > Vicinamibacteria > Vicinamibacterales > SCN-69-37 > DASTCC01. Next base: position 24,422 of record DASTCC010000278.1, read on the forward strand.
GCGCCGCGCGCTGGCCGTAGCGCCGCTCGACGTGCCACGCGATCCAGTGCGACCAGAAGTCGTCGGGCAGCTGCGTCTCGTCGAGCAGTCCGTGCGCGAAGCGCTGCAGCCGCGCGAGCGCGCGCCGCTGGGCGCGGTGCCCGAGGCCGAGCCGCACCAGCGTCGGCGGCACGACGCGCGCCGTCGCGACGATCATCCAGACCAGCTCCGGCGCGATGCGCGGCGCCGCGAATCCCTCGCCCGGCGCGATCAGCCTGGAGCGGAAGTGATCGAGCACGCGCGTGGACGCCTGCACCCGGAACTCCGGAGCCTCCCAGGCCGCTCGGGCGACGAGGCCGAGCAGGCGATCGGGGATCAGGAGACCGTCGGCGCCGTGGGCCTCGAGCGCCAGGCGGGCCCGAATCGCGCCGTCCGACCACCGCAGCTGCTTCGCCGACGAGCGCGCCCAGCGCTTCCGATGGGTGACCGCGTCGGTCAGCGAGGGCGCGGCGCGCGCAACCAGGCGACGCCAGTCGAGCCGCGTGAACGGAATCCGATCCAGGGCACGCGCCTCGGCCGAGGCGAACCAGCGCTCGGCGGTCAGGCCGGGGCCGTCTGCGAACAGCTCGTCGAACAGCGCGAGCGCCAGCTGCTGCAGCGCCGCGGTCGCGGCCCTCAGATCCTCGGCGTCGACGTCGAGGATATGGGGGGTCATGGATCCACCCGCCGCGCCAGGATGGCCGCGAGATACGCGAGGCAGCCGAGCGCCGCCGCGAACGGCCAGAGATCGACGCGGCCGCCGGCGGCGAGCGGGCGAACGCCGCTCATCCGTTCGATCGCATCGAAGCTGCCGCCTCCCGCTGACGCCATCGCCCGCAGCAGCGGCTCGTTTAATCCGGCGCTGTACGACTCGGCCACGCGGCGTCCGGAGAGCGGCTGCCGGGGCGGCACGAGCATCGGGATCCGCTGCGGCCGCACCAGCGCACCTGGTCCCGACTCCTTGAGCACGAGCGTCCCGTCGATCGCGCGGTCGGACGGCGGCAGCGTGAGCCTGGCGCGGAACGTCGCCGGCGCTTCGTCGTCTCTGCGCACCGACACTTCGAGCGCTGGCGCGCCCGGCATCTCCACCGACGCGTCGATCCGATCCACCTCGGGGAGGCGATCGCCTTCCGGCGCCAGCGCGATGTCGATCTCGAGGTCGTGCCCCTGCGCGGTGAGCTGGAACGTATAGCGGCGGCTGCTCACCGACGGCAGCACGGCTTCGATCCACTGACGAATGGCGGCGCGCCCGTCGGCGCGTCCGATCCACGCCGCCGGAAACGCCGTGGTCAGCTCGCCGACGTTCGCGGTGCCGCTCTCGCGGTAGGCGAGCACGGGATCGGTCAGCTTCGGCCGCACCGCCACCGGCACGACGTCGTCTTTCGGCGAGGTCGTGGCGGTGCCTTCGAGCGGAATCTCGGGCACCGCCATCGCGAAGCCGCTCGGCAGGACGTGCTTCATCGACAGGGCGGTGTAGCCGCCGGGCTCGAAGAAATGGTTCTTCTCGTCCTGATCGAAGTAGGGGATCTTGACCCGCTGCGGATCGAAGCCCGACTCGACGTGAATCGGATCGGCCAGCGCGCTCATCGGTTCGTTGGACGCGAACGGCTCGGGCCTGATGCCGAACGCCGTCGTCCGGCAATCGGGACGGTACTGCGAGAGCTGCCGCAGCGGGCCGAAGCCGCCGTCGGAGAAGAACAGGAGCCCGCAGTTCTTCAATCGCCGCGCTGCGAGCTGCTGCAGCGCTTCCTGAGGATCGGTGCCGCCGTCGCACGTCAGGCGCCGGATTTCGTCGATGGCGCGCGCCTTGCCCTGCGGCGTCATCGGCTCGGCGGTGAGACGGCCCGACGCCGACGTCGTGAACGCCATCAGGTCGAGCAGGTCGTGTGGCCGCAGGTAACGATCGACGATCGACGCGGCGATCTGCTGCGCGGTCAGCAGCGGTCCGCCGCACATCGATCCCGACGTGTCGATCAGCATCACCAGGTGACGCGGCGGCGGGCCGCCCTGCCGGGCGCGGGCCTCGCTGACGAGCGGCAGCAGCGGCGCGAGCGGCGTCTCGTCGTACGACATCAGGGTGGTCGCCGAGAGCGGCGATCCGCTGTGCGCGCCGTTGGCGACGAACAGGCCGGTCCGGCGCGACGCCACTGCCTCCGAGATCCGCGCCAGCGCACCCGGCGCGAACGCCGCGGCGGGTGTGCCGTCGATCACGATCGCGTCGTAGTCCTCGATCGGCTCGGACGGTCCCAGTGCCGACGGCTCCATCCGTACCGCGTCGATCGCGCCCGCGGGGAATGCGGCCGTCCATCGGGTGTCGCCAATCGCCAGCACGCGCGGCGCTCGCTCGACGTGCACGAACAGGCGCCGCCGCTCGACGCGGCCCAGGCCTTCGACGGCGACGTCCACGAATTGCAGCCCCGGTTGAGCGAACACCACGGGCGTCCGGAACTGGGCCCATTGACGGCCGGTCAATTCGATCGCCCGCCGCGTTTCGAGCGCGTCGCCATCGGGTCGTCCCTGCGATCGCGTATGCGCGGCGAGCTCGAGCGTCGCCGCCTGCGTCGCGCCGCCGGCATTGCCGATCACGCCGCGGACGTAGGTCTCGCTGCCGGCGTCGACGTAGGCGGGCAGATTGGCCGAGACGATGCCGAGCGCCGGTGCGCCCGCCGCAATCGGCAGCACGTGGATCGCGATGCCGCGCGCGGCGAGCTGCGCGGCCGCCGCCAGGCCGTCGCCGTCGGTCTCGTTGCCGTCGCTGACCAGGACCACCGCGCCGCGGCCGCCGTTTCGCTCGATCGCGTTGGCGGCGCCGACGAGACCGTTGGCGATGTTGCTGCCAGGTCCCACCGCGAACGCGCTTTCGGGAAGCTCGTCGAATCGGTCCGCGATATCGTTCAGCGGCACGGGCCGGCCGAAGGCAGCGACGTCCGAGCGGAACGTGAGCACCTCCGCGGTCGCGGTCGGGTCAGCGGCCGCCGTCGCCGAGCGAAGCCGCTCGCTCGCGGTCGCGCGCACGCGCGTCAGCCCGCCAGACGCGCGCGTCATGCTGTCGGAGACGTCGAGGAGCACGACCACGTGAAAGCTGGAACGCTGACCGCGCCGCTCGAGCGTCGGCGCCGCGAGCGCGATCGCGAGAAAGGCCGCCGCGACCGCCGTGCCCGAGGTGACGACGGCTTGCGTCGTTCGCCGGGTGCCGAGGTGACGCCGCGCCAGCGGCCACCGCGCCGCGACGAGCGCGGCGCCGGCCGCGGCGACGACGATCGCCGCGAGCCAGAGCTGCCACGTGTACGCGGGCGCGAAAACCAACCTCATTGGGCGCCTCGCACCAGCGCGAGACCGCGCTCGGCCAGAAACACCAGCGCCGCCGCGCCGACCAGCCATGGCCAGAGCGGCAGTCGCCGCTCGGTCTGCTGTTCGCGCGGCGCGCGCGGATCGAACGTGCCGACGGATCGCGGCATCCGTGCCGTGTGGCCTTCGCCCGGATGGAGCGCTATGCGGGTGCCCGCCGGCTCAGGCTGCTCCGGCGACGTCAGCGTGAAGAGCGGCGGCCGCGGACGCCGCTCCAGGATCCAGCGCGCAGCGTTGAGAAAGACCGTCGACGAGAACCGGGCCACGTTGTCGTCGCCGTCGAGCGGAAGCCCCGGCACGTACGCGGCGACGGGCGTCGCACGCTCGGCGATCCAGATCGCGCCCTCGGGACCGCTCAGCACCGGGTTGAACCCTGGCGGCAGCGACGGCGTCCCTTTCATCCCGCTCTGCTCGGCGACGTCGAGGTTCAGCCCGGCGACGAGCGGGCTGGTTTCGAGAAACGTCGTGATCGGCTGCGCCGATCCGCGGCGCGGCTCGTAGCCCGACCCCAGAACGATGGCCGGACGCGAGTCCAGCATCTCGATCGTCGGCACGACGCGGAGCTCTGGATCGTCTCGATCGGCGGTCCATCCCAATCGCGTCAGCCATTCACGACGGCCGACCCGCCAATCGACGCGAACCGGACCCGATCGCGGCACGTCGATCTCCGCTTCGTCGTCGTAGCGGTAGGCGCCGGCTGGCGTGATCCGGAACGCGTAGCGGCCGGGCAGCGGGAGCTTCACGTCCAGGCTTCCGTTCGGCCCGTCCCACGTTTCGACGCGGTGCGTGCGGACGGCGCCATCGGGCGACCGCACGTCGAGCGTCACGTTCGACGCAGCGATGTCGCCGAACGCGCCGACGACGACTCGCACGCCTCGCACCTCGCCGCTCACCCGGTCGCGGTCGTCGACGACGTCGACGATCCCGGCGTTCGCCGCTGGCTGTGACACGTCGATCCAGACGTCGCCGCGCGAGGCCGGACCATCCGGCCCGTCCATCCACGGCGGCGCCGGCATGTCGGTGACCACGATCGTCGCGCCGGTCGCGCATCCCTCCTTCGCTGAAGCTATGGAGGGCAAGCCCTCCTCCTTCGCTGAAGCTCCGGAGGGCAAGCCCTCTTCCTTCGCTGAAGCTACGGAGGGCAAGCCCTCTTCCTTCGCTGAAGCGCCGGTGGAGGCGAGCGCGCGCTGAACGAGCGACAATTCGGTGCCGAGCGGCCGGGGCTCGATCGCCGACACGAGATCCAGCAGGTCGCCGAGGCTCGTGACGTTCTCGGCAATCGTGACGAGCTCGAGGTCGAAGGCCGAGAGCGTGAAGCAGGCAATCGCGGATTGCTGCGGCGCCGCGACCGAGCGAAGCGCCGCGACGGCCGCATCGGCGCGCGTGCTGCCGTCGAGCCGGGTGGTCATGCTCGCCGACCGATCGACGAGCACGCGGACGCCGGTTTTGCTCGACCGCTCCATCACCGCGGCCGCGGGACCGTGCGGCACGGCGAAGAGCAGGAGCAGCAGCACCGCCATCTGCAGGAAGAAGAGCGGCGTCGCCCGCGGCGTGCTCCAGGCGATCCGGCTCGTCGATCCGAGCACGGGATCGTCGCGGAAGAACAGCGCTGCCGACAGCACGGCGCGGCGGAAGTTCGGCCTCGCCATGTAGATGACGACCAGCGCCGCCGCGAAGGCCGCGAACACGTAGATCATCGCGCGCCGTCCGGCATCACGAGGCGACGCACGATCTCCTGCCCGAAGAAGTGGTCGCGAAAGATGGCGCTCGGCGCCGGATCGGCTTCCGCCGGCCACGTCCAGCGAAGACGCTCGTAGCCTCCCGCGGTCGCGGCGCGATCGAAGCGGCGCTTCCGCTCGTCGATCCGTCCCTTGACGTCGTCGAGTAAGTCCGCCGTCAGCCGGACGCGCAGTTCGGGCGACGAGACGCCCGGACCGTCGAGGCGACGGAGGCCGTGCCCGACGCGGTGCGTCTCGCACGGCCAGCTGTCGAAGTCGACGACGACGACCCAGCGCGATCCTTGTTGCGCGTGGCGGATGCGCGCGGCCAGCGCCGTCACGTCGGCGTCGTCCGCGTGGTAGAGGTCGGTGAGCACGAGCCAGACGCTGCCCGGCGGCAGCGCACGCTCCAGCGCGGTCCCCTCCTTCGCTCGCGTGACCGCTGAGCGAGCTTCGGACGCCACGCGGCCGTTCGCGGCGGGGGCGGTCAGACGCTGCAGCGCGTGACGGATGCGCCCGCGATCCGCAGACGTCCCCAGTTCGACGACCTGTCTGCGGCCGAGCGCGTGCAGCGCCACCGCGTCGCCCGATCGACCGGCGATGTAGGCCATCGCCTCCGCGAACCAGCGAGCGATGTGCAGCTTGGACGCCACTTCGGGCAATCGCATCGTCGCGCGCGTGTCGATCGAGATGACGACACGGGTCTGCACCTCGTGCTCGAACGTGCGCACCACCAGCTCGTCGCGGCGATGATGACGGGCCGAGGCGCGCCAGTCGACGTGGCGGACGTCGTCGCCGGGCAGGTACGGCCGAAACTCGCGGAACTCGAGGCTCTGTCCGCGCTGACGGATGAGGTGCGCACCGGTGACCGTTCCACGATCGCGCTGGCGCAGTCGCAGCCGGTAGCGATCCAGCTGCGACGAGGCGATCGGCAATGCCTCAGGCGTAACAGCGCTGCCAGAGCGTGTCATAGGCCGAGTCCTTGGGTGCCGTGAGCAGACAGAGCCGGCGGATCGCGTCGTCGAGCCGGGCGTCAGGATCGCTGTCGACGTCGTCCGCGTGGTCGTCGTCGAGCGACAGGCGCAGCCGGTGGCGCAGCGCGTGCACGACCACGGCCTGGAGGTGCGATGCGGCGACGTACTGCACGTCGGTGTCCGAAAGACACACCCAAGCTTTCGCCGCGAGCATGATGTCGCCGGCCGCGCGCGGGCTCATGCCGTACTGGATCCGCCGCGCGGCGCTCTCGATCTCGGCGCGCGTCCCCGACGGATTGGCGAGGTTCGAGAACGAGCGATTCGTCGCGAGAAAGAGGTTGGTGACGTGCGCCTCGACCGCGGGCAGCGGCGCGATCGCTCGAATCAGCGCCGAGATCTCGCTGACCAGCGATTCGGCGGCGCGCGCATCGCCCGGCAGATCGTAATACTTGAGATTCGCCTTCGACCCGTTCGTGGACTCGTCCTCCGGATCGGGCGCGCCCGCACCGGCGCGCTTGCGCACGATCCGCTTCACCGTGGGGCCGTCGGGCACCGGCATCCGCACTTTGAACATGAATCGGTCGGCCTGAGCCGCAGGCAGCGTGTAGGTGCCTTCGTGGTCGATCGGATTCTGCGTCGCGAGGACGACGAAGGGGGAGGGCAGCGCGTGCTCTTCGCCGAGCACCGTGACTTTCTTTTCGGCCATCGCCTCGAGCATCGCCGACTGCGTCTTCGGCGTCGCGCGATTGATCTCGTCGGCGAGGAGCAGCGACGTGAAGATCGGCCCGCTCTGGAACCGCAGCCCGCCGTTGCCGGTCGGCATCAGGGTGCCGGTGATGTCGGCCGGCATCAGATCCGGCGTGAACTGAATGCGCCCCGCCTTCAGGTTCAGGACGCGCGCGAGGCGTTTGACCAGCTCGGTCTTGCCGAGGCCGGGGTTCCCCTCGAGCAGCACGTGGCCGCCGCTCAACAGCGCCGCGAGCGAGAGCTTGATGACGGTCTCGAGGCCGTACAGCTATTCGCCGACGGCATCTATTACTTGTGCGGTATGCCTTCTAGCGTGAGCTACGTCCATCATTATTCCGAGGGGCT
>DASTCC010000279.1:0-15207 GCA_035711465.1 Vicinamibacterales bacterium
CGCGGCGGCCGGCGCGTCCGCGCAGCAGGTCCGACGCGCGCGCGACGCCGCGCGGCGCCAGCGCCGCGCGCGCCAGCGCCATCGGGTGCGGGCCGATGGTCAGGCCGGTGCGCTCGTAGTCGGCGTGGACGCGCTCGATCATCGACATCGACGGCAGCGGCCGCGCGTCCTCGCCGCCCTCGTCGGGCAGATCGTGCAGGAGCGGACCGGCCGGACGGCCGGCGCGCTCCGCCTGCCACAGCGCCGTGCGCCGATCCTTGCCGAACGCCGCCAGCGCGCCCGACTCGGCGAGCGACCGGACTTCGTCCTGGCGCAGGCCGGCGCGCGCCACGAGATCGTCGATCGATCGAAAGCGTCCGGACTCGAGATCCGGCGGGCGGACGGCTCGTCCGATCCGCGCTCCCGCGTCGTCGCGGAGCCCCTTGACGTAACGCAGCCCCATCCGCACCGCGCCGTCGGCCTCGACGAAGCAGTTCCACGCCGAGATCTGCACGTCGACCGGCGTGAACCGCACGCCGCGCCGCTGCGCGTCCTTGACCAGCGTCGCCGGGTGGTAGAAGCCCATCGGCTGGTTGTTGAGCAGCGCCGTGTAGAACGCCGCCGGGTAATGCGCCTTGAGATACGCGCTCGCGTAGACGATCAGCGCGAAGCTGGCGGCATGCGACTCGGGAAAGCCGTAGAGCGCGAACGACGTGATCGACTGCACGATCTGATCCGCGGCCTCGCCGGTGATGCCGTTCTTCGCCATCCCGTCGCGCAGCCGCGTCTCGATCTGCTGCATCCGCTTTATCGATCGCTTGAAGCCCATCGCGCGGCGCAGCTCTTCGGCTTCGCCGCCGCTGAACCCGGCGACGACCATCGCCATCCGCAAGAGCTGCTCCTGGAACAGCGGCACGCCGAGCGTGCGCTTGAGCACCGGCTCGAGCGCCGGATGCGCGTAGGTCACCGGCTCGTCGCCACGGCGCCGCCGCAGGAACGGGTGCACCATGTTGCCGACGATCGGCCCCGGCCGGATGATCGCGACCTCGACGACGAGATCGTAGAAGTGCTCGGGCCGGAGCCGCGGCAGCGTCGCCATCTGCGCGCGCGACTCGACCTGGAACACGCCCACCGTGTCCGCCGCCTGCAGCATGCGGTAGACGGCCGGATCATCAGGGGGCAGGTGCGCGAGGTCCAGCTTCGTGTGAAGGCATGGAGGCTTGGAGGCTTGGAGGCTTGAGGGTTCTGGCCCCGAGCCTCGAGGCCCGAGCCCCGAGCCGGCCGACGAAGTCAGCCCTTCCCCATTCACAATCTGAATCGCTTCTTCGAGCGCCGCCATCATCCCGAGCCCCAGCAGATCGACCTTGACGATCCCGAGATCGGCGCAATCGTCCTTGTCCCATTGCACGACGACGCGTCCGGGCATGGTCGCGTTTTCGAGCGGCACGACCTCGTCCAGACGGCCCTGGCAGACGACCATGCCGCCCGAGTGCTGGCCGAGGTGGCGCGGCAAGTCCTGCATCTCGGCCCAGAGCGTCGCGAACTGGCGGTAGCGGCGGTCGTCGGGATCGAGGCCGGACTCACGCAGGTGGCGCGCGATCGTCTCTTCCGGGTCGACGAACTCGAACTGGCTCATCAGTCGCGCCAGCCGATCGATTTCCTCCGCGTTCAACCCGAGCACCTTGCCGACTTCGCGCGCGGCGCTGCGGCCGCGGTAGGTGATGACGTTCGCCGTCATCGCCGCGCCGAGCTTGCCGTAGCGCTCGTAGACGTACTGGATCACGCGCTCGCGCTGATCGCCACTCGGCAGATCGAGATCGATGTCCGGCCACTCGCCGCGCTCCTCGGAAAGAAAGCGCTCGAACAGCAGCTCCATGCCGACCGGATCGACCGCGGTGATCCCGAGCGCATAGCAGACGGCGCTGTTGGCTGCCGAGCCGCGGCCCTGTACGAGAATCCGCTGCTGCCGGCAGAAGTTGACGATGTCCCAGACGATCAGGAAGTAGCCGGCGAGATCGAGCTTCTCGATCAGATCGAGCTCGCGCTGGATCTGCGCCCGCGCCCGATCGTGATACGGCCGGTAGCGATCGCGCGCGCCGACCTGCGTCAGCCGGCGCAGGAACGACGCCTGCGTCTCGCCGGCGGGCACCGGATAGTCCGGAAATCGATAGCCGAGGTTGGCGAGCGTGAACTCGAGCCGCTCGGCCAGCGCCTCGGTGCCGGCGAGCGCCTGCGGCAGATCCGAGAACAGTCGCGTCATCTGCTCCGGCGGCTTCAGGAACCGCTCGGTGTTCACCGACAGCCGCCGCCCCGCCGCGGCCAGCGACGTCTTCAGGCGGATGCACGTCAACACGTCGTAGAGCGGCCGCTTGTCCGGCGCCGCGAAGCGCACCCCGTTGGACGCCATCACCGGCACGCGGAACGCCGCCGCCAGATCGACGAGCGACTGCAGATCGCTCTGCTCGTCGCGGCGGAAATGCCGCTGCACCTCGACCCAGACGTTGCCGCGCCCGAACTGCCCGACGATGCGATCGACCAGCCCGCCGACGCCATGCCGATCGGCGCGCAGCGCCTGCCGGCCGACGAGCGCGATCAGTCCCGCGCTGTGCCCGTCGAAGTCGTCCATCGTCAGATGGAACTCGCCTTTCGGCGCGCGCAGCTTCGCTTTGGTGATGACGCGACAGAGATTGCGATAGCCGAGCGCCCCGGCGACGAGCACCGGCAGCGTCCACGCCGACTCCGGCCGGGCCCCGCCGATCGTGAGCTCGGCACCGACGATCGCCTTGATCCCCGCCTTCTTCGCGGCGCGATAGAACTGCGGCGCGCCGTAGACGCCGTCGCGATCGAGCAGCGCCACCGCCGGATAGCCGAGCTCGGCAGCGCGCTCCATCAGCGTGCCCGGCAGCGACGCGCCATCCAGGAACGAAAATGCGGACGAGGTGTGGAGCTCGATATACGACACGAGATTGTGCTGGGTGCTGGGTGCTGGGTGCTAAGTGCTAAGTGCTAGGTGCTAGGTGCTGAGTGCTAACCTTAGGTGCTAGGTGCGGTTCGATTGCCGGGCACTAGTGCACGCAGCACCCAGCACCCAGCACCTTCAATCCACCATGCCCTCGATTTCCCACTGGCCGCTCGCGCGGCTGCGGGTGAGGCGGTAGATGCCGCTCGCGGCGATTTCGACGTCCCATTCGTCGCGATCCCACTGAGCGCCGTCGAGCGACCACCAGCGGCCCGACGATCGCCACGGACCGGCGCTCGATGTGACGACGCCACCCGGCAGCCCGCGCGCCGACGGCTGGACGCGAATCGGCGCGCCCCGCTCGACGGTGACTCGCGCGGCGATCGGCAGCCTGAACCGGCGGAACGACACGGACGCGTCGCGATGCGCGGTCGTGACTTCGCTGGCGCCAGCCTCGATCCTGTGGATGGCCTTCGCTGTCGCCTGCTGGCGGACGCCATCCGCAGATCCAACGGCTGATGCGCGCGGACGCTTCGCCATCTCCGCCTGGTGCGGGTTGAACGCGGCCATCGCGAACTCGCGCTCGTCGTGCGAATCGACCACCACCGGCGCACCGACCCGACGCGTCCCCAGGAGCGCGCCAAGCCGCGCCAGAAGCGTCGACAGATCCTCGGGCGACGGAATCGTCGGCGTGAACAGGCCGCCCTGCGTGATCCGTCCCGGCGCCACGAGCACTTCGACCTCGACGACGTCGATGCCGGCGTCGGGCGGATGCGATTCGAGATCGAGGACGATGAGCGTGCGGAGCACGCGCGCGTCGCGCATCGGCGCCGGCAGATGGAGCGTGCGCTCGTGCCGCGTCTTGGTCACCAGGTGCAGCGTCGTGATCACCGTGACCGCGCCGCGATCGGCCCGCTCGAGCGCGTGCTCGAGCGCCTCGCACGCGCCCGACAGCACGAACGACAGCGGCTCGAGTCCGTCGATGGGCCATTCGAGCTCGCGCCGCTCGCGAAAGCGCAGCCGTTCGCCCGCTGGCACCATCGGATCGCTGTCTTCGCCACAGGCCGCCTGATGCAGGCGTGCGCCGAGCGTGCCGAGCCGCGTCCGCAGATCCGCCCGCGAGAGCCGGGCGACGTCGCCGAGCGTCCGCAATCCCCAGCGCTCGAACAGCGCGAGCACGTCGAGCGGGATCGCATCGACGGTGCCGGCCCGCGAAGGCGCCGCGACCGGCTGAGGCTGGCGGACGATCTGCGGCCCGGGCGCCATCCGGTAGTGACGCCCCGACGTGCGGCGCGATCGGCCGCCCCGAAGCGGCGTCACGCGCGCATCACCGGCGTCCGGCCCCGCATCGCCGGTCAGACTCGCCGTCTGAAGATCGGCGACGATCGCCAGCCACGAGAGCGGCAGCGGCGCCAGCGCCGCGGCTTCTTCGCCGGCCTTCACGATCGTCGTGCCTGTGCACGCATGCGCGAGCAGCCAGGCCGACGTCAACGTGCTCGCGATCGCGACGTTGACGACGATGCCGCGCGACTGGGCGAGCGCGACGACTTCTCTCGCGATGTCGGCCGGCGGCCCCAGCACCCGCGCCAGCCCCGACGCATCGAACACGACGACGTCGTCGCCGCAGGGCGCGACGCGAGGCGAACAGGCGCGGGCGACGGCTTCGAGCGCGCCCGGCACCGACGGCGATGATGCTCCACGCGCGTCGCGCGACGCGGTCCTGACGAGACAGCAGACCATTTACGCGCTCCGCACCTGACCGAGCGTCCAGTCCGGCAGCCGATCCACGCCGAGGCGCGACTGGCCGAGCGTGGCTTTGAGCACCAGGCCGCCGAGCCGGCGGCTCTGCGCGCGGTCCCCCGTCCAGACGCTTCGCGCCTCGAGACGGAGCGACACACCGCCGGCGCTGCGCGTGACCGGCGCGCTGGCGAGGATCAGACAGACCGTGTCGTGTGATTCGTTCGCGCGCGCGAGCCGCATCCACGTCGTCGCCGGCAGCGCTCGCAGGAACAACGACGGCACATCGGCCAGATCGAGCACGATCACCGAGAATCCGCCCGCACGCACCAGCAGATCGAACGCGCGGATCGCCTGATGGAGCGCAAGATCGATCACCGCCGGGCGCGCCATTTCGGGCGTGCACGTCGGGCCGCGCACCCACAGCACGCGGGCCAGATCGACGCCAGCGGCGCTGGCCGAAGCCGGATCGAATCGATCGAGCGTGTCGACGACGCCGACGATGCCGCCCTGGGCCGTGGCGGCCGCCAGCGTCCGCATCATCGTCGTCGTCCGGCCGGACGATCGGCCGCCGACGACCTCCGAGATTTCGCCCTGCCGCCAGCCGCCGCGAAGCGCGTCGTCGAGCGCCGCGGTGCCGGTGGTCCGGACACGTGGCGCCGGGTCGAATTGCCCCCGACGCAGCAATGTGGAGTCGAGCTTCCGCGCTCGAAGCAACCCTTCGAGATGCTGAACCGCCGCCGCCATAGTTTCGCCTTTTGTTCGCTGACAATATGGCAGAAAGTGCGATGGCGATCAAGAGGCGAAAATCGTCCGAAAATATACAGGCTCGGGGCTCGGGGTCGCGGGGGCTCAGGCCGGCGCAAGACCAGCCGGATTAGCGATTCGACGTCTGGCCGATTACCATCTGGACTGCCCGTGTCGAGCGCTAATCCCGCGGAGTCATCCGCTGAGTTGAAAGACAGCCGAACCTGGTCACAGCGCGTGGCCAGCGCGCTCACGCATCGGGACTTTCGCATCGTCTGGATTGCGGCGCTCGGGTCGACCATCGGCACCTGGATGCAGAAGTTCGCCCAGAGCTGGCTGGTCTCGGACCTGACCAACTCGTCGGCGTTCTATCTCAGCCTCGACGACTTCCTCAGCCAGCTGCCGATCGTCCTGTTCATGCTGATCGGCGGCGTGATGGCCGATCGGCACGATCGGCGGCGGCTCCTCGCCGGATCGCAGTACGTGCAGGCGATTGCCGCGTTCGTCCTGGCGGTGCTGGTCTACTACGACCGCGTCGAGGTCTGGCACATCCTGATGCTCTCGTTCATCGCCGGGCTCGGCCAGGCGTTCGGCGGACCGGCGTACCAGTCGCTCCTGCCGTCGCTCGTGCCGCGGCGGGACCTGCCGAACGCGATCGCGCTCAATTCGACGCAGTTCAATCTCTCGCGCCTGCTCGGGCCGATGGGCGGCAGCGTCATCGTGCTGTGGCTGGGGACGGCGGCGTGTTTTCTGCTCAACAGCGCTTCGTTCTTCATCGTCGTCCTCGCGCTGACGATGATCCGGCCGCCGACGCCGCCGGCCACGCAGGTGCGCAAGGACATCCTGACCGAGCTCAAGGGCGGCCTGAGCCACGTCCGTCACAACCGGCTGATGCTGACGCTGACGATCCTCGTGTTCGTCAGCACGTTCCTGTCGATGCCGATCTCGACGTTCCTGCCGATCTTCGCGCGCGAAGTGCTGACCTTCGAGGATCCGGCCGCGGCGATCGTGAAGCTGTCTTTTCTGATGGCCGCGCAGGCGCTCGGCGCCATCGTCGGCGCGCTGCTCATCGGCAGCCTCGGCCGCTTCGCGCACATGGGCCGGGTCATGCTCGGCATCCAGTTCACGCTCGGCGTGCTGATCGTCTCGTTCGCGATGTCGTCGACGCCGTGGCTGAGCTACGTCCTGATCTTTGCCGCCGGGATCGCGTCGATGTCGCTCTTCTCGATCAGCTTCTCGATCGTCCAGCTGGCGGTGCCCGAAGAGCTCCGCGGCCGCGTCGTGAGCATCTACATGGTCTCCCTGCGCGGCGGCTGGCCGCTCGGCTCGCTCGTCGCCGGCACGCTGGCGACGATGTTCCCAGCCCCGCACGTGGTCGCCCTCAACGGCCTGATGCTCTCGCTCTTCACGGTCGGCGTGTTGATCAGCGGAAGAGCGAAGAGCTTGCGAGAACTGTAGGCGGGCTGCGGGCTACAGGCACACCCGAAACCTCCCGTAGCCTGCAGCCCGTAGCCTGCAGCCCGCCTGCCGCCTACCTGCGCAGCCGTATCGTCCACGTCACCGGCATCGTCTCGGATCGATAACAGACCGCGTCGTCGCACGCCTGGTAGGTCAGGCGGCCGGCGACCCGTATGGCGTCTCCGGCGGCGGCGCGGCGCTCGACTTCGGGCGAGCGGCCGATCGTCAGCACCGACGTGATCCGGAACGGCTTTCCGAAGACCTGAACCGTTTCCTTCAGCGGCGCGAAGAAGTACGGTTCGGACGGGGGGAACTCGGGTGGCTTCGCACGGAAGGCATTCGAGTGATTGATCACGAGCGAAATCGGAATGTAGCCCTCCTGCCCCGGCGCGTAGACGTGCATGTTGCGGTTGGGCGTCACGTCGGCGACGAGCGTGGTCTCGCCGCCGGGTGGGAGGACGTCGGCGGTCGCCGACAGACGGACGCTCAGGTGCGCGGAGTGCAGCGTGCCGCCGGCCGATCGTATGTAGCCCGACGAGGGGCTGTCGACGGACCGCCGGTCGCGATCCCCGTGCATCAGCCGCGGTACACCGACGGCGGCCGCGAGGCCGAGCGCCGCGAGCGCGACGACGACGTAGACGTAGCGCATCGGAGCTCAGCTTAGCAGCACGGCGATTGTCACGCGCTCCATATAAGATCCCGCCGTGGCCCGCGTCCTGGTCGTCGAAGACAACCGCGATATCGCCCAGCTGATTCAGCACGTGCTCGAGCGCGCCGGTCATGTCGTCGAGCTGCTCTCGGCCGGCAACGAGGTCATCAGACGGGTCCAGACGCAGCCGCCGGATCTCGTCATTCTCGATCTGATGCTGCCCGGCCTCGACGGTCTGCTCGTCTGCCAGGCGCTGCGCAACGACGAGCAGACGGCGGGCTTGCCGATCATCATGCTCACGGCGCGCGGCGAGGAGGCGGATCGCGTGCGCGGTCTCGAGCTCGGCGCCGACGACTACGTTACCAAGCCGTTCTCGCCGAAGGAGCTCGTCGCTCGGGTCGGCGCGATTCTGCGCCGCGTCGAGCGCACGGCGGCCGCGCCCGGCGTGGTGCTGCGCTACGGACCGATCACGATGGATCTCGATCGGCACAAGGTGACCGTCGACGAGACCGACGTCCGGTTGACCGCGAAGGAGTTCCTGCTGCTGCGCTACCTGATCGAGCACCGCGGCCGGGTGCTCTCCCGCGACGTGCTGCTCACCGACGTCTGGGGCTATCAGTACACCGGCGGGACGCGAACGGTCGACGTGCACGTGCGGCGCCTGCGCGAGAAACTGCCGATTCTCAATCACGCCATCGCCACCGTGAAGCAGTTCGGCTATCGGCTCGACGACCCGCCCCCGACGCCGTGACGCACCGCACGCAGATCTTCACCGGCATGCTCCTCTCGAGCGCGGCCGCGCTCGGCGTGGCCGTCTGGCTGTCGACGTCGGCGATGCGCGAGGCGATGCTTTCCGAGGCGCGCGAGGGCCTGCTCCGCGATGCCCGACTGGCGGCCGAACTGCTCGCGCGCCTGCCCGATCTGCCCGACCCCGATTTGGAAGCTGACACGCTCGGCCGGCTGACCAGCCGGCGACTGACGCTTATCGCCGACGATGGCACGGTGATCGGCGACTCCGAGGTCTCGCGTGAAGGGCTTGCCTCCGTCGACAATCACAATGGCCGCGACGAGGTGGTCGGCGCGCGCACGGCCGGCCACGGCGTCGCCCTCCGCTACAGCAGCACGACCGGCGTGACGACGATGTACGCCGCGGTGGCCGTGCGCGCGGGCCCGGTGCGCGTGGTCCGTGTCGCGGTGCCGCTGTCCGGCGTCGACGCCAGCGTCGCGGCGGCGCGGCGCGACGCGCTCGGCGGACTCGGGGTTGCGCTCGCCGTCGCGCTGCTCGTCACCTGGCTGGCGTCGGCGATGCTCAGCCGGCGGCTGCGGGCCATCGCCGCGGTCGCCGAGCGCTACCGCCAGGGCGATTTCAGTCAGCCCGCCCGCGATTACGGCGGCGACGAGATTGGCGTCGTCGCCAACACGCTCGACTCGACCGCGCGCGCGCTCGGCTCACAGCTGAGCGACATGGCGCGCGAGCGGGCCCACACCACGGCGATCCTGAGCGGCATGATCGAAGGCGTCGTCCTGGTCAACGCCGCCGGCCGGCTGGTGATGACCAATCCCGCCGTGCGATCGATGCTGAGGCTGCCGGAACCCTCTGAGGGCCGGCACTACCTCGAGGTCGTCCGCAACCCCGCGATCGCCGAGCAGCTCGCCGCCAGCCTGGCCGGCCGGCCGAAGGCGGCCGTCGAGGTCGAGCTCGATCGCGACCACCGGCGGATCTACATGGCCAGCGTGGTCCCCGTGCCTGCCGAGCGCGGCGGCGGCGCGGTGCTCGTGCTCCACGACGTCACCGAGACGCGGCGGGCCGATCAAGTGCGGCGCGACTTCGTCGCCAACGTCTCGCACGAGCTGCGTACGCCGCTGACCGCCATCCGCGGCTACGTCGAAGCGCTGCTCGACGGCGCGTCGATCGACGACGAGCAGCGCAAGTTCCTGGAGGTCATCGCCCGCCACGCGCTTCGCATGGAGCGGCTCGTCCGCGACCTGCTGAGGCTGGCGCGCCTCGACGCCGGCCAGGAGCCGCTCGAAGGGGTCGCGTGCGGCATTCCTGCGCTCGTCGCCGCGGTCGAGCGCGAGATGGATCCGCAGATCCAAGCCCGGCAGCAGCGCGTGGTCACGACCATCGACCCGGATGCGGCGACCGTACCGGGGGATCCGGCAAAGCTGCACGACGTCCTGCGCAACCTGCTCGAGAACGCGATCAATTACAGTCCGGACGGCGGCACGATCGAGATCACCGCACAGCGGCGCGGACGCGAGATCGAAATTGCCGTCGCCGATCGCGGCCCGGGCATTCCCGAAGCGGATCTCACGCGCATCTTCGAGCGCTTCTATCGCGTCGATCGATCGCGGACGCGCGATCCGGGCGGGACGGGCCTCGGCCTGTCGATCGTCCGGCACCTCGTCGAGCTGCACGGCGGCAAGGCGTCCGCGCGGCTGCGCGACGGCGGCGGATCGGTGGTCTCGATTCGGCTTCCCGCCGGCGCGGTCGCGGCCGGCGCTTAGAACAGCGAGGCGACGCCGCGGACGATCGCGTAGCTGAGCGCGCCGATCAGCGCCGACGCGGGAATCGTCAGGATCCACGCCCAGACGATTTGACCGGCGACGCCCCAACGTACCGCCGAGAGCCGGCGGGTCGCGCCGACGCCGACGATGGCGCCGGTGATCGTGTGCGTGGTGCTGATGCCGACGCCGAGGTGGGTAGCGATGAAGATCGCCACCGCCGCGCCGGTCTCGGCGGCGAAGCCTCCGACCGGCTGCAGCTTGGTGATCTTCGATCCCATCGTCTTGATGATCCGCCAGCCGCCCGACAGCGTGCCGAGGCCGATGGCGATGTGCGCCGCGATCACCACCCAGAACGGGACCTCGAAGGTGTCCAGATAGCCGCCGGCGACGAGCGCGCCGGTGATGATGCCCATCGTCTTCTGCGCGTCGTTGGCGCCGTGCATGAGGCTGAATCCCGCCGCCGAGAGCAGCTGCAGCCGGCGGAACCACCGGTCGACGCGCGACGGCGTCGTGTGACGGAAGAGCCAGAAGATGCTGGCCATCAGCGTCAACCCGACGACCAGGCCGATCATCGGCGCGACGACGATGAAGATGAGCGTCTTGGTCCAGCCCGACGCGATGATGGCCGACCAGCCGGCGCGCGCCACCGCGGCGCCGGCGTAGCCGCCGAAGAGCGCGTGCGACGAGCTCGTCGGCAGGCCGAAGTACCAGGTGATCAGGTTCCAGCTGATCGCCCCGATCAGCCCGCCGAGGATCACCGAATAGGTGACGACGTCGAGTTCGATCATCCCCGACCCGACCGTCTTCGCCACCGCCGTCCCGAAGCCGAACGCGGCGATGAAGTTGAAGAACGCGGCCCAGACGACGGCCTTGCCGGGCGAGAGCACCCGCGTCGACACCACCGTCGCGATCGAGTTGGCGGCGTCGTGGAACCCGTTGATGTAGTCGAAGACCAGCGCGACCGCGATGATCAGGCTGATGGTCAGCAGCGCGACGTCCATCGCCTACCCGTGCTTGACGACGACGCCTTCGATGACGTTGGCGACGTCCTCGCAGCAGTCGGTAATCCGCTCGAGGACGTCGAGAAGGTCCTTCCATTTGATGAGCGCGATCGGGTCCTTGACGTGATCGAACAGGTTGCGGATCGCCTGCTGGTAGGCGCGGTCCGCCTCGTTCTCGAGCCTGTTGATCTCCACGGCGTGCGGCTGCACCGGCCGGCTGGCCGCGAATGCTTCCAGCGTCATCTGCAGGCTGTCGGTCGATGCGGTCACGATGTGCGCCAGCTCGCGGGCGCCGTCGGGCAGCTCGGTGATGCGATAGAGGCCGATGAGCGCCGCGGCCTGGTCGATGGCGTCCATCACCGTGTCGAGCGACGTCGCCAGCGCGTAGAGGTCCTCGCGGTCGAACGGAGTGATGAACGTGCGATGGAGCCGTTGAATGACGTCGTGCGTCAGCGTGTCGCAGCGGTGCTCGGCGTCGCGAATCACCGCGGCCCGGGACTCGTCAGGCGGATCGACGCTCAACATCTTCTCGAGTTCGACCGCCGCTTTCTGGATCTCAGCCGTCGTGGCGCGGTAGAGCTCGAAGAATTGCTCGTCCCGCGGAATCAGACTGAACTTGAATGCCACGACGCCTCCCTCCCGCGCCTGCGGACGCGGGCGGGCGAAATCTTAGCAAAGAAATTGTAACGGCCAGGCAACGGCGGGGCCTCCGCCAGTCGTAACCGCGATTTAACGGCGGCGACACGGACGGGAAACCCCGGCCCCCTACGCTCTATGCCCGATGCACACCGCCGACATACGCGCGGGCTCCCGCGGGAACGAAAGGACCAGGGCTGTGGCTGAACCGACCCGCATCCTCGTCGTCGAGGACGAGACCGACATCGCCGGGCTGATTAAACATGCCCTGGAACGCGGCGGCGAGACGGCCGTCGAAATCGCCGGCAGCGGCGATGCGGCCCTGCAGGCCGTGGCCAGACGGGTGCCGGACCTGATGATTCTGGACCTGAACCTGCCCGTCCTCGGCGGCCTGGAAGTCTGCCGGATGGTCCGCGCCAAGCCGGCGACGGCGGCCCTGCCGATCATCATGCTGACGGCGCGCGTCAGCGAGTCGGACCGCGTCGCCGGACTCGATCTCGGTGCCGACGACTACGTCACCAAGCCCTTCAGCCTTCGCGAGCTTGCCGCCCGCGTCCGAGCCCTGCTGCGCCGCCGACAGGCCGGGGAATCGCCGTCGACGACCTATCAGGGCGCGCACCTGCGCGCCGACTTCGATGCCGTCGCCGTCGCAGTGGACGGCGAGCCCGTCAAACTCACGCGACGTGAGTTCGAGCTGCTGAAGTGCCTCGTCGAAAACCGCAACCGCGTGCTCTCACGCGATCGTCTGCTCGAACGGGTGTGGGGCTACGACCGGTTCATCGAAACCCGGTCGGTCGATGTCCATGTCGGCCGGCTCCGCTCGAAGCTCGGCCCGGTGGGCAACCAGATCGAGACGGTCGTGGGGCTGGGCTACCGGTTCGTGGAGTGAGCGACGGGCCGTCCCATTTCGAATACGGCCATCGCGCGTTCGACCCGGTGCCAGTCGGTGTAGTTGGCCGTCCAGACGACCTGGCTGTCGCGCTCCTCACGGACATCCCACCCGATATCTCCGCGGGTAATCGTGAAACGGAGGGTGTGTCCTTCCTGGTTGCGTTCGCGGGTCACCATGTTGGCTGAAGCTCCTTGCAATAGCGTGCACCCGATCAATAACCCAGTACCAACAGGGGCGTGCGTAAACTCTCTGTAACGAACTGGAAGCGGATGCCCTGATTACTTGGGCAATTGACGGATCGTCGCGAAATATCGAGGCCCATGGTGAGTGGGGCCCCCGCCCTGTCTGTGGCGATGGCCGGGCGCGTCCATTCTCATGTCGACCTCTCGTCTGGCCTGTAACGACGCGAGCTGACTCAAGACCGTCGGCTGAGAGGAACGACGCGGTCGAGGGCGGGATCGTCCGGCGACAGGCGGTGGGCGGCGACTGAGTCGGCCGCAACGGCCCGGATCATCGTGTCCGGGGTCTTGCAGCCCTGCGCCTCCCACCGTCTGGCGCCGACGAACGACCTCCATACTGTGCGCGGCGCGTGACGGGGCGATGTCAGGCCCAGGACGGCTGAGTAAATAATTGTTCGCGCGAGGATGTCCGGCGCGCGCCGGGCGCGATCGGACCGTCGCGTAGAATGGTCGGTCGATGAACGACGTCCTGACCATCATCCTCGGCGGCGGCCGCGGCACGCGCCTGTTTCCCCTCACCCACCAGCGCTCCAAGCCAGCGGTCCCGATCGGCGGCAAATACCGGCTCATCGACATCGCGCTCAGCAACTGCCTGCATGCGGGCCTGAAGCGCATCTACGTGCTGACGCAGTTCAACTCGGCGTCGCTCAACCGCCACATCGCGCAGACTTATCGCCTCGACCTCTTCTCCGGCGGCTTCGTCGAAGTGCTCGCCGCCGAGCAGACACCCGAAGGCGAACAGTGGTTTCAGGGCACGGCCGACGCCGTGCGTCAGGCGGCGCGGCACTTCCGCGATCTCGAGGCGGAGTACTACCTGATCCTCGCCGGCGATCACGTCTACCGCATGGACCTCGCCGAGCTCGTCGAGGCCCACATCGACCGCGACGCCGACATCACCATCGCCGCGCAGCCGGTCAGCGCCGACGACGCGACGCAGATGGGCATCTTCCGCTTCGACCAGTCCGGACAGATTCAGGGCTTCGAGGAAAAGCCGAACGCCGCGCGGCTGACCGAGATGGGATCGAGCGCGCCGCCGCATTCGCCGAGCGGCCTGCTCACCGCCGACAAACCGTTCCTGGCGTCGATGGGCATCTACGTGTTCACCCGCGAGGTGCTGCACGACGTGCTGGCGCGCGACCGCGCCGTCGACTTCGGCCGCGAGATCATCCCGCATGCGCTCGGCACCCATCGGGTGCATCCCTATCTGTTCCGCGGCTTCTGGGCCGACGTCGGCACGGTGACGTCCTTCTACGACGTCAATCTGATGCTGACCAGGCGCGGCGCGCCGTTCAACTTCTTTCATGCCGGGCGCCCGATCTACACGCACCCGCGCTTTCTGCCGCCGGCGCGCCTGCACGGCTGCACGCTCGACGAAGCGCTGGTGGCCGAAGGCTCGTACCTGGACTCCTGCGAGGTTCGCAACTCCGTGGTCGGCGTGCGCTCGTCGATCCACCGCGGCGCCACGGTCACCCGATCGATCGTGCTCGGCGCCGATTTCTACGACAACCAGTTCAGCGATCTGCCGCTCGGCATCGGCCGCAACGCCGTCCTCGATCGCGTCATCGTCGACAAGAACGCCCGCATCGGCGAAGGCGCGCGGCTGGTGAACGAACGCCACATCCAGGACGTGGACGGCGACGGCTACTACATTCGCAGCGGGATCGTCATCGTTCCCAAGGGCGGGGTCGTGAAGCCGGGTACGGTTGTCTGAAGACTCGTCAGTGTCGACTCAAAACTTCACACTCAAGACTTCACACTTGGGTTCTCTTGCCCAGAGAAACAGTCGGCGGCGCAACGCGCCGCCCACCTCAGTCTTGAGTGTGAAGTTTTGAGTCTTGAGTTCTCAGCTTTCAATTCCCCGCACTTACCGTCGCAACATCCTCGGCGTCCCGACCCACACCAGCTGTCCGCTGCCGTGCGGGGGCAGCGTCGCGACGTCGATGCGGGCGACGCCGCCCTTCTTGAACGGGATGGCCGTATGCGCACCGATGAGCCAGGCGGCCAGTTCGCCCATCCCCGGCTCGTGGCCGACGAGGGCGATGGCGCTCGCGCCCGAGTGGGCTTCCAGCGCCTTCGCGACCGCCGCCGGCGAGTGGCCCGGCGCCAGCGCGTCGAGCGTCGCCAGGATCGGCTTGGGCGTGAGACCGGCGACGACGATCTGCGCCGTCTGCTCGGCGCGCACCAACGGGCTGGTGACGACGACGTCGATCTCGACGCCGAGCGCGACCAGCCCGCGGACGACCTCGCGCATGCGGGCGCGGCCCTTGTGGGTGAGCGGGCGCTTCGAGTCGTCGGGCCACTCGTCGCTGCGCTCGGCGGCGATCGCGTGCCGGACCAGATACAGCGTGCAGCCGCGCGTACGGCCAGCCTCGCGGCGTTTCATCGGAGCCTTCGCACTCATC
>DASTCC010000280.1:0-3165 GCA_035711465.1 Vicinamibacterales bacterium
GCCTGCGGGCTGCGGGCGGGCATGCGGGCTGCGGGTTCTGGGGCGTGCTGCTGCTAACACCGGCAGCACCCGGAACCTGCAGCCAGCAGCCCGCCGCCCGCAGTCAGCAGCCTCAACAAAATATCGATTTATGATATATAACGATTATCGATACTTTAGGAGCGTCAATGGCCAAGTCCGAATCGCCTCTGCCTCGTGCTTCGTTCCTCGTGCTGCTCGCGCTCAGCGATCGGCCGCGGCACGGGCTGGCCATCGTCGAACACGTCGAGGAGAGCACGAAGGGGCGGGTGAAGATGGGGCCGGGCACGTTGTACGGGACGCTGCAGAAGCTGGAACAGGACGGGCTGATCAAAGAGACGGCCGAAGCGCCCGATCCGGCCGATCATGACACCCGTCGCCGCTACTACCGGCTGACGCCGCGAGGCGGGCGGGCCCTGCGCGCCGAGGCCTCGCACCTGCGCGTCCTCGCAGACGCGGTGGCGGATCGGATTGGCGGTGGGCGGTGAGGGGCCTGGGCTTCGTCATCCGGCTGGCGCGGGCGTCGCTCCTGCTCTATCCGGCGTCGTTCCGCGCGTCGCACGATCGTGAGTTCGTCGACGCGATCGCGCACCGCTGGCACCGCGAACGGCGAGCCACGAACAGCGCCTTCAGAGCGACGCTGCGCGCCTGCCTGATTCTGTGCGCCGATACGGCGGCATCTGCACCCGGCTTCTGGCGGCAGCATGACAGCCAGGCCGATGCGCGTCGGCCGCGCCGGTGGCTGTCGGGATGGGGCGCGGATCTGCGGCTCGCCGCTCGTCACACGGTCCGGCAGCCGCTCGCGGCGCTCCTCGTCGTCCTCACGCTCGGCCTGGGCCTCGGGCTCGGCGTCGCCTCGTTCAGCGCGCTCGATCGCATCGTGCTGCGGCCGCTGCCGGGACCCAAGGCCGATCGCCTCTTCTACGCGGGCCTGCTGGTGCCATCGCGCGGATGGCGGCTCTCGCCGCATCAAGCCGTCCTCGATCGCTGGCGCGCCGGGGCACGGACCATCGTGCAGCTCGAAACCTACAGTCCCGGCTCGGTCGTGCGGACCGGCGACGGGGCCGCGGCGATGATCGAGGCCGTCGCGATCTCGGGCGGTCTGCCATCGCTGCTCTCGGCGACGCCGCTGGTCGGACGGATGCTCGGCCCGGCCGATGCTGCGGCCGCGGCGGCACCGGCGGCGATGCTCAGCGAGCGCACGTGGCGCCGCGACTACGGCGCCGACCCCGGCGTCATCGGCCGATCGCTGCGGCTGAACGCGACCTCGTACACGATCGTCGGCGTCTGGCCCGACCGGACGCGATTCCAGGCACGCGGCATCCCCGACGTCATTCGTGTCGCGCCCGACGACGAACAGATCTCCCGAGGAGGGTTCGGCTACGCGTTCGTCGAGCTCGCCGATGGCGCCACGCCCGATGCGGCGTCGCGCGAGCTGACCGCGCTCCTCGACGGCGTCGCGGATCTGATGCCGGGATCGGTGGCGGCCGTGCTTCCCCCCGCGCAGGGTCTGCACGCGCCCGCATTCGTCACCGGTCTCTGGATGGTGTTCATCGCCGGCGCGCTCCTGATGCTGGTCGCCGTCGTCAACAGCGCCAACGTGCTGCTCGGCCGCGCGGCGTCGCGTGCCGGTGAGCTCGGCGTACGTCTGGCGCTCGGCGCGTCGGTGCCGCGGGTGATCCGGCTGTTTCTTGCCGAGAGCCTGGTGCTCGTGGCCGCTGGCACGGCACTTGGCGCCGGCGTCGCGACCGCGGCCACGCGCCTCTCGTCTGCCCTCGCGCCGGCGGCGCTGGCGCTCGCCGACGGCGGCTGGGCCGAGGCGCGCCCGATGCTGTTCGGGGCGGCGGCCGCGGCGCTGGCGACGATGGCCTGCGCGCTGATCCCCGTCTGGCGCGTGCGCGCTCTGAGCGTGCGCGGCGTCCTCGCCAGCGCGTCCGGGTCGCGGACGATCGATGGGTCGGCGCGTCTCCACGCGTGGCTGATCGGCGCCCAGGCGGCGATGGCCGTGCTGCTCGTGGCCGGCGCTGCGCTCATGAGCCGCAGCCTGCGCAACGTCGCCGGCGTCGATCCCGGCTTCGACATCGATCGACTGGCCACGGTCGTGGTGCAGGCGCCTGAGGATCGCTATCCCTTGGATGAGGCGGCCGAAGCCTTCACGGCGAGGGTGCTCGAGGCGTTCGCGGCGCTGCCCGGCGTCGAGCGCGCCACCGTATCCGGGTCGACGCCGTTCCGGGCCAGCCGGCAGGGCGGCGAGCCATTCCTCGACGGCGAGCCTCCGCCGCCGGACGTGCCGGGCACGTTCTCGACATGGCAGACCGCGCCGCCCGGCTACTTCGCGACGCTCGGCATCCCCTTCGTCGCCGGTCGCGAGTTCACTGCCGGCGACACTGGCGTCGTCATCGTCAACGAGTCATTCGCGAGGGCTCATGGCGGCAGCGTCATCGGCCGCCGGCTCCGCTTCGCGCGCGACAAGGACGCAGGCCGCGAGATCGTCGGCGTCGTGCGCGACATTCAATCGGGCGCGCTCATCGATCGGACCGACCGCGTCCAGCTCTACAGTCCCGACACCGGCACCGGGCGCTACACGCATTACGTGCTGCGAACGTCCGGACCACCCGAGGCGTTGCTGCCGCTGGCTCGGGCGCGGCTGGCCGAGCTCGACCCGGACGTACCACTGCGGATGGCGACGACCGGCCCGGAGCTCTTCGCCGACGAGATCGCGCGCCACCGATTCATGGCGATGCTGCTCGCCTCGCTGGCCACGCTCGGCGTCGTCTTCGCCATCAGCGGCGTGTACGGCACGGTGGTGCTTGACGTCGGCCGGCGGGTGCGGGAAATGGGTCTGCGCCTGGCGCTCGGCGCGACCGGACGCGACGTGATCGCCGGCGTGATCGGGCGCGGCCTCCGGCCGGTCGTCGCCGGCGGGCTGCTCGGTGGCCTCGCGGCGGCGTGGGCCGGCCCCTACCTGGAGGACCTGCTGTTTCAGGTTCCCGCGCGCGATCCGTGGAGTCTCGCGGCCGGCTTCGCGCTGGTGTCGCTGACCGCGGTGCTCGCGTCGTCGCTGCCGGCGCGGCGCGCGAGCCGCGTCGATCCGACGATCACGCTTCGCGCGCAGTGACGGTGGGTGCGGTCCGGGGGGGGAGGGTC
>DASTCC010000281.1:0-2168 GCA_035711465.1 Vicinamibacterales bacterium
GTCGGGGCGATCGGATTCGCGCGCGGACTCGCGGAGGTCGCGGCGACCAGCGAGCGCCCGGCGGCCATCATCCACGCGACCTCTTCGGCCGGCACGCAGACCGGCAAGCTGGCTGGCTGCGCGTTGTTGGGTGTGCGCGCGCGGGTGATCGGAATCAGCGCCGACGAACCGTCGCCGGCGCTGGCGGCCACGATTCGCGACCTGCTCGGCGGCGTCGCGGCGCGGCTCGGGGCGCGGCCGAGCTCGCTGGGCACTGACGATCCGATCGAGGTTGACGACTCACAGGTGGGTGACGGATACGGTATGCCCACGGCGGCGTCGACGGAGGCGACCGAGCTGGTCGCACGCACGGAGGGCATCGTGCTCGATCCGGTCTACACCGCCAAAGCGATGGCCGGCCTGATCGCGCGCATCCGCCGCGGTGAATTTGCGCCGGATCAGACGATCATGTTCTGGCATACAGGCTCGATCGGTTTCTTCGCGGCCTGACGCTGAATGGAACCGCGCTTCAGACCGGCGGATGAGGACACGATTTGACGATTACCTTTCTCGGAGCTGCCAGAACCGTCACGGGCTCGAAACATCTTCTCGAAACCGGTGGCCGCCGCGTGCTCGTCGACTGCGGACTGTTTCAAGGACTCAAGGAGCTGCGCGAACGCAACTGGCATCCGCTCCCGGTCCGCGCCGACAGCATCGATGCGGTCGTGCTCACGCATGCGCATCTCGATCACGTCGGATTTCTCCCGCGGCTGGTCGCGCAGGGCTATCGCGGACGCGTGTTCTGCACGCCGGCGACCGCGGCACTGGCCAGAATCGTCCTGGCCGACGCGGCGCATCTGCAGGAAGAGGACGCCGAACGCGCGAACCGCAAAGGCTACACGCGGCACAAGCCGGCGCTGCCGTTGTTCACCGAAGCCGACGCGGCGCGCGCGTCAATGCAACTGCAGCCGGTGGGCTACGATCGGCCGATGCCGCTGGCGCCGGGTATCAGCGTCGAGTTTCTGAATGCCGGCCATCTGCTCGGATCGGCCTACGCGCGCATCCGCGACGAATCGTCCGGCAAGACCGTGCTCTTCGGCGGCGACCTCGGCCGCTTCGACCGGCCGATCCTTCCCGATCCGACATTCGTGGACGCGGCTGATGTGCTCCTGCTCGAGTCCACCTACGGCGACCGCGTGCACCAGCGCGATGACGATGGGGAGTATCTCGCGGCCATCGTCGTCAGGACGATAGATCGCGGTGGGAAGGTGATTATTCCGGCCTTTGCCCTCGGACGCGTCGAGGAACTGCTGTTTTGGATCGACCGGCTGGAACGGCAGCGGCGCATCCCGAGAGTCCCCGTCTACGTCGACAGCCCGATGGCATCCGAGGTGCTTACCGAGTATCGCCGGCGGCTCGACGAACTTGATCCTGACACGAGCGACACCCCGGAAATGACAGGTCGGGCCGCGGCCGAGCGTGATCTCTGCCGCTTTTGTACGGCGAAGCTGGCGGTCGTGACGAGCGTCCGGCAGTCGCGTGATGTGCAGGAGTCGTCGAACCCGGCGATCGTCATTTCCGCGAGTGGTATGGCCACCGGCGGCCGCGTGCTCCACCATCTCGCACGCACGCTTCCCGACGCGCGCCACACCGTGCTGTTCTCGGGATTCCAGGCGCCGGGCACGCGCGGCCGGTTGCTGCGCGACGGCGCAAAATACGTTCGCATCCACGGCCGAGACGTGCCGGTGGCCGCCGAAGTCGCGGCGCTGGAATCGATGTCGGCGCATGCCGATTCGACCGAGATCTTCCGCTGGCTTCGCGGCTTCACCGCGAAGCCGGCAACGACGTTTCTCGTCCACGGCGAACCGGCGGCGATGGACACGCTCGCCGGCAGAATCCGCGGCGAGCTTGGCTGGACGGTACACACTCCGGCGTACGGCGAAAAGGTGGAGTTGAATTGACAACGCGGCGGTATCTTCTCGAACAGATCGATGACGCGGCGGTGGTGCAGGTGTACGCCGACGGCTTCGAATCCCTCCCGCTGGAACAGAAGATTCTGACCTGGCATTTGTACCAGGCGGCGCTGGCCGGCCGCGATATCTACTACGACCAGCGATACCGGCACGCGCTGGCCATGCGTCAGATCCTCGAGGAGATCCTGACGCATGCCAACGGGATCGATGCCGATG
>DASTCC010000282.1:0-11322 GCA_035711465.1 Vicinamibacterales bacterium
CCGCGAACGCAGGGAGATCGATCTCGATCGCCTTGCCAGGGTTCACGGGCGCGTTCCCCAACGCGGCCGGGCTCTCCGCTCGCTGTGGCGCCACGCCGCGCGTGCCGTATCGGCGCGGATCGCCGCCGCTGCCGCGTCCCCCGGTGCCGTCCGAGCCATCGTCGCGCGATGGCGATGCGCCGGCCGGCCCCGGCGTGCCAGGACCCGCGCCGGCGCCGTCGCCTCCCGGGACGGCAGCGCCCTCGCCGGCAGCCGCGGCGCCGTCTCCCTCCGCTGCGGCGATCGGATCGCCGCCAGTGGCGCGCTCGCCCTGCCGGCCGGTCTGGTCCGGCCGTTCGGCGCCGGCGCGCGCCGCGCCGGACGCCGCGTCGCGACCGCTTTGCGACGACGGCATCTCGCGGGATCGGTCGCTCGCGCGGTCCTGCGCCATGCGATTGGCGGTCGAAGGCGTGGCCGTGCTGCCGGGCGGAAGATCGCGCGAGTCGTCGTCGCTGCTCGCCGAGGCGCGCGCCTGTGCATTCGCCTTGCCGCTGACGATGGCCCAGAGCGACGGCAGCGGTTCCGAGCCGGCGAGCGGCGGGACAACGATCAGCGCGGCGATCACCGCCGCGGCGAAGACCGGCGTCAACGCCAGCGCGCGATCGAGTCGTTCCTTGCGGGCGAGCCTGCGCAACGCGGCTGGGTCGTCGGCCGTGAGCACGGCCTGCAGCCCGGGCTCGACGCCCGCCCGCGCGAGATCGTCCACCGTCAGGAAGAGCTCGTGAAAGCGTCCGCCGTTCGCCCAATCGCGTCGCGCCGCGTAGTCGCGCCGGTGGGTCAGCACGATCACGCAGCCGATGTCATGCACGAGACGGCGGAGCGACCGCAGGTCCGGCGTCCGGCACGGCTCCCGCCAGCACAAGCCGAGAGTCGGCGCCGAAGAGCCGACGGTCGCGCCAAGCGCGGCGAAGAGGGCGCACGACATGAGCGCCGCCATCACCACGAGCGCCGGCACCGTCGGACCGAACCGATGCCAGATCACCAGGCTGACGCCGAAGCCGAGCATCGTCCAGAGCAGGTTGTGCTCCGTGAACCACACCAGGAACCGCGTGTGCTGCCGATCCAGCGATGCCTTCGACGGACCGGACCCGCGGCGCGCGACGGCGTCGAACAGCCGGGCCAGCGAGCGAATGAGCGCGGCGGCGAGCGCGGGAAGCTCGGTGCGATTGGCGCGTGACTTCCGCGTCAGCTCGGCACCGAGTCTGACGATGCTGACGGCCGAGCCGGCGATCATCAGCCACCAGAGCGCGACCGGTCGGTACGAGCAGGCGATCGCGAGCGCGATGCCGACGAGAATCGACACGCCGATCAGGAGGAGCGTCAGCGGCTCGCCCGACGTCGCCCGGAGACTCGTGATCGCAGCGCGCCGGCGGCGACGGGTTGAGCCGGATTGGCGGTCGAAGATCATCGTGTGTCGCCGTTGCTGAGCTTACCATCCGGTTCGACGGCGCAACATCAGCGAGACCACCGGCGCGGAGCGCGCTGTGCAGGATCGGACACGTCAGCGCATGGGCTGTCCATCAGCGGACTGCTGAGCTGGCGTGGGCATCGCGATCTGGCGCGGCACGCGCAAGACCCGAGCGGCGGCGAGGGCGAGCGGCGCCGCGAAGAAGCTGAGCAGCGCGCCCATTTTCGTCTCCGCCAGCGCGACGCCGGTCGGGAACGCTGCCGTGGCGAAGAACAGCGACACGGTGAAGCCGATCGACGCCACGATGCCGACCGTCAGCAGATCGGCCAGCTCCAGCCTGGCCGGAAGCCGGGCTCCAGCGAGTCGTGCGGCCGCGGTAAACGTGAGGATGCCGATCGGCTTGCCGAGCAGGAGCGCCGCAAGGACGTAATAGGTCCCGGGACCGATCTGCTCGAAGGGCACGCCGGCGTTGGCGAAGCCGAAGAAGAGCAGGATGAACTGCACGGGCACCGCCCACCAGTGCTCGAAGCGATTCAGCGTGTCGGGTTCGTATCGCTCGCTCGGATCGAACAACCCGCGATCGCGCGCCTCGTGCGGCATGAACGGCACGATCGGCACGAGCGCCAGCGCCGGATGAATGCCGCCCAGATACAGCGCCGTCCACGACAGCACTCCGGGACCAGCCACGTAAGCCCAGAAACTGCGCACGCGGCGTCGTCGCAGCCAGATGCAGAGAACGAGCGCGACGCTCATCAATCCACCCAGCCACGCCACCGATATCCCGCCCGACGGGTAGAAGACGGCCAGGATGATCAATCCGAGCGCGTCGTCGGCGATTGCAAGGAGGAGCAGAAACGGAATCGCCGGATGGCTGCCGGGAAAGATCAATCGCGCCACCATCGCGGAGAATGCGATGTCCGTGGCGCACGGAATGGCCCAACCTCGCGCGAGCGCCGGCGGGCCCAGCGTGGACGCCAGCGTGAGAAAGATCATCGCCGGCGCAGCCATGCCGCCAACGGCTGCCGCCAGCGGCGCGAGCGCTTGCCGGGGCGAGGCCAGCGCTCCACCCGGCAGCGTCGCCTCGAAGACTTCTTTCGCCGCAAGGGCGAAGAAGAACACCATGCCGACGTCGTTGATCCAGAAGTGCAGCGGATGCGCAATCGCGTCGTAGCTGCTCGCGCTGAGATTTGCCCATGCCACCGCAGCGGCGGTACCGGCAAGCAGCAGCAGCGAGTTGTCGAGGACGAACTGACGGACCGCGCGTACACGCAAGGTGTTCCTCCTGGTCGGCGGAGACCATGAGGATGGCGGCCCGACCATCCGGTCACCTGCGGCGTGAAAGCAGCCGCACCCTTTCTAAATGGCGCTGTCGAAAGTATAAGCGACGCACGCGATCGATCCGTTCCCTGTCAGGGTCTACTCGGTCCACACGAGCAGCAGGTCGCCGCCCGATCGCACGTGATCGATCAGGACCGCCGGGCCGTACTGCTCGAGATCGGCGGGTGTGACGCCGAGCCGGCCGAGATCGAAGCCCGTATCGCGCAGCGCGAACTGAGCTGCCGGTCCCTTGATGCGGAAGAACCAGAACGGGACCGTCGCCGACACGATGCGACGGCCGGTTGCGTAGTACACCAGCACGCAGAGCCGGCGAACCGGAGCGGGGGACCGCTGGCTCGGAATTTCCCGTCGCAGGAGGTTGCCGGCATCGTCCAGCATCAGCACCGGTTTTCCCGGCGGCAACGTCGCACGAACGGTCGCGAAGCGACGGGCAGCGTCCTCGGCGCCGGCTGTCTCGATGTCCACGGCGCGGTAGACCATCACCGAGAAGACGCCGAGACCGAGCAGGCCAGCTGCCGCGATCATCAACACGATGCGCCGCGCGATCGGATTCACCTGCGACACCTCGAAGGCGACGTCAGATCGGTCGCGCTTTTCGAAACACGGAGGCGAGCGTCGTCTGCGTCGCACTCTGGCCCGGAACGCGCCGCACGCGGCCGGTGGCGCGGTCGAGAATCAGACCCGATGAGATCAGAGCGGGAGAGCGCGATGCGCGGACTGCCGAGAGCGTTCGCGTGTCTTCGTCGAACGCGTGCGCGGCGCACTCGCGCACGCGCCGGAGGAGAAGCGCCTCGCTCGGCAGTCGCGTGCCGTGTGGCAGGGCGATCTTGTGCAGGCCCCTGACCCGGCCGCTCCCCTTGTCCACGATCCACACCGAGTGCATGCGCGTCGATAGCGTCACCGGCGCGCCCTCGACGAAGACCGAGGCCACCGCGATGGCCTCAGCCATCTGCACGCCCATCCGGAACGTCACGAACGAGCAATTGGGAATGCGGATCTGGTTGCGCAGGATGTCGATCGGGTCCAGCGGCAGCGTGTCGGTGCGGCCCGGGCCGGTGACGACGCCAGCCTTGGTGATGATCGCGGTCGCCGAGCCCAGCTGGCCGTTCTCCTCCCCGTTGGTGAACGCGGAGAGGGCAACGGTCGCCGTGGCCGTGCGCCCGCGGACGAAGATCGTGTGGAAGACGTCGATCTTGCCCTCGCCACGTCGCGACAAGGCCCAGAGTGTCGCAGTCAGCACCGATTCGATCATGGGACATCTACTCCGGCTCTCCGAACGATCTGCCAACGAACTTGACTCGAGCGTCGATCAGCATCTCACGCGAGCCGGTCGCGCGATCGATCATTTCGGCGACAATCGCCCGCGTGCGACGATCGATGACCCGTCCGGCCCTCTGTCTGGCGCTGCTCTTTGCCGGCGGCTGCGCCGCGCCTGCCGATCTTCCCGATGCCGCCGCGATCGATGCGCGCGTGCGGACCGCGATGGCCGAGACGCGCGCCAACGGCATGGCCATTGCCGTCATCGACGATGGCCGCGTGGCCTACGTGCAGGCGTACGGCACGCGGAACGCGAACGGCGATCCGCTCCGGACCGACACGGTGATGTACGGCGCCTCGATCACGAAGACGGTGATGGCGTACACGACGCTCACGCCCGTCGATCGAGGCAGGATCGATTCCGACACGCCGCTCGCCGACTATCTGGAGCGGCCGCTGATCAGCTACGGCGAGGGCGAAGCGTATCTCGCGAAGTACGGTCCGTATCGCGATCTGGCCGGCGACGATCGGTGGCGCACCATCACCGCGCGTATGGCGCTGACGCATTCGACCGGGTTTCACAACTTCTGGTTCATCGAGCCCGACCAGAGGCTGCGCATCCATTTCGATCCGGGCTCGCGCTACAGCTACTCGGGGGAAGGCTTCAGCCTGCTGCAGTTCGCGATCGAGCAGGGCGACAGGGCCAGGGGCCTCGGCCTCGACGTCAAGGCGCTGACCGACGCGATCTTCGCGCGATTGGACATGACGGCCGAATTGGTCAAACCGTCCCTGCACATCGGCACGGCGCATCAGTTTCCCAACTTCGCGCCCGAGTTGCCGAAGGCCGAACAGCGGCCGGATCTGGCGGCCGGGCTGGGCGTGATCGTCTTCGAGGGGCCGCAGGGCCGCGGATTCTACAAAGGCGGCCACGACGCGCAGACCGCCAACAGCTTCGTCTGCGTGGAGCGCAATCGACGATGCGTGCTGCTGCTCGCCAACGATGTGCGTGCGGAAGCACGCTTCGCCGATCTGGTGCGTTTCATCCTCGGTGACACGGGCGTTCCTTACGAGTGGGAATACGGCGATCGCGCGGGCATTTCCTGACCGCGTTCAGATCCGACGTCAGCGTCGGTGCGGCCGGGTGCCGTCGGGTGCGACGGGTGGGGGCCCGACGGCCACGGTCGTCCCCTGTCGTCACCCACGGTCACCCGTCGTCACCGACCAAGCGCTAAGAAGAAGTCTCGGAAGATATGGTCAAGAGATAGCCCGTGGGATCGGTGACCTCGAACGCGCGGCTCTTGAACTCGGTGTCGTGCGGATCCGAGTCGAGCCTGATGCCGGCGCGCTTGGCTCGCGCCGCGATCTCGTCGACGTTCTGCATCGTCGACATGTACAGGCGCATGCCGACGCCTTTCTTCCGCTCGCGTCCCTTCTTCCAGTCGTCCTGGTTCAGGCCGAGTTGGTGCTTGCCGGCGCGCATCATCACGCCGACGAGCGCGCCGTCCTCTTCCCATCGCTCGTCGATCGTGAAGCCGAGCGCTTCGTAGAAGGTGATGCTCTTCTGCAAGTCGTCGACGGTGAAGATGGGAACGAATCCGGTCACCTGCAGGGCTTCTTGCGTTGTCGCCACGATGGCCCCCTCGATCCTGCCCTGATCCGCATCCTAGCGAGCTGCATTCTGATCCGCAACCGCGTCGATCTCCGCAGTTGACACGCCTGGCGCCGGCGCGGACACTGCGGTCGATGATGGCCCTCATCGCGCTGCTCGTCACTCTCCTTGCTCCGCTCGCGGCGGTGCCGCGCCCGGCCGTGCAGACGCAGTTCGGCGAGAGCAGCGGTCAGGATGGCGGTCAACGGACGGGAAGTACCTCGGTAGTGTCGCCGTCCGTGCTCGCAACCTTTTCCGGGCGGCGCGAGCCTGGCGATCTCCTGACCGTTGACATCCTGATTCTGTGGAGAGGCTCGCCGGGATGGTCGTATCGACGCACCGGTCTCGGCGGCTCGATGACTTCGTCGGGCGGCGCGAGCGGGCCGATCAACTTCGCGATTCAGGAGGGCGGTCTGTTGCTGACGGCGTCCTTCGATTCGGCTGCGCACGTGTTGACGATCCTCGGCGAGACCGTGCCGCTCAACGACGCAAACGTCGTCTTCGTCGATCGGGTCGACAGTCCGGACGGGCCGGTGATCGTCGGGACGACGACCGTGGCGCCGCGCCGGGTCGCGCTGACCCTCGGTGCCTTGCTGCGGGAGACGCCCGAACTGCTTGCCTACCTGCGATGCGAAGCGCAGCTGCCCGAGCCGATCAATCGGAGCGCGATGAACGACGTGTGCCTCGAATCGGTGCTTCGCGGGCTCGTCACGGCGCCGGTGACGGTGACGCCGGTGCCCGAGGGACCTGTGATCAATCGCGCCGCTGCGACGGCGCCGCCCGCGCGGCCGGGGCCGCCGATCCGGCCGCCTGGCAGTTCAGAGGGAAGTTCAGCCAGCGCCGTCGTGTCACCCGTAGTCTTCGCCGGCTGGTTCACGAGTGGGGATGGCGCAGGCGCCGTGCGAATGGATCTCCTGGTGCTCTGGCGCGGGTCGTTGGGCTGGGCCACGCACGGTCAGAGTTCGGGCGGTTCGGGCGGAGGCACGGGCCGTGGCCGGCGGGGAATGACCGTGCGCCGGGGAGGCCTGTCGTTGTACGCGGCAATCGATGTGACCAATCCGGCTGCGCGTACGGCACAGATCGAGGACGCGACCATACCGCTCGGCGACCACAACGTGGTGCTGGTCGATGAGGTCGACGCTGCGACCGGCCCGCGGGTCGTCAAGACACTTCGGGTCGACCCGAGGCTGAACGAGCCGCGACAGATCGAAGCGGTCATCGCGCGGTTGCCTGAGCTCGTCCAGTACCTCCGTTGCGATCTCAAGCTGACTGATGCCAGGCAGCAGACGACGATGGATGCGATCTGCGCAAGATTTGGCGGGCGGTAATCGCCGATCGAGCGCGTCGCGACGCTGCTACGCTACATCGTGGCGATGCGGTTCATC
Organism: Vicinamibacterales bacterium; assembly: GCA_035711465.1. Taxonomy (GTDB): domain Bacteria; phylum Acidobacteriota; class Vicinamibacteria; order Vicinamibacterales; family SCN-69-37; genus DASTCC01. The sequence continues at coordinate 7,076 of DASTCC010000282.1, forward strand.
CTCCTCGAAGCGCTGCGCGAGCGCCGCCGCGACTGGCGGCTCACGGCCGGCTTCTGCGGCGTGCTGGCGAGCGCGCTGACCGTCGCGGTTGCGTGCCTCTCGCTGGCGTCGCCCTTGTTGTGGGAGCCGCCGCCATTTCCCAACGCGCGTCGCGTCGTCGGCATCCGGTCGGTCGTCAAAGGCGTCGCCGGCGGCGTGTCCTGGGGCGATGCCAACGATCTGCGCGAGCGCACGCCGGCCCTCGCGAAGGTCGCGGTCTACGGCACGCGCACCTGGGGTGTGCAGACGGCGCCGCAGGGACATGTCGACGTGCTGTTGTCGCTGATGGCGACCGGCGAGTTCTTCGACGTGCTCGGTCTGCGCGCTTCCGCCGGCGTACCGATGACGACGGCGCACGACGACGAGGGGCAACAGCAGGAGGTCTGGCTGACGAGCGGCGCGGCGGCGCGGCTCTTCGGGCAGCCGGAGGCGTCGCTCCATCGCGCGGTCTGGCTGAACGGCACGCGCTATCGCGTCGCCGGCGTGCTGCCCGGCGCGTTTCGCTTTCCAATCGCGCAGGGCTCGCCCGACATGATCATCCCGCTCCCGCGCGGCGACTACTGCTGCGTCCGCGGCCGCGGATCGCAGCAGGCCCTGGCGCTGGTCGACGACGCTGGCGCACTCGACGCCGGGTTGCGCGTTGCGTCGAGTTCGCTGGCCGCGGAGTTCCCCGACACCAACGTCGACCGCCGATTCGAATCGGTGCCGCTCCGCGATCAGGTGTTCGGCGCGCGTCTCGCCGCGCTGCGCTGGATCGTCGCGAGCGCCGCGTGCCTGCTGCTGATCGCGTCAGCCAATGGCGCCGGCCTGTGGATGACGCGCTGGCTGCGCACTCGCCGCCACCTTGCGATCCGGTTGTCGCTCGGCGCATCGGCGCTGCGGCTTGTCGCGATCCGTGCGACCGAAGGGGCGCTTGCCGGGCTGGCCGCGGCCGGCGTGGCCGTCGCCGCGGCATCGATGCTGCTGCGCACGCTCGTCGCCGTGCCGTTCATCGCCGATCGGCTCGAGTCGTTCGCGGTCTGGGGTCCAATCGCGATCGAGCCGCTCGTCGGTTGGACCGCGCTCGCCGCCGGCGCTGCGATGGGACTCGCCGCCGCGTCGCTCTCGCATCTTGCCGTCGCCGGTCGGCTGGCCCGTCTCGGCGTTCGCGAAGGACTGACGACGCACGCGGCGGTGCGGCGGACGCGAACGGTGCTCACCGCGATCCAGCTCGCGATTACGGCGATCGCCGGCTGGACCGCCATCGCCGTCGGCGAGAACGCGCACCGGCTTCTGACCGCCGATCGCGGCTTCGAGACCGCGCACACGTTGATCGCCGGCGTCGGCGTGCCCGAGGCGCGCTACGACAGCGACGCGCGGATGACGGCGTTCCATGCCGACGTGATCGAGCAGCTGGCGGCCGTGCCCGGCGTCGTCGGCGCGGGCGGCGGCGTCAACGTCCCGGTCGGCAATCTGCGGACGCGATTCCTGCGCGACGGCGAGACGCTGGCGCGCGATCAGCAGCCGTTCGCGCGAATCGGCGTCGTCACTCCGGAGCTGCTGCCACTGCTCCGCATTCCGCTGCGGCGCGGCCGCGGCCTGACCGGGGACGACCGTCTCGATGCGCCGCGCGTGGCACTCGTCAACGAGGCCTTCGTGCGCGCCCACCTGGCGGATGCGATCGATCCGCTTCGCGAAGGGCTGCGGCTGAGCTTCTACAACGGCTTCGCGATGAAGCCGTACACGCGGTTTCAGATCATCGGTATCGTCGGCGACACCCGGAACGACACACTGCTCGTCGACCCGCAGCCGCAGATCTACATTCCGGCGGCGCAGATCGCCATGGAAGGGTTCTTCTACGTCGTGCGATCGGACCGGTCCGCGGAGTCGATTCTGCAGGAGCTCACCGAAGCGGTGTGGCGGGTGGATCCCGCGATCGAACGGGTCCGGTTCCGTCCCTTGAGCGACTACGTGGAACAGGCGCTCGTCGATCGGCGCGTGGTCAGCGTCTTCGGTCTGATCGTCCTGATCGTGGCGGCGACGATCGCGGCGGCCGGTCTCTACGCGAGCCTCTCCGCGTCGCTCCTCGAATCGACACGTGCGCTGGCGATTCGCGCGGCGCTCGGCGCGACGCGGACGAGGTTGATCGGCGCGTCGCTGCGGTGGGCCTTCGTGGCTGCGGCGCTGGCCATCGTCACGACCGCGGTAGCGGTGCCCGTCGTCGCATCGCGCGTGCGGTTGGAGAAGGCGAGCTTGCAGCCGACGCCAACGAGTGTCCTGCTTCTGGCGATCGTCATGGGCGCGGTCACCGCGGCGGCCGCGCTCCGGCCGGCGCGACGAGCGGCGTCCGTCTCACCCGCGGACGTTCTCCGCGATCAGTGAGCGGCGACGCCTGGGCGCCACTGGCTAGAACCTCCAGGTCACGCCACCCCGGATCGGATTGAACGCGCCGAGCTCGCCAGCCTCCTCCTGCATCACGAATCGGACATCCACGAACGCGCTGAACCGATTGGTGATCGGAAAGCGCACGCCGCCGCCGGCGAAGAACATCGTGGCGTCGTTCTCGACCACATTGGGGAAGAGCTCGTTGACGTTTGGCCGCGACGTGCCGCGGCCAATCCCGACCAGACCATACGGCGAGATGCGCCGGAACGTCAGCGGCAGAAAGTGGACCTCACCGCTCACGAAGGTCGTGGTCCCGCCGCGCGTGGCGCTGAAGCCGTCGACGAAGCGATCCACATCGGTCGGCAGGTGGTTGCGCTCGGCGCTGATCAGAAACTCCACGTGCTGGCCGGCCGCGAGCCCGAGCGAGGCCGAGAGACTGTGGCCGCCGCCGGTGAGATTGGTCCCGGCGGCGCCATGAATGCTGACCGGAGTGTTCTGGGCCGCCGCGGCGGCCGGTGCGAACAGCAGGGCCACCGAGACCAGGAGCGCACGCGCGTTCATCGATCCCTCCACATTCAAGAATGCGAAATCGCGCGGCCGATCAGCTCAGAAGCCTGGCCGCCGGCGTTCGGCGCAGAGGGAGGCCCGGATCACGAAGGGGTCTTGCTCAGCCGTTGTCCGACGTTTGCCCACATGCTCATCAGATCTTCACGCGCCGCCCGTAGCTGGCGCTGTCCGCGGCTGGTGAGCGTGAAGTAGCGCTTGGCGCGGCCGCCGCGCTCGGCGGTGGCTTCGCCGAGCTTCGACGTGACCAGGCCCTTGGCTTCGAGCCGGCGCAGGACGATGTAGACGGCGGGCCGGGCGACGCTGCGTCCGGTGCGGGCGCTGATCTCGGCGAGGATCGGGACGCCGTAGCTGTGTCCGCCGAGCCGGAAGAGGGCCAGCAGGACGAGATGCTCGAGGTCGCCGAGCGATTCACGCGCCATGGCGTCATCAATGTAGACACGATCGTCCCGGCCGCACAAATCGCCTGGGACGAACGGCGTAACGATCCGGCGCGGCCGGTGTCTATGTTCGTGACGGTCTTGCGGGCGCACGGAAGAGATCGGGAGGTCGGTGCCGTCAGGTGCTCCGGGGTCCGACAGGTGCGGGCCGGTGCCGGGAATTGTAAAAACCTTGCGCGCTGCCGCCGTGGCCGTTGCATGTGATCGTCGTTGTGTATATTTTGTTAACAATTAGATGCCGCGCGCCTGGGAACTGGAAGGCGGTGCGTGAACGACATTGAATCCGGGAAGGCCGGCGCGCCCACTCGAACTCGAGTGGCGCACGCACATCTGCGCGATCGTCCCTTTCGCGTGCTCGTCTTGGACGATCACCGCCTCGTCGACGGCCTTCGCGTGCTGCTCATCGCCGACGACGTCCACGTCACGTTCGCGCGGACGCCCGCCGAGGCGCTCTCCGCCGCGCGCGACCACGAGTTCGATCTGGCGCTGGTAACGCTCGACACCGAGGCCGGCGAGAGCTCGAGGGCGAGGGCGCTGGAGTTGATTGCGCTGCTGAGCGAGGACTCGCCGTCGCTGTCGATCGTGGCAATCGGGCCGCCAGGGTCGAGCGAGCTGGCCAGCGAAGCGCGGCGCCTGGGCGCCCGCGACGTCGTGCCACGCCCGTGGGACGATCTGCGCATGCTGGCGCTGGTGCGCGCTCAGGCGGAGCTCGGCCGATCGCGGCGGCGTCTGGCGGCGCTCGAAACGGAGAATCGCGAGCTGCGATCTCGCGACGTCGTCGGGGCACCACCGCCCCTGATGAAGGTGCGCGCGATGGAAGAAGAGCTGGTGCAGCAGGCG
>DASTCC010000283.1:0-6820 GCA_035711465.1 Vicinamibacterales bacterium
CTGCGACGGCTGATCCGCCGCCGCCAGCGCCATCCAGCAGCCCATCTGCTCGCACACGGCGGTGACGATGCCCTCGACCCGGACCGTCTTGCCGACGAACGACTCGGGCGACTTGTAGAGATCGGCGATCGGCGTGGCGGCGCGGTCGCTGACCCCGGCGCCGAGCTTGGCGGGCGACGGCGTCTGCGCCAGCGGCGCGGCCAGGGTCACGGTGCACAACAGGGCGGCGAACAGGGCTCGATTCACGGCAATACCTCTGGCCAGCATTCTACCGGCCGGCGCGGGGCGGGTCACGTTTGATAGAGTCGGCCGGCCAGCTTTCAGGAGGTCCCGGGAATGAACGGCGCGGCGCCCCGCAAGGGTCTTTCGCTCACCCAGCAAATCTTCATCGGGCTCGTCGTCGGCGTCCTGTTCGGCTGGTACGTCAACAACTTCCATCCCGACTGGATCGTCAACATCCGGCCGTTCAGCCAGATCTTCCTGCGGATGATCAAGATGATCATCGCGCCGCTGCTGTTCGCGACGCTGGTGGCCGGAATCGCCGGCGCCGGCAGCGCCAAGCAGGTCGGCCGCATGAGCCTGCGCGCGATCATCTACTTCGAGGTCGTCACCACCATCGCGCTGCTGCTCGGCCTGTTCGCCGTCAACCTCGTCAAGCCGGGCGTCGGCGTCGCGCTGCCGGCGGAAACGACGGACGTCGCGACGACGGCGCAGACCTGGCGCGACATCCTGCTGCACCTCGTGCCCGAATCGGTGATCCGCGCGATGGCCGAAGGCGACGTGCTGCAGATCGTCGTCTTCGCCATGGTCTTCGGCATCGCCCTCGGCATGGTCGGCGAGAAGGGCAAGCCGGTCCTGCACTGGTGCGAGTCGCTCGCCGAAGTGATGTTCAAGTTCACCGGCATCGTCATGCGCTACGCGCCAATCGGCGTCGGCGCGGCGATGGCCTACACGGTCGGCAACAGCGGCCTGGCGGTGCTCACCAACCTCGGCCTGCTGGTGGCGACGCTCTACGGCGCCCTGATCGTCTTCTACGTCGCCGTGCTGATTCCGATCGCGCTGCTGTTCAAGGTGCCGCTGCGCAAGTTCATCCGCGCCGTCCGCGAGCCGGCGGTGATCGCGTTCTCGACGACGTCGAGCGAAGCCGCGCTGCCCCGGGCGATGGAAGTGCTCGAGCGTCTCGGCGTCCCGCGCCGCATCGTCTCGTTCATCCTGCCGCTCGGCTACTCCTTCAACCTCGACGGGACGACGCTCTATCTCTCGATGGCCGCGGTCTTCGTCGCCCAGGCCGCCGGCGTGGAGCTCACCGTCGGCCAGCAGGTGACGATGATGCTGACGCTGATGCTGACGAGCAAAGGCGTCGCCGGCGTCCCCCGCGCCGCGCTGGTGATCCTCGCCGCGACCCTGGCGAGCTACGACCTGCCGCTCGAAGGCGTGACGCTGATCCTCGGCGTCGACGCGCTGATGGACATGGGCCGGACGATGACCAACGTCATCGGCAACTGCCTGGCGACGGTCGTGATCGCGAAGTGGGAGGGCGAGTTCAACGAAGCGTCGGACGCCGAGTTGGACGCGGCGGCGGCGCGCGGAGAGATCTAGAAAAAGGCACTGGTCACGTGTGACCGGGAAGCGCGTGACGACGCGCCCCGCTCATCCAATCCGCAGCGCACTGACCGGATCGATGCGCGATGCCCGCAGCGCCGGAAGACTCGCCGCGAGAGCAGCAAGCGCGGCGACGGCGAGGCCGGCCGTCGCGTACGTCGACGCATCCAGGAACGACACGCCGAACAGCAGGCTCTCGAGCGAACGGCCCATCACCGCCGCGCCGATGAGGCCGAGGACGATGCCGGCGGCGACGACCTTCATCGTGTTGCGGACGATCATCGCGAACGTCGAGCCGGCGTCGGCGCCGAGGGCCATGCGGAGACCGATCTCCGACGTTCGCCGCGACACCGAATAGGCGACGACGCCGTAGACGCCGACTGCGGCGAGCGCCGCGGCGCAGACGGCGAGGCCAACCAGCAGCGCCATGTTGAAGCGCGGCTGCGCCACCGACTCGGCCAGCAGATCCTCGATCGCCGAGACCTTGGCGATCGGCAGCGCCGGGTCGATCCCGGCGATGGCGCTGCGAATGCGCTTGCCGGTCTCGCCGGCGTCGAGGTCGGTGAGCACGACGATCTGCATCTCGGCAATCGCCAGTTGGTAGTACGGCACGAAGACCTCGGCCTCGGGCGCGGCCTGAAGGCCCTCGGTTCTCGCGTCGGCGACGACGCCGACGATGCGGAGATCGCCGGCCATCGGCATCTTGATCATGCGATCGATCGGATCGACGCCGCTGAAATAGCGCCGCGCCAGCGACTCGTTGACGATCGTGACCCGCGGCCCGTTGTCGCGGCCGTCGAAGCCGTCGAAGGATCGGCCCTTCCGGATAGTCATCCCGATCGCTTCGAAGTAGCCCGGCAGTACGCCGCGATAGGCCGCGCGCGGACGCTCGGAGGGCGACGTCGCCTCGAGGCCGTCGATGGTGAACGACAGATCGAAGTCGTTGCCGAGCGGACTCATCGGCAGCACCGACACGGCGCCGGCCGCCTCGATGCCGGGCAGCGCCCGCACGCGATCGATCAGCGTCGCGTAGAACTCCCTGCGCGCGGCCGACGGCCGGTAGCGGCTGTCGGGAAGCACGATGTCGGCGGCGACGACGCGCGAAGTCCGGAAGCCGGGATCGACGGCGGTCAGCCCGACGAAGCTCTTCAGCAGCAGACCGGCGCCGATGAGCAGCATCAGCGCCAGCGCGACCTCGGCGACGACCATCACGTCCGACAGCCGGCGCGACGCGGCGCTCATCCCGGCGCCGCGGCCGCTTTCCTGGAGCACGGAGGCGACGTTGGGTCGCATCGCCCGCAGCGCCGGCACCAGCCCGAACAGCACCCCGGCGCCGATGGTGACGAGCGCGGTGAAGGCGAGGACCGCCGGATCGAGTCCGATCGCCGCCGCGCGCGGCACGTTCGCCGGCACCAGCCGGGCGAGCGTCGTCGATCCCCAGTACGCGAGCGCGAGACCGGCAGCGCCGCCGGCGGCGGCGAGAACGGCGCTCTCGACGAGCGAGCGCCGCAAGAGCGCGAGGCGGCCGGCGCCAAAGGCCGCGCGCACCGCGAAATCCCTGGCGGTGCGCGACGAGCGCGCGAGCACGACGTTGGCGATGTTCGCGCACGCGATCAGGAGCACCAGCGTCACCGCGCCGAACAGCACCCAGAGCGTCCGGCGGATGTCGCCGACGACCTGCTCGTGCAGCGGCACGATCGAGACGCCCCAGCCGTTCTGCACGTCGGGAAACTCCCGGGCGATGCCGGCGGCGACGCCGTCCATGTCGCGCCGCGCCTCGGCCAGCGACGTGCCGGCCTTCAGCCGGCCGACGGCGTTGTACATGCGGTGCGGCCGCGTCTGCAGCGCGGTGAGATCGACGGTCAGCGGCGACCACATCTCGACGTCGCGATCGCCGGCCGGGAACTGGAACGACGCCGGCATCACCCCCACCACCTCGTGCGGCGCATCGTCGAGCCGGATCGTGGCGCCGAGGATCGCGGGATCGCCGCCGAAGCGCCGCATCCACGCGCCGTGGCTCAAGACGATCAGGCGCTCGTGTCCCGGCGACTCTTCGGCGTCGGTGAACGTGCGGCCGATCTCGGCGGGGACGCCCAGCAGCTGCAGCAGCGCCGGTGAGACCTGCACGCTCGAGACGCGCTCGACCTCGCCACCACGATCGAGGGTGAAGCCGCGATACCGGTAGGCGCCGATGCGCTCGAACGACCGCGACCGCGCGCGCCAGTCGAGAAACGTCGCGGTCGATACCTGCGACGTCTCCTGACCGAGCTCGGCGTTGCGCTCGAACAGGACGGCCAGCCGGTCCGGATTGTCGTAGTCGAGCGGCCGGAGCAGCACGCCGTAGAGGACGCTGAAGATGGTCGCGTTGGCGCCAATCGCCAATGCGAGCGTCAGGACGACCACGGCGGTGAAGCCGGGGCTGGCGGCGAGCGAACGCAGTGCTTCGCGAAGGTCACTGGACATGGCGGGGTGCGGAAATGCTACACGGAAGTCGCGCCGGCCGACGCGGGAAATGCCGCCGCGGCAATCGCGGCCAGCGCACCAATGCCGCGGCCTTCGGAGCGGTCGCAGAACTCGACCAGGCTGCAGCCGACGACGTCGAGATCGTGCGCGATTGCGGCGACGGCGGCGAGGACCACGTCGGGCGTCGCGCCCCCCGGCACGGGCATCAGCGTGTCGGCGAATGCGGCCGGATCGAAGACGTCGACGTCCACGTGCAGGTAGACCCGCGAATACCCGGCGGCCCGTATCCGCGCGGCGAGCGCCTCCGGTCTGGTGAGCGAGTCGGGAGGAGTGAGATCGATAGACGCGGCAGCCACGAACTCAGCCTCGGGCGGATCGAGATCGCGCGTGCCGGCGAGAAAAATCTGGCGCGGGTCGAGCCGCCTCTCGACCAGCCGCGTCAGCGCCGGGGGGCCGTCCCCGGTCAACGTCCGCAGGATCATCCCGTGAAAATGACCGCTCGGCGAGGACGCCGGCGTGTTCAGGTCCGCGTGCGCGTCGAACCAGATCACCGCGAGGTCGCCGGCATATCGCGCGTTGAGATACGCCACCGGCCCGAGCTCGGTCCCGCAAGTGCCGCCGATGGTGAGAATGCGCGCCGGCGCGCGTTCTCTGAGACCGCGGCAGGCGTGTTCAGCCGCGCGCGCGATCGATTGCAGTCCGAGGACACCAGCGTCGACGTCGAGCGGCTCGTGCTCGGGCACCTCGATCGAGAATCGATCACGGCCGCGTGCGATCGCGTCGGCGAGACGCAGTGCGCCCGCGCGTACGTCCGCGTGCAGACCAAACCCCTGCCACTCCGGGTGGACGAAGACGAGCGGCGCTGAGGGTTTCACGGTCGGACAGCGGAGCCGACCGGGCGCGCGCCGGTCCGGGCGATGGTCACCAGCCCGCCGACGATCAATCCCAGGATCATCGATCCGCCGCCGACGGCGAGCATCGGCTGCGTGCCGACCATGATCGCGAGGATCGCGATGTAGAGCACGATGGTCACGACCGGCAGCACCGGTCCGAACGGCACCTTGAACGGCCGCGCCAGGTTCGGCTGCGTCGCGCGAAGCCGGAACCAGCTCAGCAGCACCATCGTGTCGACGCTGATCGCGACCATCATCATGAAGTTGATCAGCAGCTGGAACGCGCCGGTCACCGCCAGCACGCCGATCCAGCCGGCGACGAAGTAGAGCGCGATGCGCGGCGTGCTGCGCGAGTCCACCTCGCTGAAACGTTTGAACGCCAGGCCGTCTTTCGACAGACCGTACGCCACCCGCGGCAGTCCGAGAAAATTCACGTTGATGCTGCTGATCAGGATCAGCAGGCTCGCGATGACGACGACGGTGCCGGCGGCGTTGCCGAAGACCGCGGCGGTGGCGTCGCGGGCGACGAGCGGCGATCCGGCCATCTGCGCCGGCGTCAACGCCGCGAGGAACGAGATGTTGATCAGCAGGTAGAGCGCGGCGACCGCAATCGCGCCGCCGAGGAGAATCCGCGGCAGCGCGCGTCCGGGATTGGCGACCTCCTCGGCCATCTTCGCCGCGTCTTCCCAGCCGTAGTAGGCGAACGACACCGACTGATAGGCGAGCGCGAAGCCGAGCCAGGTGAACGACGCCGCCGACGCCGGCGCCGAGGCCGCGGTGAAGCCGGCCATGTTCCCCGCATAGAGTCCGGCGGCGGCGATGACGAAGATCACGCCCACCTTCACTGCCGTCGTCACGCGCTGGAACAACGCGCTCACGCGCAGGCCGCTCAGGTGCAGAAAGAAGAACGCGATCACCACCATCGCGGCCATCACGGTGATCGACCCGACACCGGTAAGAGCGCGCACGTATTCGGCGATGATGATCGCCTTGGTCGCCCCGGAAAAGCCGCGCGTGACCAGCAGCTCGGACCAGCCGGCGACGAAGCCCATCAGCGGGCCCCACGCCTCGCGCGCGTACACGTACTTGCCGCCGGCCTGGGGCAACGCCGCCGCCATCTCGGCCAGCACGATCGTGCTGAGACCGGCGACGACGCCGCCGAGCGTCCACACCGCCAGGATCAACCAGGGATCGCCCAGGTAGCCGGCGATCAGTCCCGGCGTCCGCAGGATCCCCGCGCCGATGACGATGCCGACGGTGACGGCGAGTCCGTCACCGACTCCAAGGATGCGCTTCAAAGCCATCAGACGGAGATATTAGTCGGTACGACGGGTGCGTCGGCTCCGACGCGTCATTTCCTCTCGAACAACATGACCCCGAACCGGCCCTCGTCCTGATACGTCAACGCCAGTTGTCCGAGCATGAACCCGTGTTTCTGGACGTGGCCGATGAGCTGCAGGAATCGCTGCTCGATCGCCATCTGATCTTCCGCGCACGCCTTGCGCGTGCCGGCAGGCGGCGACACGGTGACGTCGCCCGGCGCGCGGCCGGGCTTCACGGCGGCGAAGTAGTTGTTGCAGCCCGACACGCCCGAGAAGCGACCGTCCGTGTATTGCAGCGTGATCTCCGGCGCCACCGGCGCGGTCTCCTCGAGATCCCACGATCGAAGCACCCACGTCGTCCCGCCGATCGCGTCGAGCGAGAGACGCGACGTCGGTCCGGACACCGGCAGCTCGCGCAGCGACGAGCCCGCCAGCTCCCAGCGACGCGAGGCGAGCTCGCCTGGACAACACATCGCGTCGCCCGCGCCAGCCTGCACCACGTCGGCGACGACGCGCCGGTTCTCGACGCGGAGACTGCGA
>DASTCC010000284.1:0-17146 GCA_035711465.1 Vicinamibacterales bacterium
TGCCGACGTCGGTGAGCCAGTTGGCCAGGTAGGCGCCGGCCTGCCGGCCGAAGCGGTTCGACGGCGTGGTGACGATGCCCGCCTGATGCCCGGCATCGGTGAGCGCCTGCACCAGCGTGCGGGCGATGACGAGGTGACCGCCCTCGGTGATCGGCGGCGCGGACGTGACGACGGCGATGACGGCCACGCGCGGGTCAGTTCTCCCTGGCCGCGAGCACGCGCGCGGGAATGCCGACCGCGGTCATCCCAGCCGGGACGTCGTCTTTCACCACCGCCGAGGCACCGACGATGGCGCGGTCGCCGATGGCGACGCCGTCGAGAATCTTCGCGCCGGCGCCGATCCAGCAGCCGGCGCCGATGGTGACGCCGGACGACCGGCGTTCCTGTTCGATCACTGGCCGCGACGGATCGCCGGCGACGTGATCGCCGCCGACGACGTAGACGTAGGCGGCGACGAGCGTGTCGGCGCCGATGCGCACGCGGCTTGCCGAGAAGATCTCGCAGTTGAAGCCGACGTTCGCGCCGCCGGCCAGCTCGATGTCGCCGTTCTTGCAGGACAGAATCGTGTTCCGGCCGATGAACACGCCGCTGCCGATCCGGATCCCCTCGTTGGCGTCGCCCTTGGCGTCCAGCAGACAGTTGTCGTCGACGACGACGTTGTCGCCGATGCGGATCTTGTGCGGATGGCGGAGGACGACGTTCTGCCCGAAGACGACGTTCCGGCCGCACGCGCCGAGCAGCCGCGGATAGAAGAGCTTGCGCAGCGCCAGCCCGAACGCGCCGGGCACCGCCTGGCAGAGCAGGACGACCAGCTCGTACTTCAACAGCGCCAGGAGGCCTGGGCGCCCGACGACGAGCGCGCGGTACTTCGACGCGGCGCCGCCGCCGTCGCGGAACAATTGATCCTGGGCCCGCGCGATCTCGCGCGGTCGCGCGTCAGATCCACCGCTGCTCACGGTACCACTCCAGGGTGCGGCCGATGCCCTCTCGCAGTCCGACCTTCGGATCGAATCCGAGCTCGGTGCGCGCGCGCGCGATGTCGAACGCGCGGCTCTTGCGGAAGAAGTCTACACGGCGACGGTACAACGGCGGCGAGATCCCGAACGGCGCACAGATAGCCTCGCAGAGAGCGCCGGCCAGCCAGACGGGCGTCACCGGCAGGACCAGCGATGGCGGCGCCACACCCGCGACCGACGCGGTGACGTCGACGAGCTCGCGCAGCGTCGGCACCTCGCGGCCGCCGAGGATGTAGGTCCGGCCAGCCGCGGCCGGCACCTCCGCACAGAGCCGGAAGCCCTCGCACAAGTCGTCGATGTAGGTCACGTGGTAGTAGTTCGTGCCCCGGCCCAGCATCACGAACCGCCGCTGCGCGATCTTGCCGAAGATCTTGAACAGCCGGCGATCGCCGGGGCCGTAGATCCCCGTCGGCCGGGCGATGACGAGCTCCATGCCGACGCGCGCCGCCGCATCACGGCCGACCTGCTCGCCCTCGACCTTCGTCTCCTGATAGACGTCGCCGGGACGGATCGGCGCGTCTTCGTTGGCCGGCGGATGTTCGATGTCCCCGTGTACGCCGACAGTCGAGCACTGCACGACGCGGCGCGCGCCAGCGGACCTGGCGGCTTCGACGAGATGTCCGACCGCCGTGGCGTTCACGGCGCGATAGCTCTCCGCCGACAGCCCTGCTTCGCGATAGCGCGCCGCGATGTTGTAGATGACGTCGACGCCCTCGACGGCGCGGCGGACGTCGCCGCGATTGGTCAGATCCGCCTCGACGACCTCGACGCGATCGCGATCGAACGCGGGCGCGCTCGAACGCGTCCGCACCATGGCGCGGACGCGCTGTCCTCGCGCGGCCAGGTGCCGCACGAGATGGCTGCCGGTGAATCCTCCAGCGCCCGTGACGAGCGACGTCATCGCTCGGCCACCATCGTGACCGGCGACCCGAGCAGCCGCTGGAGCCCGACCGTCGCGAGCGCGCGCTCGGTCGCCTGCGTGAATCCGAGCCGCCCGATCTTCTTGTGCAGGGCGATCGGCAGGACGAACTGACGGCTGGTCTGGATCACGCGGAAGCCATGCGCCGCGAACGCCGCGATCGCGTCGCGCTCGGCGATGACGCGATAGGGCTCGGTACGCCGCCCCATCGCCGCGCCGATTCTGCGCCCGCGGCTCTCGAGCGCGGCAACGCTCATCGCCGCCGGGAAATCGACGATGACACGCCACCGCGCGACGCGGCAGAGCTCGCCAATGGTCTGTCGCCAGTCGATGACGTGCATCAAGACGCGGAGACACACCGCGGCGTCGACGGCGCCGGCAGCGAGCGGCAGATGCTGCGCGTCGGCGACGCCGAACGCCGGCGGCAGGCCCGCGTCGGCGGCGCGTCGGCGGGCGACGCGAAGCATCTCCGCCGACGCGTCGAGCCCGACGACGCGGGCGCCGGCCGCCGCCAGCCCGAGGGCCGCGCGTCCCGTCCCGGTGCCGACGTCGAGGATCACGCGCGCACCCACCGGCGCGAGCATCTCCGTCAACAGCGTTTCCTGCGACTCGAGCAGGTACCGCCCAATCGGACCGCCGAAGCGCAGCGCGTCGAAGCCGTCGGCCACGGCCGGGTCGGCGTAGTGCTGATAGCTGTAGTGGGTCCGATCGCCGCTCGCCGCGGGCTTCGTCGGTGCGGTCATGCCGCGTCCCCGACCGTAGCGGCGGGACCGTCGTCAGCCAGGAGGCGAAACGCGCGGCGCGTCTTCTCGATGAACGCCTCGTCGCTGTACTTCTCGGCCGCGACCTCGATCGCGCGCGCGCCGACGCGCGCGGCGAGCGCTGGGTCGGTCAGCACGCGCAGGATGCCGTCGGCGAACGCCTCCGCCGTCGGCTCGACCAGCACCGCCGAGTCGTCGTCGAGCACCTGTGTATGCGTGCGCAGCCGCGTCGCCACGATCGGCCGGCCGGATCTCAGGTACTGGTAGATCTTCAGCGGCGTATTGGTGCCGCCCGACCGCGGCGACACCAGCGCGCTCGCCGCGTCCAGGTACTTCGGCACGTCGTCGGGCGGGCGCTGGCCGGTGAAGACGACGACCCCGGCCAGGCCCCTGGCGCTCACCTGCTGCCTGGCCGCTTCGACCTGGCCGGGCTCGCCGCCGACCATCACCAGCCGCGCATCCGGACGGGAGCGGACGACGCGCGCCATCGCGTCGTAGAGCAGATCCAAACCCTGATAAGCCTCGAACGTGCCGGTGTAGAGGACGACGGGCGTGTCCGCGGAAAGGCCGAGCTCGCGCTTGACGGCCGGGCCGGCGCCGAGCGCGGGGCCCGCACCGGATGCGTTCTCGATCAGCACGGTCGGCACGTCGGGATAGCCGGCGCGGACGGTGTCCTCGAGATCCTGGCAGATCACGATGACCACCTTCGACTGCCCGATCATCAGCCGCTCGACCCAACCGAGCATACGCGCCAGCAGCTTGCCGTGCCGGACGCCGAAGTTCTCGACCTGCTGGGGCAGGCTGGAGTGCATGTCGTAGAGGTGCGGAATGCCGAGCAACCGCGAGAGGACGACGCCGATCGCGCCGCCCTCCTCGTGCGAGTGCACGGCGTCGTACTTGCCGCCGAGCGCTCGTCGCAGCGCCGTGACCGCGAGCGCCATGTCGAGCGGCACTTTCGCCCACGATGGACCGATACGGACGCGATGGACGAACGGCGGCCGCAGACAGCGAAAGATGCGCAGCCCCGGCATCTCGACGTCGCGGCCGAAGGGATAGGTCACGAGATCGACGGTGTGTCCCAGCGTGGTGAGCGCGCGGATGCGATGGAACTCGGAAAAGGGCGTGCCGCGAGGCTCGAAGAACGGCTCGGGCGCGATCATGAGGATGTGCATATCCTCACCTTCCCGGCTCGCGCGGCATGAGGGTTCGGCGCGGGTCGCGCTCGCGCGGTGTCACGAGCCCTACATGGTACACTACGCCGCTCCGCGGGCGTGACGCCCGCGCATGCTCGCATGACCGCGGCGACACCGGCTCCATCCGGCCGCAAAGGCCGTCAGGCTGTGCTCTGGACGGCGAAGATTCTCGTCAGCACGGCGCTGCTCTACATCCTGCTCGCGCGCGTCGACACCTCGCGGCTCTGGGCGCTGGCGCGGAACGCCTCGCCGATCTGGCTCGCCTTCGCGCTGCTGCTCTATCTCGGCATGGTCGTGATCAGCGCGTGGCGATGGAACCTCCTGCTGCGTGCGCAGCACGTCGCCGCCGCCTTCGGCCGTCTCGTCAACTCGTTCCTCGTCGCCGTCTTCTTCAACAACTTCCTGCCCTCGAACATCGGCGGCGACGTCGTCCGCATTCGCGACACCGCACGCGTTGCGGGGTCGAAGACGCTGGCGGCGACGGTCGTGCTCGTCGACCGCGGCATCGGCCTGCTCGGGCTCGTGTTCGTCGCCGCCCTGGGCGCGACGCTGGCCGCGCGCAACAGCGAGGCAATCGGCCCGCTCGGCCCCGGCGTGCTCTGGATGATGCTCGGCGGCGCCGTCGCCGTCGCTGCGCCCGCCGTGCTGATGCCGCAGCGGATCGGCCAGCTGCTCAGCCCGCTGCGGCGCCTGCATCAGGAATGGGTCGAGACGCGAATCGAACGCCTCACCGGCGCGCTCGGCAAGTTCCGCGACGCGCCGAGCGCGCTGATCGGTTGTTTCGCGGGCGCGATCCTGGTCCAGGCGGTGCTCGTCGGCTTCTACGCTGCCATCGCGCACGGCTTGCACATCCGCGTCCCGCTCGCCCATCTCGCCATCGTCGTGCCGATCTCGTTCGTCGTGCAGATGCTGCCGCTCTCGGTGAACGGGTGGGGCGTGCGCGAATCGACGTTCGGCTTTTACTTCACCCGCCTCGGCCTGCCGCTGGAGTCGGCGCTGGCGTTGTCGTTCATCGGCGCGGCGCTGACGATGCTGTTCTCGATCTCAGGGGCCTTCGCGTATCTCAGCCGCCGTCGGGAGGCGGAGCAATCTGGCCCAGCGGGGCGGGCGGATACCCGTACATGAACACCGGCTTGATGAACGCGCCGAGGTGGCGCGTGTCGGTCGATCCCGGATCCCGCTCGGCGGGAACGAATCCCGCGGTCGTTTCGAGTCGCAATACGTAGTTGTAGCTGTACTCGACCTTCAGGTGCTCCTGCGGCATCAGCTGCACGATCGCCGTCTGTCCCGCGGTGAGCTTCACCTGATTCTCGCGTCCGCCGAAGCGGCAGGTGACGACGTTGTCCACGCGCGAGCTGATGGTGAACTGGATGCGCGTCACCGGCTGCTCGGTCCGGACGACGATATCGGCGCCGGCGTCCCCTGCGATCCAGAAGCCCTTGCCCTCCGCGTAGTACGTGTTGGCGTCCATGTAGTAGAGGTAGACGTCAGGACCCCGGACGAACGGGACCCGTGCGCGCAGCGGATGCAGCCGGACCGGCAGCTGCTCGACAATCGTCAGCTCGATCGGCAGCCATCGCAGCGGCGCGCGCTCGACGTTGCGCCACGTCGCCGCGGCCGCGGCGAACGGATGCAGCATCATCGCGCCGGTGAACGCGACGCCGACGATCGCGGCGGCGAGCGCGGTTCCGAATCCGAGCCCCGGACGGACGAGAAACAGCAGTGCAGGATAGAGGCTGAGGAAGTACCGGTTCCCTGGTGGTCCGCCGCCGCCGTTCCAGATGTACGGCGCGATGATCAGCAGCACGATCGTCGCGCCGAGCGTCGCCAGCGCCGTGAGCCATTGCCAGAGCGGCGCGCGGAACATACCGGCGATCCAGCAGGCGGCGATGAGAACGCCCGGGAAGAAATACGGCACCAGCCCGGCGTCGCGGCCGACCAGAAAATAGAACGCGTTACGTGGAAACAAGCCGAGCGCCTGGTCGGTCAGCACCGTTCCGGTGTCGGCGTCGTTGGTGGTCATCGCGCCGCTCTTCGTCGAGTAGAACGGCGTCCCCTGGTCGTCGAACGGGAATGTCGTGACGAAGTAGCGGCGATCCTCCTGCCGCGCCGCGCCCTGATAGTTCCACTCGCCCGAGATCGCGGCGTTGGCGGCAAAAAGACCGGCCGAACCGGCGAGGAAGAAGACCGCGGCCGCCAGCAGGCGCCCGATCGCACGCTCGCGCAGCAGGTCGAGCCCGAGCGGGACGATGAACAGGACGTTGGGCGGTTTGGAAAACGTCGCCAGTCCCAGCAGCAGCGCGGCGACGAGTGTCGTGCGGCCGCCGGACAGCCAGCTCCCGCGTTCGAGCGGGGCGACTTTCTTGTACAGCCAGAGGAAGTAGGCGACGAAGACCAGCGCGAAATTGAAGATCTCCGAGGTCAGAAACGTCGCGAAGACCGGCACCGACGTCGCGAACACGAACGCGAGGCCGAGTACGGCGCCGGGTCCCTTCCCCATCTGGGCCTGACAGAACTTCACCGCGCACCACGCGCAGAGCGCCAGGAGCAGCACGTTGAACACGAGCATCCCGCCCAGGCCCCCGACCGCGGCAAACGGCGCCGCGAACAGCGGATAGACGAACGCCTTGCCGTACTCGAGACGTTCCGTCTCCGGAATGACCGCCGTCGTTGCCTGCACCGGCGGCCATCCGGCTTGCAGGTCGAGATCCCAGCGGTAGCCGCGCTTCAGGAAAATGCCTTCGGGGCCGATCGCGTGGGTGGTGCCGCCGGCGTCGGTGCGCGTGTAAAGGCGGCGGAAGCGCTCGTAGTCGCGGCGGTCGTAGCCGAGATCCCCGTCGCCGGCGATGCTGAAGGCCATGGCGACGTAAGTCGCTTCGTCGCCGCGGACGGTGCCAACCAGACCGACGGCGTCGATCCAGCGGGCGCCGAACACGGCAATCGCCAGCACGAAGGTCGCAGCGAGGCGCCGGCCAAGCGGAGTCAGTCCGACGCTCACTCCCCGCCCCTGCTCTCCGGCCAGCCGACGATCTCGTACAGCCACACGTTGCGATCGTCGGTGAGCCGCTTCAGATAGGCCTCGTAAGGCGGAAGGCGTTCGAGCAGACGCGCCCGGGCCTCGGCGTTGTAGTCGTCCATGTGCCAGACGACATAGCGTACGCCGCGCGCGCGCAGAATCTCGAACGACGCCGGATCCGGAAATGCGTTGATCGGCCCGGCGATGGTGTCGAAGTCCGTCGGCGTCAGATCGCTGTAGCCGTTCACGAGCGGCTTCCAGTGCGCCGTCGAGCCGAACATGTAGCGCGTGTGGTTGTGATAGTCGCTCGACCTGTACATGAACGGGAACTCGACGACTGCACCGGGAGCGGCGCTCGCCAGCATCCGGTAGGCCTCGGGAACGGGGTCCGGCCGGGCCAGTGGCCACGGCATCGCGGCCAGCTCGACGACGGCGCCGGCGATCAGCGCCGGCACGACCCAGAGACGCCCGGCTGCCACGCGCCGCACTGCGAAACCGGCGAGCACCGCGAGCGCGAAGGTCACGACGATGCCGAGCCGCACCGGCGCGCGAAGCAGCGCGATCATCGGCACGATCTCAAACAGGATCGAATACAAGCCGCCGCGCGGCCCGAGCGAGGCCCAGAAGGCGAGGCCGCCGACGACAGCGTACGCGATGACGGCCAGACGCTGGCGCGGCGCCTCGCGGAGACCAGCGCCGATGCCAGCAAGCGCCAGGCCGATGGCGAGAAAGCCCGGGAAGACCGACTCGGGTCCCGTGGGCAGCAGGGCGCCGTGCAAATGCGACGGCGAGCTCAGGTACATCGTCGCGTCGCCGGAATACGGCTCCGTATCGGCGAGAGAACGTTCACCCGCCGTGCCGATGCCCGCTCTCGCCTTCGTGAAGGGCACGACGACGGGCAGGACCATCACGGCGGCCGTGACAATCGCGAGCATCAGCCCCAGCCAGTACTGCCGCGTGGCGCGCGCGAAGACCAGGGCTGCAGCGCCGACGGCAAGGCCCGCGAAGATGCCGTAGTACGCGCAGGCCAGCGCGGTGGTCGCAAGCGCCGCGCCGATCGACACGCCGCGTCCCCACGTCGGCCGGTCGTGAAAGCGCTCGAGCGCGAGGAACACCAGTGGAAACCCGAACGCCATCAGCAGCTGGATGTGCGCGGTGTGCGCCTGCACGAACGGACAGAACGTGAACAGCGTCGCCGACACCAGCCCGGCGCCGGCCGATCCGGTGAGCCGGCGTACCAACGCCCAGGTCAGCACGAACGTCAGGAGCAGCGCGAGGGCGACGGCGAAGTTGTGCGCCGCGAGCGCGTTTCTCGACACCGCGAATGCCGGCAGCCCGAGTACGCCGGCGACGAGATTGAGCTCGGAGTACGCCAGCGTCCCCGGGTGAGGATGGAAGATGTTCGCGTTGAAGAGATTCGACGGCGACGTCAGCAGCGCGTGATCGATCCAGCCGACGTTCCAGATGCTGAAGCGGCCGTCGCCGGTGTTGACGCGGCCGGCGCTCGCCATCGCCGGCACCAGCGGATACGTCATCACGACGATGAGTGCGAGGCCGATGGCACTCGCGCGCAGCCACTCTCTCGATGAGGCTGGGGCGAGCACGCGCGATTATACAACGCGCCTTTCATGCGTCCGACGCGCGAAACGCGGATGGTATGCTGACCGCTGACCGATGCCGCGTGTGCCGACAGGAGCGCCCTTCGACGAGCGTGGCGGACGCCTCCGCGGACTGATCGATCTCGCCGCCGGACACTATCCCGCGTTCCTCTTCGGTCTCGGCGTCGGCCGCATCCTGCCGGTCTTTCATTTCCACGAGACCACCGCCGCAGAGCTCGAACCGGCGTTCCGCCATCTCGCCGAGAATGGCTATCGGACCGTGACCTCGGACGACGTCGATCGCCTCGTGCACGACGGCGTCCATCCCGGCGAGCGGACGGTGATGCTCGCGTTCGACGACGCGCTCGCGAGCCTGTGGCTGGTCGTCGGTCCGCTGCTGCGCAAGTACGGCCTCCGTGCGGTCACCTACGCGATACCCGGCCGCATGATCGATGCCGCCGCGGTGCGTCCGACGATCGACGATGGCCCGGCCGACGCGCAGGCGGTCGACGCCTCCGAGCAGCCCTTCGCCACGTGGCCCGAGCTCCGCGCGCTCGCTGCCGCCGGGCTGGTCGAAGTGCAGTCGCACACCTGGTCCCACTCGCTGATCTTCGTCGGCGACCAGGTCGTCGATCTCGTCCGGCCAGACTTCGCGTCGGTGCTGTTGTTGAACCGGCCGCGCCGCAGCGTCGGCGATCCGCCCGTGTTCGTCACGCCTGCCGACCTGGGGCATCCGCTGTTCGCCAGTCGATCGCGAATGTCGGATGGGCTGCGCTTCATTCCCGACGCCGAGTCGTGCGCGCGGGTGATGGAGGCGGTCGCCGGGCGCGGCGGCGCGGCGCTCTTCGCGCGCGACGGCTGGCGCGCCGAGCTCGCCGACGTGCTTGGCAGTGTGCGGGGATCGTTCGAGTCGGCGGCCGATCGCCAGCGCGCGATCGAAGACGAGCTGGTTCGTGCCCGCGATGAGCTTCAGGCGCGGCTTGGCGCGCCGGTCCCCCACATCTGCCTGCCGTGGGGCGTCGCCGGCGACGTCACCCGCGATGCGCTGCGGCGGCTCGGCTTCCGCACCGCGTTCGCCAACCGGATGAGCGGGCGCCTCGCCGTGGCCGCCGGCGACGACGCCTTCGCGCTCAAGCGTCTGCACAGCCGCCACGTCTTCGCTCTGCCGGGGACGGGCCGCCGCACCTTCACGTTCGTCCAATGAGCCCGCCGCAACCGGCGATTGCACTGGTGCCGTTCCCTGACGACGTCGAAGTGGCGGTCGTCTCGCACAACGGCCGGGAGACGCTGCCGCGTCTGCTCGCCTGCGTCATCGAGGCCGGCGCGCCGTTCGATCGCATCTTCATCTACGACGTCGGCAGCACCGACGACACCGCCGCCTACATCGCCCGCGAGTGGCCCGGTGTCACCGTCCGCCGGCTCGAGGAGAACGTCGGCCCGGACCCGGGCCGCAACTGGGCGCTTCGCGCCGCCGTGCATCCCTACGTGCTGCTGCTCGACGCCGACGCGTTCATGCGGCCCGATTGTCCGGTGCGGCTGCGCGAGGCCCTCGATCCCACCGCCCTCGTCGGCACCGTGACGCCGATCGTCGTGCACGCGCAGGATCCGGAGCGGCTGCAGTACGCCGAAGGCTTCCTCCATTTCATCTGCGAAGCAATCAACCCGTGGATGGATCGCCCGGTCGCCGAGCGTGGTCGGGACCGGCGCGACATCGGCGCCGCGCCGGCGGTCGCCCTGCTCATCGACGTCCGGATCGCGCATCTGATCGGACTCTGGGACGATCGCTATTTCATCGGCAAGGAGGACGGCGATTTCTGTCACCGGCTGCGCATGGCCGGGTACCGGCTCGTCGAGGAACCGCGCGCCGTCGTCGAGCATCGCAGCAAGCCGCGGACGGCGTGGCTGTTCCACCATCAGATTCGCAACCGCTGGCATTTCCTGCTGAAGAACTACGAGATGCGCACGCTCGTGGTGCTGGCGCCGGCGCTCGCGCTTCACGAGGTGCTGCAGCTCGGCCTGCTGACCGTGAAGGGCCACCTCGGACCGTGGCTGAAAGCCGTCCGCGGCCTGATCTCCTGGATGCCCGGCCTGCCCGCCGAGCGGCGGCGCTACCAGCGCATGCGCACCGTTCGCGATCGCGATCTGCTTCGCTGCGCGCCGCTCATCGTCCGCGCCGACCTCGCCGGCGGCGCCCTCGGCCGCGGTTTCAAGACGCTGTACGATCGCTGGCTCGCGGCCTACTGGGCGGTCGCGCGCCATCTGATCTCCTGACGCGCCGATGCGCCGCAACTACGTCTACGCCGCGATCACCTCCGCCAGCGCGGGACTGCTCTTCGCGCTGACGCTGATCGCCGCGAAGACGCTCAGCGTCGACGACTTCGGCAGGTTCCAGTGGGTCCTGCGCCTCGCGATTCTCGGCGAGGCGATCATGGATCTCGGCCTCCACCAGATCACCGTCCGCGCGATCGCCCGCGACCGCAGCGACGCCGCGCGGCTGTTGAGCAACTCGCTGGCGTTGAAGGCGCTGCCGGCGCTGGCGATGGTCGTGGTGATGACCGCGAGCGTCTATTTGCTGCGCGACGAAGCCGACGTCCGGCTGGCCGGCGTGCTGATGATCGGCTCGGCGGTCTTTCGCTCCTACCTTCTCACCGCCCGCGGCGTGTTCATGGGGCTCGAGCGTTTCGGCCACGACACGGTGGTCGTCGTCACCGATCGCCTGCTGCTGCTCGTCGCGGGCGCGCTCGCGCTGCAGGCGGGCGGCGGGCTGCTCGGGCTCGCCGCGGTGTTCGTCGTCGCCCGCTTCTTCACGGTGTCGGGGGCGCTGATCGCCGCGCAGCGGCTCGTCGGTCGCGCCGGTCTCGGCTTCGACTACGCGCTGTGGCGGCAGATGCAGG
Source organism: Vicinamibacterales bacterium (assembly GCA_035711465.1). Lineage (GTDB taxonomy): Bacteria > Acidobacteriota > Vicinamibacteria > Vicinamibacterales > SCN-69-37 > DASTCC01. The sequence goes on from DASTCC010000284.1 coordinate 11,398, forward strand.
CCACTGCGCTGCCGCTCGGCGTCTTCCTCGTCGTCCTCAACTTGTACTCGTACATCGACACGGTGATGCTGGGCGTGATGTCCACGGATGAAGAGACCGGGATGTACGGCGCAGCCTACAACCTCTACGAAGGGCTCAGCTTCATTCCGGCGGCGATCGCGTCGGTGCTGGCGCCGCGGCTGTCGCACCTCTGGGCCACGGATCGCGCGGCGCATCGCACGCTCGCGCGGCAGGGACTGCTGCGAGCGGTCGGCCTGGCGGCCGTAGCGGCGGTGCCAGTGTGGCTCCTCGCGCCGATGCTCCTGTCGATCTACAACAACCCGCTCGACCCCCGCGACTACCGCGCCGCCAGCGCCGCGTTTCGGATTCTCACCGGCGGGCTGTTCTTCATCTTCCCCATCTGGATCCTGCAAACGCTCGCGATGTCGGTCTTCCGCGAGCGGATGCTGCTCGCCACCACGACGGTCGGCGTCGCGCTGAACGCGGCGCTGAACTGGTTCTGGATTCCCGACTACGGGCGCGACGGCGCCGCGCTGGCCACGCTGCTCGGCGAGATGCTGACGATGACGCTGCTCTTCTACGGCCTGCGCGACGTCATCTTCGGGCGGGTGCAGGCGCACGAGGGGCCGGCGGCCTCGGACGACGTCGAGTTCGGGAATCTGGAAGCGAACGTCGCCTTCATCGACGCCGCCGCCCGCGTCGGACCAGACGATCGCGTGCTCGAGATCGGCAGCGGCCGCGGGTCGATGCTGCGGCAACTGCGCGCCCGCGGTCTGCGCGCGGTGGGCCTCGACGTCAACCGCCAGTTGCTCGCCGAAGCGCGGACGCGCGGCGCGCTGCCGGTGGCGCTCACGGCCGGCACCGGGCTGCCCTTTCCGGATTGCACCTTCGACGCCGTCATGAGCTTCGACGTCCTCGAGCACATTCGCGACACCGACGCGCACCTCGTGGAAGTGCGGCGCGTGCTGAAGCCTGGCGGCGTGTACCTGCTGCAGACGCCGAACAAGTGGACGAACACGGTGTTCGAGACGATTCGCTGGAAGAGCTTCACCGCCTGGCGCGCCGACCATTGCTCGCTCCACACCGCCAGCCAGCTCGAACGCCGGCTGCGTGCGCACGGCTTCGAACCGACGTTCGCCGACGTCGCCGTCGTCACGCCCTTTTTCCGCGAGAAGGTGCGCCGTCATCTCGGCGCGCCCGGCGCCCTCCTGCTTGCGATCGCCAACCCGGACCGCCTGCCGCGGCGCTGGCGCACGAACTTCTACGTACGCGCCGTTAGACTCGACAAGGAAACTCAAAACTGAAGACTCAAGGCTGGACACTTGCGCGCCGCTGGAAATGAATCGAATCCGAGTTGGCGAGCGCCAGCGCAGTCCTGGCATCCGCCCGCACCTGTCGGCCCCGGAGCACCCGACGGCACCGACGACGTCTATCGTCGCAAGAGGAGTGGCGGAGGCGTCGCAGGCGTTTCGAGGCGGCGCTTGATCTCGTTGAAGAACGTCTGCGCGAGCACGCGGTAGCCTTCCGCGGTCGGATGCAGGCCGTCGCCGCCGATCAGCGTGGTGACCTGCGGAATCATTGCGGCGTAGGCGTCGACGAGATACGCGCCTTCCTGGCCCGCCAGGAACCGGATCTCGTCGTTGGCGGGAATCACGAGCTCCTTGGCGCCGCCGAGCCGGCCGTCCTTGAGCGGCATCAGCGTGCTGATGAAGACGTGCGGGACGCCGCGGCGCTTGGCGTCGCGGATGTCGAACTTCAGCGCCTGCGCCATGCTGTTGATGCCCGCCGCGCCGCCCTCGGAGATGTCGATGATCCCCTGCATCAGCAGCACGGCCTGCGGCTTGAACGCGTCGATGGCCGCCGAGATCTTGGCGTTGCCTTCCACGGCCGAATCGCCCGGCGTGCCCTGGTTGATGACGTTGGGCGACTGGCTGATGTAGCGGGCGCGCAGCAGTCCCTGCAGCACCGTCGGATACGACCGCGAGGGATCGAGGACAAACGGTGCGAAGTGCATCTGGCTGTCCTGGACTTCGCCGGCCGTGAGACTGTCGCCGAACGCGAGGAACTGCGTCACTGCCAGCTTCGGCGCCTCGGTCAGCGTCACCGCGAACGAGCAGGACGTCGATCGCGCGGCGGCATCCGAAACCGCGCAGCTCACCGAGGTGGCGCCAACCGGGAACATGGTCCCGGATGCCGGGGAACAGACCACGCTGACGGGCGCCACGCCGCCCACGACCTGTGGCGGGACGTACTCGACCTGCGTGGGACCAGCGACGTTGTTCAGCGCCAGCGGCGCGGGACAGATGGCCTGTAGCTCCGGCGGCGGAGGCGGCGGTTGCTGCGTCGGCCCTGTGGGCGTGCTTCCGCACGCCACAGAGGCAGCCAGGACGGCGGCCAGGCCCAGCAGACGCCGGCGTCGATTGGAGGGAGTGCGCACCCGGATGAAACCCAGTTGGGGCCGGCAGACAGGTCCGGAGAACTCCGGCAGGCCGGCCTGGACGTTCTGAAAGAAGTTACAGAGGCGACCCGGGGGGCGTCAAGCAACCCGCCCCCGGCTCACCCGTGAATCGGGGACTGGTTATTCGGGCACCGGAACGCGAGTCGGGGAATCGGCCCCGACTCGCTACCGACTCCGTTACCAGACGAAGAGGACGATGTTCGAGCGCTCGGCCGTGCCCCACTGACCGGAGCGGGCCGGCGTGCTCACCGCGACGCCGATGGTCTCGCCCGGACTCGGGTGCCAGTTGTTCATCGGCGGCGAGTCGTAGAAGACGCCCGAGCCGACGTGGTCGATCGTCTTGCAGGTCTGGCCCGGACGCAGCCACTCGCCGGCGCCGCCGTACCACCGGCCGCCGATGTTGGCGAACATCCACTGGTTGCCTTCCACGGTCACACCCGGGATGTCGAAGAAGCCGAGCACCGGCCATTGGCCGGCCTTCGAATGCGGCGTGCAGAAGTCGGTGCCGATGCGGCGCACCGCGCCCATCGTCGACGTCACCGCCCAGTTGGCGATGTTCTCGCCCTTGACGATGGTGATGTTGCCGAAGCTCAGCGCGTCGTTCGGGGAGCCGCCGCCACCGCCTGGGCCAGGACCGGGGCCGGGCTGCGGCGTCGGCGCCGCGGCGCCGGTGACGAACGAGCGCACCGACGACCACGGACTCGAATTGGTGGCATCACCCGCTCGCACGCGCCAGAAGTACCGCGTGCTGCCCAGGAGCGGCTGTGGGAGCGTGTGGCTCGTCCGCGACGTCTGCTGATCGACCGTGTCAAACGCGACGCGGCCGGCCATCGCCTGATCGGTCGCGACTTCGAACGTGTAGCGAATGGCGCCGGCGGGGCCCGAGAACTGCGAGTTGGCGACCGTCATCGTCGGCTGCCGCGTCGTCAGCGCCGCGCCATCCGTCGGGTCCATCTGGATCGGCGCATGGATGATCACCGGCGTGTAGACGCGGAACATCGACGGCTCGGAATAGACGCCGGCGTTGGCGCCGTCCTGCGCCATGACGTGCCAGTAGTAGGTGCGCTCGGGCTGAAGATTCTGCGACAGCTGATAGAGCGTCCGGCCCTCGGCGCCGGACGGGATGCCGGTCTGCCGCACCAGGATGCTCGCGAACGTGATGTCGGAGGCGATCTCGATGGTGTAGCTCAGCGGCCGCACGCCGTTCGTCGCCGCGTTGCCGATGGTGAGCGTGATCGGCTGCTGGACGGTGGCGATCTGCGAGTTGTTCGCCGGCTGCATGGCGACCGGCTGGGTGATATCCACCCCGGCGATCGGCCCGGCGACGGTGGGGCTGAGGGGGCTGGAGCTCTTGTCGGTCTCGCAGCCAGCGAGCGCGGTGAGCGCGACGAGCACGAAGGCAGAAGCGGATGAACGCATGCGCATCGAACGTGACCCCGAATGAATGTCCACCGGAGGGGACCGGCCGTTAGGGGTTATCGGTTCGATGCAGGGGCGGGTTTAGGCAGGAAATCCAAGGAAAAAGGGGCGCCGCGTCCCTTTCAGGCGCGGCGCCCCCCGGTGAGAAGCCGATGACGACCGTCCGCTACCAGACGATCAGCGCGACGTCCGTGCGCTGATCCAGGGTCTTCATGTCCGGCCAGAAGCGGGCCGGGGTGCTCGACATGACGCCGAAGACCTCGCCGGGCCGCGGCCGCCACGACGCGATCGGATTCTGCGTGAACGAGTCGTGGCCGATGTTCTCGTCCACTTCCTTGCAACCCTGGCCGGGCCGGTACCAGTCGGCCGCGCCGCCATACCAGGTGCCGTTGATGTTCGCGAATATCCACTGGTTGCCTTCGAGCCGGACGCTTGGATCGCCGAAGAAGTCCGTGGACGGCCAGACGCCGAGGCGCGTGTGTTCGATGCAGAGTTGCCCGTTGCTGTGCGACGCGCTGGTGATCTTCGACGTCTCGGCCCAGCCGGAGATGTTCGGGCCCATCTGATAGACGACCTTGGTCAGATCGATGCCGAACTTGCGCTCGAAGCCGGCGGCGCTGCTGAACGAGCCATCGACGCCGTTGCCGAGATCGCGGGCGCGCGCGCGCCAGAACAGGTTGCCTTCCGGCAGGTCCGTGCTCGGCGTCCAGCTGGTCGTGGCCCCGGCGCCGCCCTGCTGCTGGACCGTCTGACTGGCGATGATCGAAGCGAACGAGGACGAGCTCGAGACCTGGAACTCGTACGAGATCGTGCCCGGCTCGCCGGTGAAGGTCGAATTGGTGATCCGGAACGTCGGCCGCGCGTTGAACACCGACGCGCTGGCGGCCGGGTCGACGAGCACTGGCGCGTTGAGGACGATGTTCGGCTTGACGAAGAAGCTCTGCGTGCCTGAAGGCTCGCCTTCGACGCCATCGAGCACCGCGCGCCAGCGCCAGTAGTACGTGGTGTTGCCGGCCAGCGAGCTGACAGTCACCGTCGTCGTGCCGCCCGCGCCCTCGGGAATGCCCTGCTGCGAGAACACCACGTTCGAGAAATCGGCGTTCGAAGCGACGTCGACGTTGTAGGTCGGCGCCGGGCCGGTGTGCACGGCGTTGACGATCGTCAGCGTGATCGGCTGCTGGTTGAAGTTGAAGTTGGTGCCGTTGGCCGGACCATTGCTGATCGGCGCGGTGAAGGTGGTCGACGGGCGCGTCGGATTCGACGTGCCGCACGCCCAGACGGTGGAAAGCGCTGCTGCGGTCAGCGCGACGGGAATCAGTCGTACGTTCATGGGCCTCACTCTCAAGTTAGAACCGGTAGCCGCCGCCGAGGACGAGCCGTGTCACGTTGGTCCGGTCATCGCCGCCGATGCTCAGGAACCGTAGACCGGCATCGAAGTACCAGGACTCACGGAAGGGCACGACCATCCCGAACCCGCCGCCCACGGCCGCTTCACGCGACTGGCCGATCAGGTCCTCGCCGAGCGTGACGCCGAAGTTCGGCAGCGTGTCCGTAATATCGGCGCCATTGAGCGTAAACGTAGGCTGCTTGTCCAGCCGCGCCCCGCCGAGTTGGAAGATTGCATAGGGTTTGAAGCGGGCGTTCTGCTCGAAGACCCACCGCAGGCCCACCCCGAAGTAGTTGGTCGGGACATCCACCTCAGACGAGGTCGAGCCGCCCTGGGTGGACTGGATGAAGTCGGCAATCGTGGCGGCGCTGTCGAGCTGGCGCTGGGTGACGAGGTTGCCGAACCATACGCCTTCGACCATCACGTCGAGGTTTTTCCACAGCCGGTAGCCGACTTCTCCGCCGAACACGGGCCCGAACTTCTCC
>DASTCC010000285.1:0-6545 GCA_035711465.1 Vicinamibacterales bacterium
CCTGCTCCGACCCTGCTCCGACCCTGCTCCGACCCCAATCCTCCCGATTAGGCCGCCAGCACCGTCAGGTATTCACGCACGACAGCGTCGAGCCCAACGTGAATGGCCCTGCTGATGATCGCGTGGCCAATCGAGACCTCGTCCAGGTGCGGCAGGGTGCGGAAGAGCACGAGGTTGTCGAGATCGAGATCATGGCCGGCGTTGATGCCGAGGCCGAGGCCGTGGGCGACCTCGGCCGCCGCGGCGTAGGTCGCGAAGCTGGCGCGGCCGCTCGCCTCGCCGGCCTCGAACGCGCGCGCGAACGGCTCGGTGTAGAGCTCGATGCGATCGGCTCTCATCGACGCCGCCCACCGGATCGCGGCCGGATCCGGATCGACGAACAGGCTGACCCGCACGCCGGCGGCCTTCGCCCGCGCGATCGCATCTTCCAGGCCGGGCATCGGCCGATCGATCGCCCATCCGGCCTGGCTCGTGATCTCGCCAGGCATCACCGGCACTAGCGTGCACTGATCGGGCCGGACTCGCTCGACCATCTCGATGAAGTCCGGGCGCGGATCCCCCTCCATGTTGTATTCGACGTCGTCTCCCGTTCGCGCCCGCCAGTCGGCGACGACGGCGGCGACCTCCGGGACGTCGCTGCGGCGAATATGGCGCTCGTCGGCGCGCGGATGCACGGTGATGCCCGGCGCCCCGGCCACGAGACAGACACGCACGGCCTCGACGACGCTCGGCACCGACCCGCCGCGCGAGTTGCGCAGCGTCGCAATCTTGTTGACGTTGACCGATAGACGGACCATGGGGATTGAGAGAGTTTAGAGACGCGACACCGTCAACTCAGAACTCAGCACTGAGAACTTGGGTTCGGCCGCCAGCCTGAGAACCCGAAACCCCAGGTTCTGAGTTCTAAGTTGACCCGTGTCTTGTCACACTAGATTCTTCCTCACGGCGTCCGCGATCTCCTCGGCCCAGGCCTGCACGGACGCCTGATCTTCGCCCTCGATCATGATGCGCAGCAGCGGCTCGGTGCCGGAATATCGCACCAGGACGCGGCCGCGGTTGCCGAGCGCCGCTTCGACGCGATCGATCGCCGCCTGGATGTCGGGCACCTCGGCGACCGGCGTCTTCTGCCGGACGCGGACGTTGACCAGCGTCTGCGGAAACGTCACCAGCTCGGCGGCCAGATCGGCCAGTTCGCGGCCCGTCTCCGCCATGACCCGCAGCAGCGCGAGCGACGTCGCGACGCCGTCGCCGGTCGGCAGGTGCTCGCCGAGAATCACGTGTCCCGATTGCTCGCCGCCCAGGACGTAGCCGCCGCGATGCATCTCCTCCATCACGTACTTGTCGCCGACCGGCGTCCGCACCAGGCGGATGCCGTGACGGCCGAGCGCGATCTCCAGGCCGATGTTACTCATCACCGTCGCGACGACGGTGTCGCCGGTCAGACGGCCCTGGCGATGCCGGTGCAGACCGAGCATCAACAGCACCGCGTCGCCGTCGACGACGCGGCCGCGGTGATCGCCGATGATGGCGCGATCGCCGTCGCCGTCGTAGGCGACGCCGAGACGGCAGCGCTCGCTGGTGACCGCGGCCGCGAGCCGCGCCGGATGCGTCGAGCCGCAATTGAGGTTGATGTTGCGGCCGTCCGGCGCGTCGCCGACGGTGACAATCTGAAAGCCAAGCCGGGTGAACAGCTGCGCGGCGGTCGAGACCGTCGCGCCGTTGGCCAGATCGAGCGCGACGCTGGCGCCGGCCAGCCGGCCCGGCGACGGCAGGAGCTCCGCCGTGTGATCGAGATACGCGGCGAGCAGCTCGGGCGCGCTGCGCAGCGCGGCGCCGGTCGTCGTCTTCGGCTGCCACGCCGAATCGGCGACGATCGCCTCGACTTCGCGTTCGCGTGCCTCGCCGAACTTCTCGCCCCGGCCCGAGAACACCTTGATGCCGTTGTCGCCGTAAGGATTGTGCGACGCGGAAAGAACGACGCCAAGGTCGAAGTCCTGGGCGCGCGCAAGATAGGCGACCGCTGGCGTCGGGACGACGCCGACCGATGTCACCGCCGCGCCTTCGCCGGCCGCGCCGGCGGCGAGCGCGCGCTCGATCCATTCGCCCGATTCACGGGTGTCGCGGCCGACCACGATCTCGAGCGGCGCGGCGCTGTGACTGGCGCGGACCAGGGCCGCGCCCAGCCGGGTGACGGTCGGGGCGTCGAGCGGCCACTCTCCAGCCACACCTCGCACCCCATCGGTGCCGAACAAGCGTTGAGTCACCTGGATTAGCGGATGCGCACGGAGACGGTCGGCGGCGTGACCGAGATGAGCTCGTACGCCGCGTCGTGGTCCGCGCGAACCGGAAGATTGTACCGGCCCGGGCCGAGTCCGGCCAGATCGACGTAGGGCGTGACGCGATCGGGCTTGAACGCGGCGGCCGCGAGACCGGACGCGCGCACGAGCAAGGTCACCCCCGGCGCCGGACCCTCGACATCGCGGCCGGCCCCGAGGTTTCTCCACTCCACCGTCCGGCCCTCCGCTTTCAATTCTGTCGGCGCTTCGGCGATGTGCACGGTGACGCGAACCGTCTGCGGCGCGCTGAGGCGAAGCTGCGCATCCGCAACGGCCACGCTCACGACCTGGATGTAGGTCGCCATCTGGCCGTGAATCGACACCCGCTCCGTCACCGCCGTCGTCGTCGGCTTGAGCCGGCTCTGCGGGCCGATGACCATCACAGTTTTCGGATCGACCATCACCTGCTTCACCGCGTAGCCCGGCGCGGGTTGACCTTCAATGGTCGGCGAGATCGGCACCTCGGCCGTGGCCGATCGCTCCAGCCAGACGGTGACGGCGCCGGGATCGATCTGCGTCACCTCGACGCCGAGCGGCACCGATACCATGTCGACGCGGAGCGGCAGCACGTTGGCGCCGGGCACCGCCGCCGCGAGGTCCGCGGTGATCGCCATGTCCTGGATGCGGCTGATGTCGGCGTAGCTGCCGCGGATGCTGACGTCGACCGAATCGGGTTGATCGGTGATCTCGAGCGAGCTCGGCAGGTTGCGGTAGTAGATCGGGACGCGCGGCACCTTGCGCTCGACGCGTTCTCCGGTGACGGTGAACCAGAGCAGCGTGCCGAGACCGAGCGCGGCGGCCTTGAGACCGATGTTGCGGAACGGATGCCAGGCCATCAGGAGTTGGCCTCCGCGGCATCGGGCTCGGGCGACGTCTTCAGCGTCCGGCCGCGCTGCTGCAGCACCAGGCGATGCAGGCGCAGCTTCAGGTCGTCGTGGCTGAGATGGCGGAACAGGCGGCCGTTCAGCGCCAGCGACACCTCGCCCCGCTCCTCGGAGACGACGATCGCGACCGCGTCGGACTCCTCGGTGAGGCCGATCGCGGCGCGGTGCCGGGTGCCGAGATCGCGATCGAGCCGCGGGCTCACCGTGAGCGGCAGGAAGCAGGCGGCCGCGGCAATCCGATCCTCCTGGATGATCACCGCGCCGTCATGGAGCGGGGCCGTCGGCTGGAAGATCGTCGTCAACAGGTCGTAGCTGACCGTCGCGTCCACCGGAATGCCGCTCTCGATGTAGTTGCGCAGCCCGATCTCGCGCTCGATCGCGATGATCGCGCCGACGTGGCCCTTCGACAGCATCGCGGTCGCGGTGAGAATTTCCTCGACGGCCTCGACCTCCCGTTCGTGGCGCGCGAACCAGCGGAAGAACGGCGTGCGGCCGAGCTGCGAGAGCGCCCGTCGGATATCGGACTGGAACAGCACGATGAACGCGAACGGCGCGTAGGCGAGCATGTTCTGGATCAGCCAGCCCACGGTCTGGAGCGGGACCAGCCGCGACCCGTAGAACATCAGCAGGACGATGACCGAGCCGATGGCCATCTGCATCGCCCGCGTGCCGCGGATGAGCTTGAGCCCCTCGTAGATCAGCAGCGAGACGATCAGGATGTCGAGAACATCCCACGCCGACACCGGGGGCCGGTTGAGAAGGGCGGTGAGCTCGTCCATCGGCACCGACAGCTTATCAAGTCTGCCGATCTCGGGCCCGCCGAGGGCCCACCCGCACGGGGCGCGATCAGCCCCGGCCCGCGTCCAGGATGGCGTCCGCAGTGCGGACGACCTGAACCATCTCGTCGACGTCGTGGACGCGGACGATGTGCGCGCCGAAGAGCACCGACGCCGTGACCGCCGCCGCGGTGGCCCAGCGCCGTTCGCGGGGCGGCGCCTTGCCGATCGCCGCCGACAGGAACGACTTGCGCGAGGGGCCCGACAGCAGCGGAAAGCCGAGATCGGCGAGCTCGGCGAAACCCGCCAGCGCCGCGAGCGTCTGCTCGGCGCGCTTCGCGAAGCCGAATCCGGGATCGAGAATGACGCGCTCGCGAGCGATCCCCGCCGCCAGCGCGGCCCTGACACGCGCGCCGAGCTCGCTGCTGACTTCGCCGACGACGTCGCGATACTCGGCGAGCTCGTACATGTCGCGCGACCGGCCGCGGTTGTGCATCAAGACCACGGCCGCGCGCCGCCGCGCGATCACCGCCGCGATCGGCGGGTCATAGGCGAGGGCGCTGATGTCGTTGACGATGACGGCGCCGGCATCGAGCGCGCGGTCGGCGATCTCCGCCTTGTAGGTGTCGATCGACACCGGCACGTCGATCCGGCCGCGCAGCCCCTCGAGCACCGGCCCGACGCGGCGCCACTCCTCCTCGACCGGCAACGGATCCGCGCCCGGCCGCGTCGACTCGCCGCCGACGTCGACGAGATCGGCGCCGGCCGCGACCATCGCGATCGCGTCGGCAATCGCAACGTCGGCGTCGAACCGCTCGCCGCCGTCGGCGAACGAGTCGGGCGTGACGTTGACGATGCCCATGACGAGTGTACGCGCGCCGAGATCGAGCGATGTGCCGTCTGGTAACGGGACTGTGAAATGGGCGCGCGTCATCGTCAACTGAGAGCTCAGAACTGAGAGCCTGTGAATGACTTGAAGTTAGAACTGAAGACGGGAAAATCAAAACCCGGAACCCGAGCATCCGCGCTCGGGTTCCGGGTCTTGAAGTTCCAAGTTCTCAGTTCTGAGGTCTAAGTTGACGAGCGTCAGCGTCTATTCCTGAGTCACGGCCTTGCCGAGCGCCGGGAGGATGTGGCGTTCCGGGGACTCGCGTCGGACCGAGTCGCCGCCGGCGCCCGACGGGGCCGGATCCTCGAGCGGCAGGCCCTTGGAGAGGCGGATCACCTGGTCGGCGTCGAGCACCTCGCGCGCGAGCAGCTCGTCGGCGATCCTCAGCAGCACGTCCTTGTGCGCGGTGAGCAGGTCGCGGGCGCGCGCGTAGTTGTCCATCACGAACTTCTTCACTTCCTGGTCGATCTTGATCGCCGTGTCCTCGCTGTAGTCCTGCGACTTGGCGATCTCGCGGCCGAGGAAGATCTGCTCTTCCTTCTTACCGAACGTCAGCGGCCCCATGTCGTCGCTCATGCCCCACTCGCACACCATCTTGCGGGCGAGGTCGGTGACGCGCTCGAGGTCGTTGCCGGCGCCGGTCGTCAGCTTGCCGTTGGTGATCTGCTCGGCGATGCGGCCGCCGAGCAGGATGGCGAGCTGATCCTGGAGGTAGTCGCGCGAGTAGTTGTGCTTGTCGTCGACCGGCAGCTGCATGGTCACGCCGAGCGCCATGCCGCGCGGGATGATCGTCACCTTGTGCACCGGATCGGCGTTGGGCAGCAGCACTGCGAGGAGCGCGTGGCCGGCTTCGTGGATCGCCGTCACCTTCTTCTCCTCCTCGGTGATCATCATCGAGCGCCGCTCCGAGCCCATCAGGACCTTGTCCTTGGCGAACTCGAAGTCGGCCATGCGGACGACCTTCTGGTTGAAGCGCGCGGCGTTGAGCGCCGCTTCGTTCACCAGGTTGGCGAGGTCGGCGCCGCAGAAGCCCGAGGTGCCGCGCGCCAGGATCTTGATGTCGACGTCGTCGGCGAGCGGGATCTTCTTGGTGTGGACGACGAGGATGCCCTCGCGGCCCTTGACGTCGGGACGGCCGACGACGATGCGGCGGTCGAAGCGGCCGGGCCGCAGGAGCGCCGGGTCGAGGACGTCGGGACGATTGGTCGCGGCAATCAGGATGACGCCTTCGTTCGACTCGAAGCCGTCCATCTCGACGAGCAGCTGGTTCAGCGTCTGCTCGCGCTCGTCGTGGCCGCCGCCGAGGCCGGCGCCGCGATGACGGCCGACGGCGTCGATCTCGTCGATGAAGATGATGCAGGGCGCGTTCTTCTTGCCCTGCTCGAACAGGTCGCGGACGCGCGAGGCGCCGACGCCGACGAACATCTCGACGAAGTCGGAGCCGCTGATCGAGAAGAACGGGACATTGGCCTCGCCGGCCACGGCGCGCGCGAGCAGCGTCTTGCCCGTGCCCGGCGATCCCATGAGCAGCACGCCCTTGGGAATGCGGCCGCCGAGCTTCTGGAACTTCTGCGGCTCGCGCAGGAACTCGATGATCTCCTGGAGCTCTTCCTTGGCTTCGTCAGCGCCAGCGACGTCCTTGAACGTCACCTTCTTCTGC
>DASTCC010000286.1:0-18565 GCA_035711465.1 Vicinamibacterales bacterium
CTACGAAGGGCATCATCTGACGACGGTGACGTTCGCGACCCGCGTGCTCGGACGGCTCGGCGTCAAGACGCTGCTGCTCACCAACGCGGCGGGCGGGATCAACCTGAAGTTCGGCCAGGGCGCGCTCATGGTCATCGACGACCACATCAACCTCCTCGGCACGAATCCGCTCGTCGGCGCGAACGACGATCGCTTCGGGCGGCGATTCCCGGACATGTCCGAGGTCTACTCGAAGCGGCTGCGCGCGCTGGCGGCCGAGGCGGCCCGGGCGATCGGCCTGCCGATCGAACAGGGCGTCTACATCGCGGTGACCGGCCCGAGCTACGAGACGCCGGCCGAGATCCGCGCCTTCCGCACGTGGGGCGCCGACGCGGTCGGCATGTCGACCGTGCCCGAGGCCATCGTCGCCCGTCAGATGGGCATCGAGGTGCTCGGCATTTCGTGCATCTCGAACATGGCGGCGGGCATCCTGCCGCAGCCGCTCACCGAGGAGGAAGTGATCGAGACGACCGCGCGCGTCCGCGAGCAGTTCGTCGGACTGCTGGAGGGCATTCTTGACCGCCTCTGATCCGCTCGTCGACGCCGCACGCGCCGCGCGCCAGCACGCGGTCGCGCCGTACTCGAACTTCCTCGTCGGCGCCGCGATTCTCTGCGACGACGGTCGCGTCTTTGGCGGCTGCAACGTCGAAAACGCGACCTACGGGCTCACCGTGTGCGCCGAGCGTGTCGCGTTGTGGAAGGCGCTCTCGGAAGGCGCCCGCCGCTTCACCCGCGTGGCCGTGGTCGCCGACACCGACGCGCCGACCCCGCCATGCGGCGCGTGCCGGCAGCTGCTGTGGGAGTACTGCGGCGACGTGCCGATCGTGCTCGCGAACCTGACCCGCATTGCCGGCGAGCATCGGCTCGCCGATCTGCTGCCGCTGCCGTTCGACGCGCGGTTGCTTTAGGGGACGGGCTCGTCCCCCTTATCATCTCTACATGCTTCCGACCGTCGCCTGGCAGGATCAGGACATCGTGATGATCGACCAGCGCAAGTTGCCGGCGCAGGAGATCTACGTGCGCTGCAAGAGCGCGGCTGACGTCGCCAGGGCAATCAAGACGATGGTGATTCGCGGCGCGCCGGCGATCGGCGTGTCTGCAGCGATGGGCATCGCGCTCGGCATGAAGCGCAGCAAGGCGAGCGGCACGCGCCAGTTCGCCGTCGAGTTCAACAAGATCTGCGATCTGATGGCCGGGACGCGGCCGACCGCGGTGAATCTGTTCTGGGCGATCGATCGCATGAAGCGCGCCTTCGCTGCCGGCGTGCAGTCCGGCCTTTCGGTTGGCGAGCTGCAGACACTGCTCGAGCGCGAGGCCAACGCGATTCACGACGAAGACGTCGAAAGCTGCCGGGCGATGGGTCAGCTCGGCGCCGAGCTCGTCCCGGCCGGCGCGAGAATCCTGACCCATTGCAACGCCGGCGCGCTGGCCACGGCGGGCTATGGCACCGCGCTCGGCGTCATCCGCGCCGCCGCCGAAGCCGGCAAGGTCGTGCAGGTCTACGCCGACGAGACGCGGCCGTTCCTCCAGGGCGCCCGGCTCACCGCCTGGGAGCTGGTCCGCGATCACGTGCCGACCACCGTCATCACCGAGAGCATGGCCGGTCCGCTGATGCGCCGCGGCGAGGTCGATGTCGTCGTCGTCGGCGCCGATCGCATCGCCGCCAATGGCGACGTCGCCAACAAGATCGGCACCTACACGGTCGCGACGATGGCGCACGCGCACGGCGTGCCGTTCTACGTCGCCGCGCCGCTCTCGACGATCGATCTGGCGACGCCCGACGGCGATCACATTCCGATCGAGCAGCGCAACGCCCGCGAGGTCTCGCACCTCGGCAAGACGCAGCTGACGCCGGACGGCGCCGGCATCTGGAATCCGGCCTTCGACGTGACCCCGCATCATCTGATTTCCGGCATCATCACCGAGCGCGGCATCGCCCGGGCGCCCTACAGCGAGACCTTGCACGCGCTTGCCGGCGTCGCGGCCACACGATGAACGTGCTCGGCATCGAGACGTCGTGCGACGAGACGGCCGCGGCGGTCGTCTCGACGACCGGTCAGCCCGAACGGCCGTGGCGGACGCGCTCGAACGTGATCGCCTCGCAGGCCGGCATCCATCGCGAGTGGGGCGGCGTCGTGCCCGAGATCGCCTCGCGCCAGCACGTCCGCGACATCTGCGGCGTCGTCGAGCGCGCGCTGGCGGATGCGGGCGTGACCTGGGACGGCGTCGACGCGATCGCGGTTACGCAGGGACCCGGTCTCGTCGGCTCGCTCCTCGTGGGCGTCGCTTTTGCCAAAGCGCTGGCGGCCTCGCTGCAGAAGCCGATCGTCGGCGTTCATCATCTGGCCGGGCACATCGAGTCGATCGTGCTCGACCACGGCGCGATCCCGCTGCCGGCGGCCATTCTCGTCGTCTCCGGCGGTCACACGAGTCTGTACTTCGTGCCGGCGCCCGGCGAGTACCAGCTCGTCGGCCGCACGCGCGACGACGCGGCAGGGGAGGCCTACGACAAGGTGGCGAAGCTGCTCGGCCTGGGGTATCCGGGCGGACCGGTCATCGACCGCCTGGCGCGCGAAGGCGACGATCGAGCCGTCGAGCTGCCGGCGCCGCGGTTCACGCATGCCGACCGTAATCGGCCGCCCGCGGATCTGGCGGCCGCGTCGTTCAGTCCCGACGTCCGCAGGCTGGCGGAGTTCAGCTTCTCGGGTCTCAAGACCGCGGTGGTCCGCGCGCTGCAGCAACGCGGCGTCGCCGTCGCCACTGGCCTTGCGGTGCCGACCGATGCCGGCCCGCTCGGCCACCAGGAGGTCGCGGATTTCTGCGCGAGCTTCCAGCGTGTCGTCGTCGAGACGCTCGTGTCGCGCACCTTCGACGCCGCGCGCGCGCTCGCCGCGAAGAGCGTCGGCATCGCCGGCGGCGTCTCGGCGAACAGCCGACTCCGGCGTGACGCCGCCGCGCGCGGCGCCGCCGACGGCGTCCCGGTGTTCGTGCCGGCGCTCGCGCTCTCGACCGACAACGCCGCGATGATCGCGGCGGCCGGCCTGCGCCGCCTCGAGCGGGGCGATCGAACCGCGCTCGACTTCAGTGCCGACGCGTCGTTACCGCTAATGTAGGGGCGGTCGTGCCGCCGGGGTGCGACGGGAGCGGGCGGGTGCTCCGGAACGAACTGACGATCACCAGCTGGGAATCGATTGATTAGAGCCAACGCGGAGCAGGCGAATCCCAGTTGACGGAGCGCCAGCTCATCTCAGAGCACCCGTCGTACCCGTCGTACCCGTCGTACCCGTCGTACCCGTCGTACCTGTCGTACCTGTCGCACCCGTCGTACCCGCCCGGCGCAATGTACTCTTGGAGCATGCCCGCCCACACCGAATATCTCTGGTTCAACACCAAGACGCGCCAGGAGTTCATCCGCATCACCGATGAGGTCGCGCGCATCGTCGAGGCGAGCGGGGTGCGCGAAGGGATGGCGCTGGTGTCGGCGATGCACATCACCGCCGCCGTCTACGTCAACGACTGGGAGGACGGACTGATTCACGACTTCCAGGTCTGGCTCGAGAAGCTGGCGCCGGCCGGGCTGCCGTACAAGCACCACGCCACCGGCGAGGACAACGCCGACGCCCATCTGAAACGCACGCTGATGGGCCATCAGGTGGTCGTCCCGATCACCGCCGGCAAGCTCGATCTCGGTCCGTGGGAGCAGATCTTCTATGCCGAGTTCGACGGCCAGCGCCGCAAGCGCGTCGTCGTGAAAGTGCTCGGCGAATGACGGATCCGATGGATCTCGTCCGCCAGTTCTATCGCGCCGTCAACCGCCGCGATGCCGACGCGATTGCCGCCTTCTATCATCCCGCCTGCATCGTCGAGCGTGTCTTCATCGACGACGAGGGCGTCATCGAGGGACGCGGCGTGGTGGCGGAGCGCTGGCGCGACGAGTTCGCTCGCTACGCCGGATGCCTGCCAGGCGGACATCGCGTCAGCGTCGAACGCGTCGCGGGCCTCGAGACCGGCTGGGGCTGGGTGCGCGCCGACTGGCTCGCCGCGGTGGGCGACGATCGCGCGCCGCGGCACATCTCGGGCTATTCTCACTTCTGGATCGAGGACGGCCTCATCCGCCGCCATCGTTCGGTCGCGCGGGAGGTGCCGGCCGACACGGTGCGCGAGGCGACGCCGACGACACGGCACTATCCGGAGCGGCCGATCGTCGGGGTCGGCGCCGTCGTGCTCGCCGACGACGGCCAGGTGGTGCTGGTCAAACGGCGGCACGAGCCGCTGGCGGGGCAGTGGAGTCTGCCGGGCGGAATGCTCGAGCTCGGCGAGACGCTCGAGGCCGGCGTCGCCCGCGAGATTGCCGAGGAGACGGGACTCGCCGTCGACGTCGGGCCGGTGATCGAGGTGTTCGATCGGATTCTGGTGGACGATGCGGGCCGGGTCCGGTACCACTTCGTGCTGGTGGATTACTTGTGTCGGCCGCGCGGCGGTGCGCTCGCGGCGGGCAGCGATGTGTCGGAAGTCGTCTACGCGGATCCGGAACGGCTGGCGCCGTTCCGGGTAACCGAGAAGACCGGGGACGTCGTTGCCCGGGCTCTCGCGATCAGGGAGCGCTGAAAATGGTGCGAAAATTCATCGTCACAATCCTCCTCGCGGTCCTGGGTGCGGCGTCGCTCGACGCCGAGCTCAAGTACACGATGGAGATGAAGCAGAACAAGATCGAGAATGCGCCCGCGGCCAGCAACCAGATGCTGGCGATGATGGGGCAGCAGGCGATCCAGCAGATCCTGCCTGGCGGCACCGCCAAGATGATCTACATCGTCGGCGACCACGGCATGCGTACCGAGTTCGTCACCGCGGGGATGGGCGTCGGCGCCGGCACGGTCTCGATCATGAAGCCCAACGGCGACATCTTCATGCTCAACCCCACCGCCAAGACCTACTGGAAGATGTCGGCGAACCAGGCGGCCGGCATGCTCGCGCAGGCCGGCGTGAACCCCGAGGTGAAGGTGACCCGGACCGGGGAGATGACCACGATCATGGGCGTCCGCACCGAGAAGGTGACGATGAACATGAACATCCCGCTGCCGATTCCGCCCGAGGCGCTCGCGCAGCTGCCGCCGGGATTTCCGACGAGCATCCAGATGGTCCTCGACAACTGGATCGCGGTCGACAAGTACAAGCAGTACGCGGCGATGACCGTCAAGGCGAACTCGATCCTGTCGTCGTTCGGCGTCGACGGCTCGAAGATGGACGGCATCCCGATGCGCGCGTTGATGCGCGCCGACATCTTCGGGCCGGTCGAGATCGAGAGTGTGATCACGGAGATCGGCGAGGAGGCCGTTGCCGCGGCGCTGTTCGAAGTGCCGGCCGACTACAAGCAGGTTGCCGGACCCGGCGGCGGGATCGGCGGCTGAGCGGCCTGCGCGCGTTGACAAGCCGGGGTGCGCGTGGATAGCGTGACGTCGCTCATGCTGTTCCGCGCGCGCCGACTCGTCCTCTCGGTCATCTGTGTCGCCGGCGCCGCCGCGGCGGCGTGCGGTCCGGCGCCGACGCACCTGCGCTATACGATGCGGCTCGAGATGAAGCCGGCATCGACGCCGATGCCGCCCGATCCGATTCTCGGCGCGCTCGGCGACGTCGTCGCCCAGTCGATGGTGCCGGGCGGCATGGTCGAGATGACGTCGACACTGGGCGCCGAAGGCATGCGGCTCGAATGGAACAAGCCGCTGCCGGGGATGCCGACCGGCGCGGTGATGATCCACCGCGCCGACGGCTCGACCGTCCTGATCGACCCGACCCAGAAGACCTACTGGAAGGTCGCCACCGACAGCATGACGACGATGTTTCCCGCCGGCACCAAACCGAAGGTGACGACGTCGCGGACCGGGCAGTTCGAGACGGTGCAGGGCGAGCGCGCCGAGAAGATCACGTTCTCGATCCGGCTGCCGCTGCCGATCCCGGACGGCGTCACGCTGCCCCCCGGCATGCCGACCGAAGTGCCGATGGAAGGCGAAGCCTGGGTTGCGCCGCGCTACCAGAAGTACTTGAGCGGCGTCGCGCGCACGCTGCCGGGGCTGTCGAGCATCGGCCTCGATCAGCTGTCGACCGAGGGGCTGCAGATGAAGCAGATCCTGCGCAGTCCGATCTTCGGCAACCAGCAGCTCGAGACGCTGGTGACGTCGGTCGCCGAGGAGCGGACGCCGCCGGGCCGTTTCGTCGTGCCCGACGGCTATCGGGAAGTGCCGGCGCCGGCGGGAATGGGACGGTGAGATGACGGACGCGGTGGTGTCGCGCGATCGCGCGTGGGCGCTGGTGACCGAGCACGTGCAGAGCGACAGCCTGCGCAAGCATCTGCTTGCCGTCGAAGCGGCGGTGCGCGGCTACGCGCGGATGTGGGGCGAAGACGAAGAAGCGTGGGGCTTCGTCGCGCTCGTCCACGACTACGACTACGAGCAGTACCCGGATCGCGAGAACCATCCGTTCCGCGGCGTCGAGAAGCTGAAGGCGCTCGGCTATCCGGAATGGGTGACGCGGGCGATCCTGTCGCACGCCGACTACTCGGGCGTCTCGCGCGAGAGCCGGCTCGAGAAGACGCTCTACGCCTGCGACGAGATGGCCGGCTTCGTCACCGCGGCGGCGCTGGTGCGGCCGTCGAAGAGCGTGCTCGATCTCGAGCCGAAGTCGGTGATGAAGCGGATGAAGGACAAGGCGTTCGCGCGCGCGGTGCCGCGCGAGGACCTGGCCAAGGGCGCCGACGCGATCGGCCTCCCGCTCGAGGAGCACATCGGCAACGTCATTCGCTTCCTCGGGGAACGCGCCGATGCGCTCGGCTTGAAGGGCACCCTGTGATCGGACAGCGGCGCCGCCGTGACCGCATCCGCCCGGGATGTGCGTTCCCGAACCGCCGCCGGACCAGGCTCGTATTACCTCAGCAGTCCCCAGCTCGCCTCGATGTCTGAAGCGCCCGCCGTCGTCCTCGATCACGTCACCGTTGCCTACGGCAGCAGTCGCGCCTTGCGCGACGTCAGCGCCGTGTTTCCGAAGGGCGCGGTCGGGTTGCTCGGGCCCAACGGCGCGGGCAAGAGCACGATGTTGAAATCGCTGCTCGGCTTCATCCCGCCGGTGTCGGGCCGGCTGGAAGTGCTCGGCATGAACGTCGCCGATCGGGCCCTCGAGGTGCGGTCGCGGCTCGGCTACATGCCGGAGAACGACGGCCACATCCCCGGCATGAACGCGGTCACCTTCGTCGCCTACTGCGGTCAGCTCGCCGGGCTGCCGCCGGCCGACGCGATGCAGCGCGCGCACGAGGTGCTCTTCTACGTCGGCCTGGGCGAAGCGCGCTACCGCAACGTCGAGACCTACTCGACCGGCATGAAGCAGCGCATCAAGCTCGCGCAGGCGCTCGTGCACGATCCGGATCTGCTGTTCCTCGACGAACCGACCAACGGGATGGATCCGCGCGGGCGCGACGAGATGCTCCAGCTCGTCCGCGACCTCGCGGAGAACAAGGGCGTCAACCTGATTCTCTCCTCGCACCTGCTGCCCGACGTCGAGTACACCTGCGAGCACGTCGTCGTCCTCGACAAAGGGGCGGTCGCGACCTTCGGGCCGATCGACCGGCTGAAGGGCCGCGCCAGCCGCGTCTACGAGATGCGCGTCAAGGGCGACCTCTCGGCCTTCGTCGACCGCGCGACCGCGGCGGGACTGGCGTGCAAGGAAACCGACGAGGACGTGATGCGCGTCTTCATCGCCGAGGACACGCACGCGCCGGGTGAGGACCAGCGGCTCCTCTGCCAACTGGCGATGGAAGCCGGCGTCCAGGTGCGGCACCTCAAGCCGAGCCTGCCGACGCTCGAGGACGTCTTCGCGAAGGCGGTAGGCGACCAATGAGTCCGATCCACGATCAGACCTATCGCCGCTACCACGGCGTGCGGACGCCGCCGGGCCGCTCCTGGCTGGTCATCCTCAGCGCCGGCATCCGGACGATGCTCGGACGCAAGCCGTTCCTGGGGTTGATGGTGCTCGCGTGGCTGCCGTTCATCGGCTACGCCATCCAGATTTACGGCGCGGCGATGTATCCGCAGATGACCCAGATCCTGAACGTCGGCCCGCGCACGTTCATGTCGTTCCTCGAGACCCAGTCGCCGTTCCTGTTCTTCGTGACCATCTATGTCGGTTCGGGCCTGATCGCCAGCGACCGCCGCGCCAACGCGCTGCAGATCTATCTGTCCAAGCCGCTGATGCGGATCGAGTACATCGGCGGCAAGCTCGCGGTGCTGATGGCGTTCCTGATCTTCGTGACGCTGGTGCCGGCGCTGCTGCTGTTGATCCTGCAGGCGATGTTCGCCGGCAACCTCGGCCTGATCCGCAACAACCCGCACGTGATTCCGGCGATCGTGCTGGCGTCGCTGGCGCGGGTCATCGTCGCCTCGTTTACGATGCTGGCCTTGTCGTCGCTCTCGAAGAGCACGCGCTACGTCGCCGTGCTCTACACCGGGGCGATCTTCTTCACCGAGGCGATGTACGGCGTCCTCAGGCTGGTGACCGGATCGTCGCGCGTCGCCTGGGTGTCGATCGGCGGCAACCTCAATCAGATCACCGACGCGATGTTCCGCCAGCCGCTGCGCTACGAGACGCCGGTGGTGGTGTCGGCCCTGGTGCTCATCGGTCTGGTCGTGGTGTCGATGTCGGTGCTCGAGCGCCGCGTGCGCGCCGTGGAGATCGTCGCGTGAGCGCGCCCATCCTTGCCGCGGAGCATCTGTCGAAGTGGTACGGTCAGGTCATCGGCCTGAACGACGTCTCGGTGCACGTGCCGCCCGGGATCACCGGCCTGCTCGGGCCGAACGGCGCCGGCAAGAGCACGTTCATGAAGCTCATCACCGGCCAGCTCAAGCCGAGCAAGGGCGACGTCAAGGTGCTCGGCGAGCCGATCTGGGCCAACCCGAAGCTGTTCTTCCGGATCGGCTTCTGCCCCGAGCAGGACGCGTTCTACGAGCGGATGACCGGGCTCGAGTGGGTCACCGCGCTGGTGCGGCTCAACGGGCTGGATGAGCGCGCGGCGAAGGCCGCTGCCGAGCGCGCGCTGGCGCAGGTCGATTTGATGGAGGCCGCGCACAAGAAGATCGGCGCCTACAGCAAGGGCATGCGGCAGCGCGTCAAGCTGGCGCAGGCGATCGTCCACGATCCCGAGCTGCTCATCCTCGACGAGCCGCTCTCGGGGATGGACCCGCTCGGCCGCCGCAAGACGATTCGCATGATTCGCGACTGGGCGCGGCAGGGCAAGAGCGTCCTCGTCTCCAGCCACATCCTGCACGAGATCGAGTCGATGACCGCGAACATCCTGCTCATCAACAACGGCCGGATCATCGCCGAGGGCAACGTCCACCAGATTCGCGACCTGATCGACACGCACCCGCACACCGTGCACATCCGCGGCGAGAATCCGCGAGGTCTGGCGCGCGAGTTCCTGGCGCGCGCCGACGTCATCAGCATGCGCTTCGAGCCGGGCGCGGTCGTGATCGAGACGGGGCAGCCCGATGCCTTCTACGCCAGCCTCACGGAGCTCGTCGCGGCGGGGCAGAGCGGCACGATCGAGGAAGTGACGTCGCCCGACGACAACCTGCAGGCGGTGTTCAAATACCTCGTCAAGGAAGTAGGCCACTGATGGCGACCACCCCGGCCACGGCGCCGCCGCCCGCGCGCGAGCACCGCGCGCCGGGTCTGCTCTACGCGGCGCTCCGCGTGTTCGATCTCTCGCTCGGCGAGATGCTCTGGTCCCGGCGCACGGTGTTCATGGCGCTCGTCGTCGGGCTACCGGTGTTCATCGCCATCGTGATCCGGCTGTTTGCGGCCGCCGGCCTGCCCATGGGGCGCGCCAACGGCGTGTCGCTCACCGGGCCGATCATCTTCGGCCTGATGATCTGGCTGATGTTCGTGCGCTTCTGCGTCCCCGTGCTCGCGGTGTTCTACGGGACGTCGCTCATCGCCGACGAGGTCGAGGACAAGACGATCACCTATCTTTTCTCGCGCCCGATTCCGCGCGAAGCCGTGCTCCTCGGCAAGTACCTCGCCTATCTGGCCTGCACGATCTTCGTCGTGCTGCCGGCCGTGATCCTGATGTGGCTCCTGATCGTGCCCATCGGCGGCACCCTCGGCGCCGGCTTCATCGACCTGCTCAAGGACCTCGTCGTGTTGGCGCTCGGCCTCGTCGTCTACGGCGCCGTGTTCGCGCTGGCTGGCGCCCGGCTCAAGCGCCCGCTGCTCATCGGACTGATCTTCGTCTTCGGCTGGGAGAACTTCGCGATGGCGGTGCCCGGCAACCTCAAGCGCCTGACGGTGGCTTACTACCTTCAGGGCCTGGTACCGCATGCCATGCCGAACGACTCGGCGGTCAGTCTGCTGCAGTCGATCTTCCTGACCAATCCGGGGTTGGGGGAGAGCCTGTTCTGGCTGGCCGTCATCGAGGTCGTCTGCCTCGGGCTCGCCGCCCGGTCCGTCGCCAGGCGCGAGTACGTCCTCGAGCAGTAAGGCATTTCCGGCCGGTTCCGGCCGACAGGGGAACCCGCCTCATCCAGGCGCCGTATAATGCCTTGAGAGGCAAAGCTTTATGACCCAGCGGACCCGCTATTTCCTTACGGTTTCGGCACTGGTTATCGCTGTCGGGCTCGGTACCGGGCTGGTCGCCTACTACAACGGCGGCATGCTCTCGCGCAGCGCTGGGCCAGCCGAGTTTGCCTACGTGCCGACCGACTCGGCGACGCTGGCCTATGCCGACGTGCGGACGATCATGAACTCCGAGTTCAGCCAGCGTCTGCGCCAGCTTCTGCCGACCGGTGAGGACAAGACCCGAATTCAGAACGAGCTGGGTCTGGACATCGAACGCGACATCGACACCGTCGTCGCCACCTTCATGCCGGGCAAGAACAGCGAGGCGGGCATCGTGCTCGTCCGCGGCCGGTTCGACGACGACATGATCCAGACCAAGGCCGTGCAGCATGGCGCCAAGGTCGAGACGTATCGTGGCAAGAAGCTGATCCTCGGATCGCATTCCGCCACCATCCAGCGCGACGGCGCCACGACCGAGATTCAGAAGACCGGCGGCGTCGCCGTTCTCGAGCCTGGCCTCCTGGCGCTCGGCGACGGCGCCACGCTCAAGCGCGCCATCGACGCCGCGGCCGAGCGGAAGAACATCACGCAGAACAGCGAGATGATGAAGCTCGTGAACGACATTCAGGGGACGGGCAACGCCTGGGCCGTCGGCCGCATGGATGCGGTCGCGCAGCATGGCGGCATCCCTGAGGCGGCCAGGACGCAGATGTCGTCGGTGCAGTGGTTCTCGGTTGTCGCCAACGTCAACGGCGGCCTGAACGGCACGCTGCGCGCCGTCACTCGCGACGAGCAGTCGGCGACCGACCTTCGCACGATGGTGGCGGGCGGCCTCGCCGGCCTGCGGATGATGGCCGGGCAGGACAAGCGCGTCGAGGCGCTGACCAACTCCGTCCAGGTCCAGGGCCAGGGCACGACTGTGGCGGTGACCTTCTCGCTGCAGCCTGAGCTGCTCGACCTCATCGCCAAGACCACCGGCGCGCCGATCGGCAAGTAAATTGGCACGGTCAGGACGACTGACCATCCTCGGCGCGCGCGTGCTGCTCTGCGTGCTCGTCGCGGCGACCATCGGCTGCGATCGCGTCAGCAAGCAGCTCGCCGTCACCAACCTGGCCGGCGCGGCGCCGCGCTCGATGCTCGGCGGCACCGTCCGGCTCGAATACACAGAAAACGCGGGCGGCTTCCTCAGCCTGGGCGCGGATTGGCCTGTCGTCGTGCGCACGACGGTCTTCACCGGCGCGACCGGGCTTGGGCTCGTCGGCCTCGCTGCCTTTGCCTACTCATTGCGGCGGCGCTGGTGGCCGCTCGTCGGCTTGACGCTGTTCGTCGCCGGCGGCCTCTCCAACTGGGTCGATCGCGTCGTCGCCGGACACGTCGTCGACTTCATGATCGTCGGCTACGGTCCGTTGCGCACCGGCGTCTTCAACGTCGCCGACGTCGCGCTGATGCTCGGCGCCGCCATCTTCGCCGCGGCCGAGACGCAGGACTGGATCTCGCGCCGGACCCGATATGATCGTCCCGCATGAGTGACGTCGTCATTGTCGGTGCCGCGCGCACCGCGATCGGCCGCTACGGCGGCACCCTCCGCGACACCCATCCCGCCGAGCTCGGCGCCCGCGCCGTCAAGGCCGCATTGGCGCGGAGCGGTGTCGATCCGGACGCGGTCGACGAAGTCTTCGTCGGCCATGGCCGCCAGGCCGGTTCCGGTCCGAATCCAGCGCGGCAGGTGGGGCGCCGTGCCGGCCTCCCGGATACCGTCCCCGCCCAGACCATCAACCAGGCGTGCGCGTCGGGACTGCAGGCGGTTGCGCTCGGCGCGCAGAGCATCCAGCTGGGACGCGCATCGGTCGTGGTCGCCGGCGGCATCGAGTCCATGAGCCGCATGCCCTACTTCGTCGACAGCAGCGACGCCCGCTGGGGCCATCGCATGGGCGATTTCAAGCTCGTCGACGCGATGTACCGCGACGGGTTCCTCTGTCCGCTCTCCGGTCTGATCATGGGCCAGACCGCCGAAGTGCTCGCGCGCCAGTACGGGATCACGCGCGAGGCCTCGGACGAATTCGCGTTCGAGAGCCAGCGCAAGGCGCAGGAGGCGATCGCAGCAGGCCGTTTCAAGGACGAGATCGTCGCCGCGCCGGGGCAGGACGCGAAAGGAAAGCCGGTCGTGCTCGAGGTCGACGAGCATCCGCGCGCGGGCGTGACGGTCGAGAGCCTTCGCAAATTGCCGCTGGTCTTCGAGGCCGTCGAAGGACAGACGGGCATCATCACCGCGGGATCCTCGTCGGGCATCACGGATGGCGGCGCCGCCGTCGTGCTGATGTCGGGCGACGACGCCAGGGCGCGCGGCATCGCGCCGATCGCGCGCATCGTCGATTGGGCAACCGCAGGCGTGGACCCGCGGATCATGGGGATCGGACCGGTGCCGGCGATCCGCAAGCTCTTCGCGCGCACCGGGCTGACGATGGCGGACTTCGACCTGGTGGAGCTGAACGAGGCGTTCGCCGCCCAGGTCCTGGCAGTGCTGAAGGACATCCCGATTCCGGCCGATCGTCTGAACGTCAATGGCGGCGCGATCGCGCTCGGGCATCCGATTGGATGCACCGGCACCAGGATGCTCGTCACACTTCTGCACGAAATGCGGCGTCGCGACGCCAGACGCGGTCTGGCGACGCTCTGCGTCAGCGGCGGCCTGGGCATGGCCCTCGCCGTGGAAGCGGCGTGACGCCGGACACTCCCCCGGTGACCCGGTCGTCGCGTTGAATCACGTATGATTGAGGGTTGACGGTCGTCTCTCCCCGGCTGACAAGGTCTTCGTGCGTATCGCAGTCATCCCAGGCGACGGAATCGGTAAGGACGTCATCGCTGAGGCCCTGAAAGCCCTGCGGGCGACGGCCGAGGTGTCGGGACGCGCGCTCGAGCTGGAGATCCTGCCCTGGAGCGCGGATCACTACCTCGCGACGGGCGAGACCCTGCCAGCCGGCGGCTACGCGATGCTGCGCGACCAGTTCGACGCCATCCTGCTCGGCGCGCTCGGCGATCCGAGGGTGCCCGACAACCGCCACGCCCGCGACATCCTGCTCGGCACGCGCTTCGAGCTCGATCTCTACGTCAACTACCGTCCGGTGCGGCTGCTCGACGATCGGCTGAGCCCGCTCAAGGATCGCGGCCGCAAGGACATCGACTTCGTCGTCTTCCGCGAGAACACCGAGGGCGTCTACGTCTCGGTCGGCGGCCGCTTCAAGGCGGGGACCGAGGACGAGATCGCGGTCCAGGAAGAGATCAACACCTACAAGGGCGTGCATCGCATCATCCGTCACGCGTTCGAATTCGCCACGGCGCACGGGCTCACTCGCGTGTGCATGGCCGACAAGAGCAACGCGATGACGCAGGGCCACGCCCTCTGGCAGCGCGTGTTCAAGAGCGTCGCCGCCGAGTATCCGTCGGTGCAGGCGACGCATCAGTACATCGACGCGCTGGCGATGTTCCTGGTCAGGGATCCGGGGCAGTACCAGGTCATCGTCACCAACAACCTCTTCGGCGACATCGTCACCGACATCGGCGGCGCGCTGCAGGGCGGGCTGGGCATGGCGGCCTCGGGCAACATCCATCCGGGCCGTACGTCGCTCTTCGAGCCGGTCCACGGCTCGGCGCCCCCCCTCGCCGGGAAGAACGTCGCGAACCCGATGGGCGCGATGCTGTCGGCGGCGATGATGCTCGAGACGGTCGGCTGGCCGACGGAAGCGGCGCGAATCGAGCGGGCCGTCGAGGCGGCCGTCGCCGCCGGTCAGACGACCGGCGACATCGGCGGCTCACTCGGCACCGCGCAGGTCGGCGACTGGGTGGCGGGCAGGATACGGGAGTAGGCGGGCTGAAGGCTGAAGGCTGAAGGCTGAAGGCTGAAGGCTGAAGGCTGAAGGCTGAAGGCTGAAGGCTGAAGGCTGAAGGCTGAAGGCTGAATTCAAAGGATCACAGAGCGTGAGCAACAACGACGTGTTCATTCTTGGCGGCGCGCGGACGCCGATGACCGATTACAGCGGGGCGCTGAAGGATTTCTCCGCGCTCGAGCTCGGGGCGATCGCGGCGCGCGGGGCGTTCGAGAAGACCGGTGTGAAGCCCGAGTGGGTGGACCACGCGGTCGTCGGCAACGTGATGCAAACGAGCAGCGACGCCATCTATGGCGCGCGCCATGTCGCTCTCAAGGCCGGCGTGCCGATCGAGGTCCCCGCGCTGACGGTCAACCGCCTTTGCGGATCCGGGATTCAGGCCGCGATCAGCGGCGCGCAGCTCATCCAGCTCGGCGAAGCGGACGTCGTGCTGACCGGCGGCATCGAGAGTATGAGTCAGGCGCCGCACGTCATCCGCGGATTACGATCGGGACTCAGGCTCAACCAGGGCAAGCTCGAGGACTCGCTCTACGAGGCGCTGCTCGACCCCTACTGCGGGCTGTTCATGGCCCAGACCGCCGAGAAGTGCGCCGCCAAATACGACATCTCGCGCGAGGCGCAGGACCAGTACGCCATCCGCAGCCAGCAGGCGGCGGGCAAGGCCTGGGCGGAGGGGCGATTCAAGGATGAGGTGGTGCCCGTCGAGATCAAGTCGCGCAAGGGCGTGACCGTCGTCGACAAGGACGACCACATGCGTCCGGACACGACGATGGAGGCGCTGGCCAAGCTCCCGGCGGCCTTTTCGAAGGACGGCACCGTCACGGCCGGTAACGCCAGCGGCATCGTCGACGGCGGCGCGGCGCTGATCCTGGCGTCGAAGAGGGCGGTTGACGCGCGCCGCCTGAAGCCGATGGGCCGGCTGATCGCGTCGGCGGCCGTCGGCGTCGATCCGAGCTACATGGGCATGGGGCCGGCGCCGGCCACGCGCAAGGCGCTCGATCGCGCCGGGCTGCAGCTCGACGACATCGATCTCATCGAGGTCAACGAGGCGTTCTCGGGCCAGTACCTCGCGGTCGAAAAGGAGCTCGGCCTGGATCGCGAGCGCACCAACGTCAACGGCGGCGCCATCGCGCTCGGCCATCCGCTCGGCATGACCGGCACGCGGCTGTTGCTGACGTTGATGCACGAGCTTGGCCGCCGCGGCAAGCGCTACGGGCTGGCGACGGCGTGTATCGGCGGCGGGCAGGGCATCGCGGCGATCGTCGAGCGCGTGTAGGAAGCGGCGGGGCAGACCCGCCTGAGATTCGGGCGGGCGGCGCCCGCCCCGCAGAGGAGAGAGGCATGGCGATCAAGACCGTCGGGGTGTTGGGCTGTGGACTGATGGGCGCGGGCATCGCGCAGGTGGCGGCGTCGACCGGTCACAAGACCACCGTCGGCGAGGTCAACCAGAAGCTGCTCGATCGCGGTCTCAGCCGCATCAGCAAGTTCCTCGAGGACGGCATCACCCGCGGCAAGGTGACGACGGACGAGCGTGATCGGACGCTCGGCAACCTCACCGGCACCACCGAGTTCTCGGCGATGAAGGACTGCGATCTGGTGATCGAAGCGATCACCGAGAACGTCGAGGACAAGGTCGCTGCCTACAAGATCGTCGAGGCCGCGGTCGGGCCGCACACGATCATCGCCTCCAACACCTCGTCGCTCTGCATCACCGAGCTGGCGGCCCGCACCAAGCGGCCCGACCGCTTCTGCGGCCTCCACTTCTTCAACCCGGTGCCGCTGATGAAGCTGGTCGAGGTCGTCCGCGCGCTGACCACCAGCGACGAGACCTACCAGGCGGTCTACCAGTTCACCCAGGCGATCGGCAAGGAACCGATCACCGCGCCCGACAAGCCCGGCTTCATCGTCAACCGCCTGCTCGTGCCGTACCTGCTCGACGCGATCCGCTGCTACGAGCGCGGCCTCGGGACGATCGAAGACATCGACAAGGGCATGAAGCTCGGCTGCGGCTACCCGATGGGCCCGCTGACGCTGCTCGACTTCGTCGGCCTCGACACCACGTACTACATCGCGAACATCATGTTCGATGAGTACAAGGACCAGATGTTCGCCGCCCCGCCGCTGCTCAAGCGCATGGTGCTGGCCGGGAAGCTGGGGAGGAAGTCGGGAGAGGGCTTTTACAAGTACTGACGGTGGCTCACTCGAAACTTCAAACTCGAAACTCAAGACTTGGGTTCGAAGACGCGCGCAGCGGCACCTGAAGTGTTAAGCCTTGAGTTTTCAGTTTTGAGTTGTCTTGATCTTTTCAAGCAGCACTCTGGCCTGTTCCTGAAACGCCCGATCCTCGGGAGCCCACTCCGGGTCGAGCGGCGCCGCGATCGCGCGCTCGAGCATTGCGCGCGCGTCGGCCTTCTTGCCGCGATCGAGCAGCACCTCGGCGAGGAAGTAGAGCGTCGCGGTGCTCTCGGGGTTGTGGGCGAGCGCCTTGCGGAGGTGCTCTTCGGCCTTGGCGTCGCTGCCGCCGAACAGGCCGGGGACTTTGAAGTACCAGCGGCCGAGCGCGCGGTCGGCTGAGCCCTGCTGCCAGGCGGGATCGATCTTGAGGACGGTCTCGAGCGCGTCCTTGATGCGGCCGCGATACTTCAGGCCCTGACGCAGACCGTAGGACTCGGCCAGCGCCCCCATGTTGGCGGCCGTCCAGAAGTGGCCGTTGGGCCTGGCCGGTTCGATGGCGGCCGCCTGCTCGCCGGCCTTGACGCCCTGCTCGAGCGCGGCGCGCCGTTCCGCCTCGGTCCCGTGCGTGCCGATCCAGTAGCACGCTCTCGCCAGCTTCCACGCGGATTCGAAGTCCTTGCCGCCGGCCGCCCGCGAAGCCCAGATCGCCACGGCCTGCCGTGCGGCGTCGAGGTTCTCGCGCTGCCGGTACAGGGCGTCCGGGTCCGACGAGGCCGCAGCGGCCTGCGCGGAGTGCCGCGCCCGCATGCCGGCGCCGGCCCCGGCCTGAGCCGTGGGGCACAACAGGTAAAATGCCAGCATGCAGGACACCATCAGGCGCCTGCTCGACCAGATCGGCGAGGACGCTTCACGTGAGGGCCTGCGGGAGACCCCGCGGCGGGTGGAGCAGTCGCTGCAGTTCCTGACGAGCGGATACCGGGCGAGTCTCGACGCGGTCATCAACGACGCGCTCTTCACTGTCGAGTATAGCGAGATGGTGATCGTGCGCGACATCGACTTCTACAGCCTCTGCGAGCACCACCTGCTGCCGTTCTTCGGCAAGTGCCACGTCGCCTATCTGCCCAACCACCGGGTCATCGGCCTCAGCAAGCTCCCGCGCATCGTCGACATGTTCGCGCGCCGCCTGCAGGTACAGGAGCGGCTGACTTCGCAGATCGCGGACGCCATCCGCGAGAAAGTCGATCCGCTCGGCGTCGCGGTGGTGATGGAAGCCACCCATCTCTGCATGGCGATGCGCGGCGTCGAGAAACAGAATTCGGTCACCACCACCAGCGCGATGCATGGCGTCTTCCGCGAGGACGCGCGCACGCGAATGGAGTTCCTCGAGCTCATCCGCCACCGCGCCTCTCCCGGCACCATACGCGAGACCGTCGTCGACGGCCTGGCCTGCGTGCCGGACTAGCGGCTGCAGGCGGCGGACTGCAGCCCGCAGCCCGAAAGCTGAACTATCTTCCCCCCGCGACGTCACGCTCCGTAGGCGCCACCCGAGGATCGGGCTCGACGCCCATCGCGTGACAGATCGCCGCGTGCACCTGGCGCACGCCCTCGGTGAGGGATGCCGGGCCGGGCTGCAGGATGAAGGTCGACTTGATCTCGTAGATGCGCCCGTAAATGACCGCCGGCACGTCCTGCCATCCCTCGCGGGCGACGATCGTCGCCGGCTTCACCTTCTTGCCGCACCAGGACGCCAGGATGACGTCCGGCCGCGCTTCGCGCACCGCCGCGGGCGCGACGATGCGGTCCTTGGCGAGCGCGCCTCGACGGAGATCCGGAAAGGGCGTGCGGCCGCCGGCGATCTCGATCAGCTC
>DASTCC010000287.1:0-2706 GCA_035711465.1 Vicinamibacterales bacterium
GACCGAAGGCCACGAGTACTTCAAGCGCTACTTCTATCCGCAGACCCACAAGGACGCGGTCATCATCGACGAGCGCTTCAACGGCGGCGGCCAGGTCGCCGACTACTACATCGATCTCCTCCGCCGCCCGCACATCGCCTACTGGGCGATGCGCTACGGCGCCGATCTGGCGACGCCGACGGCGGCGATCGAAGGCCCGAAGGTGATGCTGATCGACGAGACCGCGGGATCGGGCGGCGATCTGCTGCCGTGGATGTTCCGCAAGTTCAAGCTCGGCCCGCTGGTCGGCCAGCGCACCTGGGGCGGCCTCGTCGGCACGCTCGGCTTCCCGGTGCTGATGGACGGCGGCTCGATCACGGCGCCGAATCTCGCCATCTGGACCGCCGACGAGGGCTGGGTGGTCGAGAACGAAGGCGTACCACCGGACATCGAGGTCGAACAGACGCCCGCCGACGTCATCGCGGGCCGCGATCCGCAACTCGAGAAGGCGATCGAGATCGCGATGGAACAGCTGCGCCTGAATCCCCCGGCGACCCCGAAG
This sequence comes from Vicinamibacterales bacterium, assembly GCA_035711465.1. GTDB lineage: Bacteria > Acidobacteriota > Vicinamibacteria > Vicinamibacterales > SCN-69-37 > DASTCC01. Next base: position 542 of record DASTCC010000287.1, read on the forward strand.
CGGCCGGACTATCCGGTCAAGTGGGAGACGCTGCGCGGCACCAGGCCGGTGACCGGGCGTGGCGGCGGGGGCGGCAAGTAGGCGGCAGGCGGCAGGCTGCGGTTAGCGTTGCACCGGGCGTTCAGGAATGCTAATGATCTAAGCATTCCAACCATGCCGACCGCCGCCAGACTCGGCGAAGTCGAACAGCTCGTCCTGCTCGCGGTCCTGCGGCTCGACGCCGACGCGTACGCGGTGCCGATTCGCGATCTGATCGCGCGCGAGTGCGGCGTGGCGCTGTCGCGCGGCTCGATCTACGTCACGCTCGAGCGGCTCGAGGCGAAAGGGCTGGTCGCGTCCTGGTTCTCCGAGCCCACCGGCGAGCCGGGCGGCAAGGCGCGGCGGTTGTTCCGGACCCTGCCGGCCGGCGTGCAGGCGCTGAAGTCCGCGCGCCGTGCCGTCGATCGCCTCGCCGCCGGCACGATCCTGGCGAGGCGCGGATGACGAACGGCGATCGGCCGTCGCGCTCGTTTGCGCCGGGGCCCATCGCCCGCGCCGCGCTTCGATGCGTGCCGGATCGCTGGCGCGACTCCGTGACCCGCGATCTGATCGAAGAAGCCACGCGCTCCGGACGCGGCCGATCGACCGGCGAGCTCTGGATCGCATTCCACGCGTGCCGGATCGCCCAGACGCTGCGGCGTCAGGCGTCCAGCGCGTCCTCACCGCTCTCGCCGCGGAGGTCCGCCATGCTCGGCCAGCTCGGATCCGATCTCGGTTTCGCGTTCCGCATGCTGCGGCGCCAATGGCGGCCCAGCGCCGCCATCGTCTTGACGCTCGCGCTCGGCATCGGCGCGACGACGACGGTGTATGCGGTGTTCAATCATCTGGTGCTGCGGCCGATGCCCGGCGTCCGGGAGCCGGAGCGGCTGGTGTCGATCGTCTTCCAGCCCGAAGATCAGCCGCGCACCTGGGCATCAGGCGTGCTCCCGTACGAAGTCCTCGGCGCACCAGGCTCGGGCCTGGAATCGATCGCCCTCTGGTCCGGCAGCCCCGACGAGGCGCCCGCAGTGTTGCACCCGGGTGATGACCCGCGCCTGATCGAAGTCGAATTCGTCGCGCCCGACTATCTCGAGACGCTCGGCGTGCGCGCGCGTATCGGCCGCCTGTTCACGGCCGAGGAAACCCGCGAGTCCGGTCATCAGGTCGCGCTCATCAGCGAGCACCTCTGGCAGCGCGACTTCGGTGGCCGCGACGATGTGCTCGGGCGATCGATCAACGTGCGTGGCGAGCCGTTCGTGATCGCCGGCGTGCTCGACGACTACCGATCGTGGAGCGCGACACCGGCCAATCACGCGGACGTGTGGCTGCCGGAGCCGGAAGATCGCGCGCCTGGAACGCCGCTCGCCACGGTGTCGCTGCTCGTCGCGCGGCTGGCGCCCGGTCAGGACGCGTCGACGATTCAAAGCCGATTGCGCCAGCTCTACGAACCTCACCGGGCCGCCCTCACCGGCCGCGCCGCGACGCTGGTGCCGTGGGTCTATCCCGGACTTCGCATGGGCCCGACCGGCGGCCGACTCGACGCGCAGCCGTTCAGCGTCATCTTCGGCGCGTCGGCGCTCCTGCTCCTGCTCGCGTGCGCCAACGCCGCAAACCTGCTGCTCGCGACGAACGCGCGGCGGCGCCAGGATCTCGCGCTGCGCGCCGCCATCGGCGCCTCGCGCCCCCGGCTGATGCGCGGCCTGATCGTCGAAGCCGTCGTCCTCGGCGCGATCGCGGTGGCGGCCGGCCTCGCGCTGACGTGGACGATCGCGCAGCTCGTCGACGGTCTGCAGATCTTCTCCAGCACCGGCGCGCTCAGCGACGTCACGATCGACTGGCGCGTCGTCCTGTTTGCGTCCGCGGCCGGCGTCGCGACCGTGCTCGTGTTCGCGCTGATGCCGATCCTCGCCGCGACGCGTCTCGACCTTCGGACCGTACTGCAGGAGCACTCGCGCGGGGCGACGACGTCGAAGCGGGTCGGGCGGGCGCTGGTCGCGGTCCAGCTGGCATTGTCGTTGACGCTGATGGCGGGCGCCGGCGTCCTCGTGCGCTCGCTGTGGAATCTGCGCGGCATCGATCTCGGCATCCGGCCCGAGGGCGTCTACGGGTTCACCTTCGATCCGCGGCTGGCCGGCGTTCGCGGCGCC
>DASTCC010000288.1:0-8797 GCA_035711465.1 Vicinamibacterales bacterium
GAAGCCACGGCGTCACTCTCCGCCCGGGGGGGGTCGGAGGTGGGGTCGGAGCAGGGTCGGAGCAGGGTCGGAGCTGGCTCCGACCCTCCTCCGACCCTCCTCCGACCCCGCTCCGACCCCCCTCCGACCCCGCTCCGACCCCCCTCCGACCCCGGGTGCTAACATTCGCGGTTGTGCCGATCTTTGATTTCAAGTGCCGGGCGTGCGGGGAGGAGTTCGAGGCGCTCGTGCTGCCGGGGCGCGATGGGTCGGTGGTCTGTCGGGCGTGTGCCAGCGGCGACGTCGAGCGGCAACTGTCCAGTTTCGCGGTGAGCTCGGCCGAGAAGACCACCGCGGCGGCGACGGCGCAGCGGCGCAAGGCCGCCAGCCAGGCCTATAAGGACAACGCCGCTGCCGAACGGGAAATCGACGCGCATCGCAAGGAAGATCACTGACGTCCAACCGGACGGCCACGGGCCGCGTCTCTCGACCATGGCCGCTCGCATCGTTCTCGGTTGTCTGACGCTGCTCGTCGCGCTCCCGGCGGCGCCGCTTCCCGCGCAAGTCGCCGCTCCACCGCCGTCGTCCCGGATCTTTCGATTCGATCCCGACGGTTTCTGGCTCAGCCTGCACCACTTTCTCTACGTGCTCGGACGCGCCGAGATCGGCACGCCGGATCGTGCCCGCCGCGCGGTGGCCGGCGCGCCCGCCGATCAGACGCAAGGCCTGGCGTCGCTCTCGGCCGACGAGCAGGCGCTCTGGAAACGGGCCGTGTCGTTCTACGCCGCCGGCCCGAGCAAGCTGGACACCGTCTTCGACGCGCCGCTCATCGCGATCACGAACGCGCTCGTCGGCTTGCGCGAAACGGCGCCGCTTCCGATGTCGGTCCCGGCCGATCACCGCGACGCCCTCGCGGCCGCGGCGCCGGTCTATCGCAAGGCGTGGTGGTCGGCGCATCAGCGCGCCAACGCCGCCTGGGTCACCGCCGCGGAATCGCTCGTCGCGCGTCACGGCGCGGCGACGCTCGCCTTCATCACCCGCGCCTACGGCGAGCCGTGGCCGGCAGCGGGCTTTCCAGTGAACGTCACGCCGTATACGAACTGGGCGGGGGCATACTCCACGCGCGGCACGCTCCTGGTGATCGCCAGCCTCGACCCGGGCACTGCCGGCGCCAGCGGCTTCGAGACGACCTTCCACGAAGCCATGCATCAATGGGACGACGCGATCGATCGCGCGCTGCAGTCAGCGGCGAAAGCGCGCGGCCGCACGGTGCCTGACAATCTTTCGCACGCGATGATCTTCTTCACCGCCGGCGAAGCGGTGCGGCGCACGATCCCGGGCCACGTGCCCTACGCGGAAGCCAATGGCATCTGGCAGCGCGGACTCGCGCCCTTCAAGTCCGCACTCGACGCCACGTGGCTGCCATGGCTCGCCGGATCGGGCACGCGCGACGATGCACTATCGAAGCTAGTAGATGCGCTCTGAGTCGCGTGTCCGCATTTGCTTGAACATCACCAGACGCGTGGGTACAAATACCGTCACCCATGCACTTCAATGTACTGAACCGTAAAGTTCACTACTGGACCAGTGCCATCATCGCGGTGCCGCTCGCGGTGATCATCGCCACCGGCATCATGCTGCAGCTGAAGAAGCACTGGACGTTCGTTCAGCCGCCGGAGATCCGCGGCGTCAAGGCCGATCCGACGTTGAGCCTCCCCGATCTGCTCGAGCGTGTGAAGACGGTGCCGGACATGAACGTCCGCGGCTGGGAAGACGTCAGCCGCATCGACATCCGCCCGGACCGCGGGCTCGCCAAAGTCACGCTGGCGAACAGCTGGGAGGTGCAGGTCGATCTGTCGACCGGCGAGGTGCTGCAGACCGCGTACCGGCGATCGGATTTGATCGAGTCGATTCACGACGGTTCGTTCTTCGCCGGCGACTTCACCAAGCTCGGCCTCTTCCTGCCGGCGGGGATCGCGCTGCTGCTCTTGTGGATCGGCGGCATGTGGATGTGGTGGGTCCCGATCGGCAATCGCCGCCGCGTCCGGCGCGCGAAGGCCGCCGCCAAGACGGCGCCGGCCGGATCGACCCGATCGGTTTCGCGCGGCGGTTCGGTGATGACGCTGTTCGTGGCCTGCGCAACGTCCACCGCCTGCGCGGTTCACGCGGACAACGGCCAGGGTCGTCAGCCTGGCACTACGGCGACATCTTTCACGGCGCTCGTCGGCCACTGGACCACCACCCGCGACGGCGATCACGTCGTCGTCACTGCCGACGCGCGTCAATGGGACGGCCAGCCGCGGCCGGATCTCGCGGAGGCCGGCAAGCGGCTGTTCCCATCGCCGCACGACACGTTCGCCGCGAATGCGTCGGCGCCGACGTCCTTTCCAATCGCCGTCGCCGATCAGATCGCCGACTTCCGGGCCGGCACGCTGTCGACGGAGTTCAAGCTGATCGGCGGGCCATCGGATCAGATCGCCGGGCTGATCTTCGATCTGCGGCCCAACGGCGAGTACCTCTATCTCCGCTACAACACCCGCGACAACAACCTGGCGCTCTGGCGTTTCCGGAACGGCGATCGCGAACGCGTCGCCGACGGCGCCAATTCGGGGACGCTGCCGCTCGACGTCTGGCATCCGCTGACGGTGACGATCGCCGGCAGCAAGATCAGCGGCAGCTCGGCCGCCGGCCTGACCTTCGCACACGACCTGGGCCGCCCGGTCACGGGCCGTGTCGGCTTCTGGACGAAACGCGATTCGATCACGGCGTTCCGGAACCTGCGCCTCGCGCCCGCGGCCGGCGGAGAGACGCCGGTGGTACGCTGATCGCCCGATGAACTGTCCGCGCTGCCAGGGCACGATGGAAGAGGTGCGGCTCGACGGCCACCTCGGCCAGCCAATCTCGATCGATCTCTGCGGCGGCTGCCAGGTGTTCTGGTTCGACAACCGCGAGAGTCTGCAGCTCTCCCCCGCATCGACGCTGCGATTGTTCGGTCACATCGGTGAGCGGTCGAGCCCGCCGGCGACGGCCGCGACGACGACGCTCGCGTGCCCGCGCTGCCGCAAGCCGCTGCAGCTCGCCAAGGACATGCAACGGGCGACGCGCTTCGAGTACTCGCGCTGTCCCGCCGGGCACGGGCGGCTGACGTCGTTCTTCAACTTTCTGCGCGAGAAGAACTTCGTCCGGCCGCTGTCGGCCGACCAGCTCGCCGCGCTCAAGGCGAGCGTGCAGACGGTCAACTGCTCGAACTGCGGCGGGCCGATCGATCTGAACCAGCATTCGGCCTGTCCGCACTGCGCATCGCCGCTCTCGATTCTCGATTCGAAGCAGGCCGCGACGCTCGTCGCCGAGCTCCGTAAGGCCGGCGAGGCGGCCGCGCAGGTCGATCCCACGCTGCCGCTCTCGCTCGAGCGCGCGCGCCGCGAGACCAACGCGGCCTTCGATGCGTTCGAGCGCGACGATCGCTGGCTGCGCGACGTCTCCTCCGCCGGGCTCGTCGGCGCCGGACTGACGTCGCTGGCGCGCTGGCTCAAACGGCAGGCCTGATCGTCGCCACATTCGCGGCGCACTCATTACAATAGAGCCCCAATCACAGGAGACCACGCCATGGGCATCATGGATTTCATCAAGGGCGAGCTGATCGACATCATCGAGTGGACCGACGACTCGCGCGACACGTTGTCGTGGCGATTCCCGGACGATGACAAGGCGATCAAGAACGGCGCCCAGCTCATCGTGCGTGAGTCGCAGGTCGCGCAGTTCGTCTACCTCGGCGAGTTCGGCGACACCTTCGGTCCCGGCAAGCACACGCTGACCACCGACAACATCCCGGTGCTCACCAAGATCAAGTCGTGGAAGTTCGGCTTCAACTCGCCATTCAAGGCCGACGTCTATTTCGTGATCACGCGGCTGTTCACCGGCAACAAATGGGGGACGTCGAACCCGGTGATGCTCCGCGACAACGACTTCGGCATCGTCCGCCTGCGCGCGTTCGGCACCTACGACTTCAAGATCGTCGATCCGAGGATCTTCCTTCGCGAGGTCGCCGGCTCCGATCACAACTTCCGGCTCGACGAGTTCGCCGATACCATGCGCTCGCGCATCGTCAGCATCTTCTCGGACTCGATCGCCAGCGCCAAGGTGCCGGTGCTCGACGTCGCGTCGCGCTACACCGAGCTCGGCGAGGCGCTGCTGCCAGTGATCAACCCGGCGGTCACCGCCAAGTACGGACTCGAGCTCACCAGCTTCATCGTCGAAAACGTGTCGGTGCCGCCCGAGGTCGAGGCCGCGATCGACAAGCGGTCGAGCATGGCGGCGATCGGCAACCTCAACGACTTCGTGAAGTACCAGATGGGCAAGGGCTTCGAGGCGGGCGGCACCGCCGGCGCCGGCGGCACGGCTGCCGAGCTCGCCGTCGGCTTCGGCATCGCGCAGCAGATGATGCAGCAGCAGAACATGTTCGGCGGCAATGCAACACCAACCGTCGCGCCCGCACCTGCCGGAGCGAGCGGCCTGCCCGAGCTGCTGAGCCCGGCCGACGCCGCGAAGGCCCTTGGTGTCGGCGAAGCCGACGTCATGGCGATCCTCGACTCGGGGGAACTGAAGGGCAAGAAGATCGGATCGAGCTGGCGGATCACGCGCACAGCGCTCCAGGAGTACCTCAAGTAACGTCTGTCGGTAACGACGGGTGACGGCAGGTTACGGCGTGTCACGACGGGTGACGGCGGGTGACGATGCGTAACGGTGCGGACGCGTACTTTCGTCCCGGGAGCGACGATCCCGGTCGCCGTCACCTCTCGTCACCCGTCGTGGCCCACCGCTGCCCATCGTCGCCCGTCGTAACCCACAGTCACCCGCCATCACCTGTCGTGACCCGCCGTCACCTGCCGTCACCTGTCGTGACCCGTCGTCACCCGTCGTCACCCGTCGATGTCTGAGCTGGTTGCCGGCGAAAAACACGCCTGTCCGGCCTGCGGCGCGCAGGCGGAATGGGATCCGGCCAAGCAGAAGCTCGTCTGTCCGTTCTGCGGCACCGAGTCGCCCTACGTCATCGATCGCGAGACCGGCAAGGCGAAAGAGCTCGACCTCGTCGAGGCGCTCCGCAGCCTGCCCGACGAGAAGCGCGGCTGGCAGACCGAGCGGCGGAGCGTCCGTTGCCAGAGCTGCAACGCGGTCATGTCGTTCGCGCCGGATCGCGTCGGACAGAACTGCGAGTTCTGCGGATCGCCGGCGCTCGTGCCCCACGACGAAATCGAGGCGCCGATTCGGCCGGAGACGCTGCTGCCGTTCAAGATCGACAGGGGCCGCGTCCGCGACGATCTGAAACGCTGGCTCAGGAGCAAGTGGCTCGCGCCCGGGCGTCTGGCGAAGTCAGCGCTCGTCGACACCGTTCACAGCATCTACATCCCCTACTGGACCTTCGACGCGCGAGCGCATTGCCCATGGGATGCCGAGGCGGGCTACTACTACTACGTGCCGGTGACGACCCGCGACGCGCAGGGCCGCACGGTCGTGCGCCAGGAACGGCGCGTCCGCTGGGAAGCGAAGTCCGGCGTGGTCGATCACACCTTCGATGAGGAGCTGGTGCCGGGCACGCAGGGCGTGCCGATCGACCTGCTGCGGCAGGTCGAACCCTTCCCGAGCCAGGAAGTCGTGCCCTACGATTCGGCGTTTCTCTCCGGACATGTCGTCGAGCGGTACCAGATCGTGCTGAACGAGGCCGCGCAGCAGGCGCAGCAGCAGATGCACCAGCGGCTGGAGGCGCTGGCGGCGAGCCAGATTCCCGGCGACACCTACCGCAATCTGCGCATCTATCCGCAGTACTCCGGCCAGACCTTCAAGCACATCCTCGTGCCGATCTGGCTGCTCAAGTACGACTTCGGCGCGCGCGCGTTCCAGGTGATCGTAAACGGCTACACCGGACGCATCGCCGGCAAGTACCCGTACAGCGTGTGGAAGATCCTGCTGCTCATCATCGCCGCGGTGATCGTGCTCGGGACGATCATCTATCTCGGCGGCGAGTAGACGCTGTCGCGAGGCACCTGCGACCTTTTCGCAATGCGTCAGCGTGACGCGGTGGCGCCGAACGGATTGTCCGGCAGCACGATGCGAATCGGCTTGCCGCGATCGAATGCGTCGAGGCGCAGCAGCCAGGCGCCGATGCCGGCGGCGCCCTGCATCCATCCCGTCTGTGCGGTGAGGTTGGCCGGCTGCACGCGATGCTCGGCGTGGATCCAGCGCATGCCGGCGTCGTCGCGCGTCGCCTTCGAAAGAATCTGATCGGTGGCGCGGCGCGCCAGCGTCAGCGCCTCGGCGTCGCGGCTGAGGTGATAGTAGGACAGAAAGAAATCGGCGACGCTGGCAGAGCCGCAGCACTGGCCGACGTTGTTCCAGAACCCAGGCGTGGTCTTTTCCGGGACGCCGCTCAGCTTCAGTCCGTTCGCCGACTTGCGCATCCAGTCGGTCCACGATGGCTCGCCGGTGGCCACGGCCAGCTGCCGCCACAGCCGGGCCGTGCCCGCTGGCCCGTGGCACCAGCCGAGATAGAACAGATCCAACCCGTCCTGCTCCGGCTCGTGATGAAACACCAGACAGACGTCGCCCTCGGTCCTGGCCACTGACAGCAGGTAGTTCGCGCCGTCGCGCGCGGCTTCGAGGAACCGCGCGTCCTTGGTCGCCTGGCCGAGCGTGACCAGGAAGTAGGCGACGCCGGCCGTGCCGTGCGAGAAATTCGGATAGAGCCGGGTGGGCGAGCCCGGCGTCATCGCCCATTTCGCGCCGCCGCCCGCCACGATCTTCTGCGCGATCAGGCGGCGTCCGGCCGCGCCGGCGAGCGCGAGCGCGTCGGGCCGCTCGAGCTCGCGCGCGGCGCTCACCAGGTACAGGCCGACGCCGGCGCTGCCCGAGATGATGTCGCTCACCGGCGACCACTCGACGCCATCGCCGACCGGCTTGGCCAGCTGCTTCAGGCGATCGACGACGCGATTCGCGCCGTCGCGGTACTTTCGATCGCCCGTCGCTTTCCACGTCTCGGTGAGGGTGAAGCCGATGCCGGCGAGACCGGTATAAAGTCCCGCCTGATTCTCACGATCGATCTGCGCCAGCAGCCAGTCGGCGCCCTTGCGCGCCGTGTCGAGATCGGCCGCCTGCGCGGTGGTGTGATGGAGCTCGAGGAAGAACAACACGACGCCGGGCGATCCCGAGTAGAGATTGGCGATCGGCGTCTGATTGGCTGCCGGCGTCGACGGCCACGCCAGACCATCGCCCGTCTGGATCGCGACCGACCTGAGCCAGCGAGCCACCTCTGAAGCCGCGCCGCGCAGCCGTGTGCCGTCGGCGGGCGCCTGCCCCACCCCGGCGCCGACCATCGTCGTCGCGATCGCGATCCCGATCAGAGCCGTGAGCCAGCGCGTGCGCATCGGTGCCTCCGCGTGGCGAGATTCTAGTCGAGGTTTTCGGGAAACAGCCGCTCAACTATGACGACGTCGCGCCAGCGGCCGTCGAGCCGCCCATGCCTCTCGTAGACGCCGACCTCGCGGAAGCCGATCGACGCCATCAGACCGCGGCTGGCCGCGTTGTCGACGAACACGCGTGACACCAGCTTCCAGAATCCGGCCGCCGATGCGGCGTCCATCAATCCGGCCATCGCCTGCCGTCCGAAGCCGCGGCCGCGCTCGTCGCGCGCGACGTACACCGAGAACTCGGCGATGCCGGAGTAGCACTCGCGCGGACGATAGGTGGACGTCGCGGCGAACGCGACGATGCCGCCCGACGCTCGGGCGACGACGACGACCGGATGCGCGCCATCGAACCAGGCGAGGACGTCGCGCTCCGAACGCAGGCGTGTCTCGAACGTCCCGAGCCTATCGGTGATGCCCTGGTTGTAGATCTCCGCAATCTGCGCCGCCTCCCTGCCGGTGGCGGCGCGGACGTGTTCCTGGGCGGGCGGCGTCGCCGTGAGCGGCAGATGCATCGCCCGTGCGCTCGCGGGACAGGCCGAGGCGAACTCGACCGACTGCCTGACCGCGGGCGGGACACGCGAACGGACGATCGGCTGGAAGCCCATCCTGGCAAAGAGCGAGGGCGCGGTCTCGGTGAGCAGGAACACGTCGCGTATGTTCCGTTCGCGCGCGAGACCGAGCGCCGCGTCGACGAGTCGATGGCCGAGTCCGGTGCCGCGCAACGACGACTCGACGGCGATCGATCGCAGGAGGCCGGCGTCGCCGTAGGGCTCGATCACGGCACTGCCGACGATCATCGGTCCCTGGTGGATCACCAGGGCGAGCTCGGGCAGTTCGGAGAGGCCGGCGACGGGGAGCTTGCAGGCGCGCAGCAGGGATTGGATGCCGGCGAGATCGTGCGGCCGCGCGCGCTCGATCGCGGGCTGCAAAGCCGAGAATGCGGTCGACGGTGTCATGCCGGGTCTCCTCGAGTCCGACGATGGGACCTCGGCCCAGAATACGAGACGCGGAAGACCGGGGTACAAAAAAATGCGGCAGGAGACGAACGCCGCTGCCCCCTCCCGAGCAGCAACGCCCGCGCCCCTGCCGACCCGGCTCCTCGTCCGAAGACGTCAGGAGGCCGAGATGTTCGAGGTGTTCGTCACAGCCTGCGGCGCGCGCGAGTCGTAGTACGCGTCCCTTCCGGCGTTGTAGGCCCGGCGGCTCCGCTCTACGACATCGCGCACTCGCCCAGAGGCCTGATCGTAGGCATCCGTCGCACGCTGCTTCGCGCGCCGGGCCGACTCAGCCATCTGGTGCCGCAGTTCGGTGCCAGGTCGCGGCGCCAGCAACAGGCCGAGCACGGCGCCAGCAGCGGC
>DASTCC010000289.1:0-10271 GCA_035711465.1 Vicinamibacterales bacterium
TCGACGACGTCGCGAACGAGCGCACCGCAAAGTCCACCGGCCGCGACGACGAACGCCAGAATCGCCAGACCGCCGACGAGCGCCAGCCGCAGCGTGCGTACCTCGACCGCCTCTGCGACCTCTTCCGTCAGCGTCCGGATCTGCGGCACCGGCATCGTCGGGTCGAGCGTGCGGATGACGCGCGCGATCGCCGGCGCGAGCGCGGCGGGATCCCCGGCCGATCGCACGACGAGATACGAGACGCCCGTCGGCAGCTGCGACCACGGGACGTAGACGGCTCCGAGCGCGGGCGACTCGAGGCCGCGGAAGCGGACGTCGCGCGCCATACCCACGAGCCGCGGCTTGACCCGGCCGCCGCTGGCGCGCGGCAGCGCGAGGTTGAGCACGGTGTCGAGCGGATCCGACTGCGGCGAGAGCTGCCGGGCGAAGCGAGCCGTCATGACTGCGACCGGCTGGCCGGAGATCTCGTCGGCTTCGGCGAATTCGCGGCCGCGCAGCATCGGCACGCCGAGCGCCTCGAAGTACCCAGGCGTCACCGACACGAGACTGAGTCCGACGGTCTCGTCCTGCCCGCGCTCTTCGTTCAGTATCCGCACCGAGAACTCGAGCTGGTTGACGCGCGGGGGGAGGTTGCTGCCGAGCCCGGCCGCCTCGACGCCCGGCAGACTGCGGACGTCGGCGAGCAGCCGCCGGACGAAGTCGCCTCGCGACGACGCGTCGAAGCGCGTGGTCTCCGTGAGCGACAGCCGTGCGACCAGCGCGCGATCCCGATCCGCGCCGATGTCGGTGCTGAACAACGTCCACACCGTCCGGCCGAGCAGGCCCGCGCCGACGAGGAGCACGACCGCCATCGCAATCTGGATCACCACCAGCGCGTCCCGCACACGACGTCCCGATCGATGCGTCGTCGAAGCGCCCTGGCGGAACACGCCGAGCTCGCGGCCGCGGCCAGCGCCGATCGTCGGCGCGGTGCCGCAGATGATCGTCACGATCACGGCCGCGCCGGCCGCCGCGAGCAGCACAGGCAGGTCGATCGTGACGCTGGCGATGCGCGGCACCTGCGTGCCGATGGCGTCGCGGAACGTCGCCAGGATCAGCTGCGCGAGACCGATGCCCGCGATCGTCGCAGCGGCAGCGAGGAGGAGGCTCTCGACGAACGCCGCCCGAATCAACTGGCCGCGGCCGGCGCCGAGTGCGAGTCGGACGGCGAACTCGCGCTGACGGGCGACGGCGCGGCCGACGAGCAACGTCGCCGCGTTCGCGCAGGCGACGAGGAACAGCAGCGTGGCGGCGGCCGCGAACGCGAACACGATCGGCCGCGACGCGCCGACGACGGCCTCGCGCAGCTCGCGCACTGACCCGTCCATCGCGTTCGCACTCGGGAACAGCTCGCCGACCACGCGCGTGACGTCCGCGCGCGCCTGCTCGACCGACACGCCGTCGACGAGCCTCGCGACCAGGCGATACGGACGGGCGTTCGGCCGGCCGAAGACCTGGAGATCGGGCACCGCGTCGACTGGAAGCCAGACTTCGGCGCGCTCCGACGGGAACGCGAACCCACCGCCAGCGACGGCGGTGACGGTGAACACCGTCGAACCGATCGTCATCTGCTTCCCGATTGGCGATACACCGCTGCCCCATCGGGTCGCGAACGCATGGGAGACGACCGCCTCGGGCACGCCGACCGTTCCGCCCGGCCACCGGCCCTGACGCGCCGGGCTGCCCATCACGCGGAAGAACTCGCGCGACACGATCGCCGCCTGTGCAATCACTGGATCGCCGACGCCGCGTATCGTGAACTCGCCCGTGGAGTAGGCGGCGAGGTCCTGCACCGCCCGAAGACGCGATCGCCACTCCGGCACGCGGTCGAGGGGCGTGCCGAGATCGGTGCCGTCGACTCTGCGCACGGCCGAGATGAGCACGAGGCGATCCGGCGAGGCGTAGACGAGCGGCCGCAGCAGCACGCCGTTGGCGATCGCGAACACCGCCGTGCTCGCGCCGGCGCCGAGAGCGAGGGTGACGATGGCGGCGCCGGTCGTCCATGGCGCGGCCCGAAGGGCGCGCCAGGCCGACAGAAAGGCGACTACCATCGACGTCCGAACGGTACCGCTGCCGATCGAGGGAATCAAGGTCATCGAACACCTTTGACACCAGATTCCACGTTCGGGTGCACACTGAAGCCGTCCCCGGCAGGAGGGCGAAATGCGAAACCCTGGTGTTTGTCTGATCGCGACGGCGGTCTTCGTTGCCGGATCCACCCTCGGCATGGCCGCTGGCGGAGATGGGTGGGCCGCCGCGAACGCGGCGACCCAGGCGTCCGGACCGCTCGTGACCGCCGCAGTCACCGCCAAGTGCGCCGGTTTCACGAGGGCCCACGCCGGCGAGATCCTTTCGGTGCCGGAAGCCGCGGTGACCGAACGCCGCACCGACATCACGCCGACGACCCGCGGCTGCGACTACAGCGCCGGCGCGAAGAAGATCGCTTTCTCGCTCGCGCTGGACAGCTCGGCCGCCGAAACGCGACGACGGTTCGAAGATCTGCGCGAGACCTACACGATTGCCGGGCGCGCTGCCGAGGCCGCCGGCAAGGTGCTGCCGCAGGGCGCGTACACGGACATTCTCAACGTCGGGGAAGAAGCGTTGTGGAGCGCGACCAACGAGTCGGTGGCCGTTCGCCACAAGAACCTGACCATTCTCGTGATGCTCCCGAACGACAAGCGCACGCAGGCCGCGATCGCGACGAAGATTCTCGCGCTGCTCGGCAGCTGACGCTACTTGAGGAGCGCGGCGATGCGAGCCTCGGCCTGTTTGTGCTCCTCGGGCGTCGATCCGTAGAAGGCGCCGACCGGTTTGCCGGCCTGATCGAAGACGAACATCGTCGGCACGGCGCTGACGTCGCCGAACTGCTTCAGGATCTCCGGCGTACGCATGCCCCAGCGGAACGGCAGCTTCAGCTCGGCCGCGAGCTTCCGTACTTCCGGCTCGTCCGACTCCAACGCGAGCGCGACGACGACGAGACGATCGCCGTAGCGCTCTTTCATCCCGCCGAGCCACACGAACGCGCCGCGGCACGGCGGACACCACGTCGCCCAGAAGTCGACGACGACGACCCTGCCGGCCAGATCGGCACGTGAAACCAGCTTGCCGTCGAGGTCGGTGAACGACAAATCCGGCAGCGGCGGGAGATCGCCGGTGTCGGGCGCCACCGCGAGCGCGCTGGCCTCGCTGCGCTGCCCGGCGAGCAGATGCCCGATCACCTTGGAGAGATCGGCACGGAACTTGGTGTGGCTCGCCTCGCTGCGGAGCGGCGCGTAGCGGCCCTGTCCTTCGCCTTCGCCGGAACCGTAGAACCCGAAGTCCTTCGGCGTCGCCACGAGCACGTCGTCAACGAAGATCGCCGGGTAGCGCTTGACGCCGAAACGGCGCGCCAGATCGGACTCGCCGTAGTTCTCTTCGACGAACCGGACCTTCCCGGGAAAATCCTGCGCGACGCTCTGTGCCAGCAGACCTGCTGGATCGGACAGGTTTCAGGTGTACGGCCAGCGGACCAGTGTAATCGTCACGGTCGCCGCCGGCGCCGGCGGCGCGGCGGATCGCGGCTCGAGCGCGGCGAAGTACTTCGGCAGCACGCTCGACGCGACTGCGGCGGGAATCGGCGACGGCGCCTTCGGATCGCCGTGCGCAAGAAAATGCTCGGCCTGCTCGACGAACATTCGCGCGATGGTGTGATCGACGTCGCCGGTCAGGCGCGCGGCTCCGGCGCGCAGACGTGCCGCGACCGCATCGGCGTCGGGCAGTTCCGCGGGGGCCGGTCGCAGACGCTCAATCCGGGACGCCGCCTGCAGGTAGCGGAGCAGCGCGGCGTAATGGCGCGAGGCGCCGTCGAGCTCGCGCGCTTCCTTCAAATTGGCGCTCGCGGCGATGAACTCGGGATGCCGATCGATCGACGCGGGCGGCCGGTAGGCGGTCAAGAGCTCGGCCTGGAGCGCGTCGATCTCGGCGCGAATCGATCGCACCGCAGGCGCGCGCCCGGACGCCTGGACCGGCAGCGAGGGGGAGAGCGTCAGCCACTCCCGCTGCGCCTGCGCGACGCCGAGATACGTGACGCCGCTGGACGCGGTGGTGTTGCGGCCGTACGCCAGGCTGGAGTCGTAGTAGACGCGCAACTGCGACGCCGCGGCCTCGTCGAGCGCGCGAACGAGCGCCGGCCGGCGCGGAGCGTCGGAGGACGCGCCGGTGTTCTCGAGACCGAGCACGCCGGACATGCGCTTCCACTCGTTCTCGAACGCCGCCATGTCGGCGCGCTCATTCGGATGCGCGAGCAGGTACTCGCCCGCGGCGAGACTCTGCCGGACCGCCGCGAGCCGCTCGGTCGCGAACAGACGCCGGCCGTCGGCCAGCGCCTGGCTGATCATCGCGAGGCCGTCGGCGGCGCCGCCAGTCAACGAGACCCACAGTTCTTCGGTCCGGGACTTGTCGTTCAGTCGCGCCGACCACGTCGCGACTTCCTTCGCGATCGGATCGGACGAGCCCGGCTGGGCCTGCGCGATTGAGCCCGTCGGCCGCGACGGGCAGGCGCCGAGAAGGACGAGCGTGACGAGGAGGACGCGGATCCGCATCGATGGCACCGATCGACTGCCGATTATCAGGTACCTGACTGTCGGATTGCATGCCGCCGGTCCCGCGTTTCGTCCCAGCCGGCCTATACTTCCGCATGCTCAATCGCCGATCGTTTCTCTGGCTGACGTCTCTTGGCGGCGTCACCGCCGCATGCTCGCCCTCGCCAGCGCCGACGAAGTCATCCGAGTCCGCTGCCGAACAGGCGCTGCCGGCGTCGATCGCCGCGCTGACGTCGATGAAGGATCAGGCGACGCCGATCACCGCCGACGAGCGCCGCGCGCGCGCCGAGCGGGCGCGAACACTCATGGCCGAGCACAGGATCGACGCCCTGATGCTGACGAGCGGCACGTCGATGGTGTACTTCGCCAACGTCGACTGGAGCGGCGGCGAGCGTCTGTTCGCGGTCGTGATTCCGCAGAAAGGCGAACCGTTCGCGGTGTGCCCGTCGTTCGAGGAGGAACGCGCACGCGAACAGCTCGCGCTCGGCCCGTTCACCGGGACCTTCGACGTCCGCACCTGGCAGGAGCATGAAAGCCCCTACGCGCTGGTCGCCGCGGGTCTGAAAGATCGCGGCATCGTGTCGGGCCGGATCGGGATCGAGGAGACGACGAAGTTCGTGTTCTCCGACGGCGTCGCCCAGGCGGCCCCGGCCGTGACGCTGACGAGCGGCACGCCGATCACCGCCGGCTGCCGGATGGTCAAGGACGCGCACGAGCAGGCGCTGATGCGGCTCGCCTCGCAGGTGACGCTCAGGGCCTACGAAGCCGCCTACCGGGCGCTCGCGGAAGGGATGACCCAGAACGACTTCGCGAGGCTGGTGGCGCAGGCGCACGACAAGCTCGGATTCGCGGGCGGCGCCGGCGTCCAGGTCGGCCAGTACTCCGCGCTGCCCCACGGGTCGATTCAACCGCAGGTGGTGCGCGAGGGCACGATCCTGCTGATCGACGGCGGCTGCAAGGTCGAAGGCTACTCGTCGGACCTCAGCCGGACGTTCGTCCTCGGCAAGCCGACGCAAAAGATGAAGGATGTCTTCGCCATCGAACGTCGCGCCCAGGACGCCGCGCTCGCGGCCGCGAAGCCCGGCGTCGAATGCCAGGCGGTGGACGCCGCCGCCCGCAAGGTGATCGTCGACGCCGGCTACGGTCCGGACTACACCTACTTCACGCACCGCGTCGGACACGGCATGGGCATGGACGGACACGAATGGCCCTACCTCACGCGCGGCAACACGCTGAAGCTGCAGCCGGGGATGACGTTCAGCGACGAGCCGGGCATCTACATCCGCGGCGAGTTCGGCGTCCGCCTCGAAGACGACATGTTGATCACCGAGAGCGGCGCCGAGCTCTTCACGCCGCAGTCGGAGTCGCTCGAGAAACCCTTCTAGGAGGCGTGAAGGCCTGAAGCTCGCAAGCCTTCGCGCCTCCACGCCTCCCCATCAGCCCAACTGCTCTCGCGCATCGGTCGCGTCAGCCAGCTCACGTTCGAGCTTCGCGACCTCGTCGACCTGATCGTCGATCTGCTTGATGAGAAATCGCACTCGATCCTGAAGGGCGTCCCGCTCTTTCTGCGTCTTCGTGAGGGTCGCCCGCGCCTTCGCCAGCTTTGCAGCGGCTCCCTTCTCCGCCGCGCGGGCCTCGCGGCGGCGGGCTTCGAGCCGCTCGGCTTCGCGCCTCGCCTCCGCGGCTTCACGCCGGGCGACCGCGGCGTCGCGCTTCTCGGCGGCTTTGTCGATCTTGCGGGTCGCGCCGGCCTCTTTGTCCGGGCGCGGAGACGGCTCAGCCGGCCGCGGAAAGCCGGCCCTCGGCATCAGCCCCGCCAGCGCTTCGAGGCCGCGCGGCTTGAGCGGCCGCACGAGCCGTCCAGGCGCGTCAGGTCCGGGCAGCGCATGCAGCGTGTCGTTGACCCCGTTCATCGTCGCCGGCGATGCCGTTTCACCGCCGGCCTCGAGAATCTGACGGATCTCGCCGACCGCTGCCTTGAGCGCGTCGCGGTGCGCGGACTCGGCCGCGTTCACGTCGGCCTTGCCGCCCGACAGCCGATCGCCATGCGCGCGCCGGAGCGCCTCGGCCGCCTTCATCAACCGGTCGTAGGCGGCGCGCCGCTGCCAGTGGAGCTGGTTCACGGCCCACGCCGCGGCGTTCGGCTTGGCCAGCTTCCTGACCTCGCCGCCGTCCTTGCCGAGCCGCTTCGCCAGCTCGTTCCGGGCCGGCGTGAACTCCTCCAGCCTCAATTGATAAAGCCGGTCGATGTCGTCGTCGCGGGCGGCCATGGTCTTAGAATCTCCGGAGGCTACCGCATGACGGAGTCGGACATCCAGTCGGGGGAAGTTCGGACGCCGCCGCGCGGCCGGTTGCGCGACAACGCTCTTCTGCTCGTCGCCCTCGCGCTGCCGCTGCTGGTCGTCGCGCTTTTTCTGGTGATGACGATGGTGCCGCGATACACGGTCGCGGCGCCTCGGTACGACCTGGTGTTGAGCGCGATTGGCAGCTGGGATTACTCCGGCCGTCACTCGATGACCTTCAGCGTTCGCGACAACCGCGTCGTCGCCGACTTCCGGCCTCCGAGTCCGAACAGCGCCCCCATCAAGCAGGTCCTTTACGTCTTCGATCACACGACGCTCGATCTGCGCGAGGTCACGGTGGCGACGCCGACCGACCTCGTCGACGGCGACTCTCGCACCGTCGTCGTCGAGGCGCTGGCGTCGCGGCCGGTGATCGCGCAGACGCGCGCCCCCGACGGCTACGAGTTCCAGATGCGCAACTCGCGAAGTCCCGGCATCGTCGGCGAAGTCTTCGGCATGCGCCGCTACGAGCAGCAAGGCACGATCCGCAATCGCGGTCGCGCGATCCCGATCTCGATTCCCGGCAACTTCACCTACAGCGTCAACGCAATCGGCTGGCTCGGCAGCGATGAGCGCAGAGACTGACGGCGATCGCTCCGCCGCGCTCGCGACGATCGCGGACCTGGCGCGACGTCACGGCCTCACCGTCACCGAGATCGCCGCCGCGCTCGGGGCCGCCGCGCCGGCGGGCGTCACGGCGCCGCCGCGCCGGAATCTGGTTGTCCGCGTTCTCGGTTTCCTGGGCGGCACGTTCGTCTTCGCGGGCATCGGCACGTTCATCGCGCTGCAGTGGGACGGCATGGGCAGCGGCGCGCGCGTGCTGGTGACGCTCGGATCCGGCCTCGCCGCCTTCGCGATGGCGATCGCGTTGCACACAGACAACCGCTTCGATACCGCGGTGACCGGGCTGCTGCTGATCGCGGCCGTGCTCGAGCCGACCGGGATGTTCGTCGCGTTCGACGAATTCGGCAGCGGCGGCGACTGGCGCTGGGCGAGCCTGGTGACGTTCGGCGCAGTCGCCGCGCAGTTCGGGCTCGCCTTCAGACCGATGCGGCGATCGACCGCGCTCTTCTTCGCCGTCGCCTACGCGACCGTGTTCTGGGGCACGGCGCTCGATCTCGCCGACGCCGACGGCAAGCTGATTGCGATCGTGATCGGCGTGTCGCTGCTCCTGCTCGCCGTCCGCGTCGATCGGACGGCCTACAAAGACGTCACCGCAAGCTGGTACTTCTTCGGCGGCATCTTTTTGCTCGCCGGCCTCTTCGATGCCGTCGACCGGACCGCGTTCGAGATCCTGTTCATGCTCGCCGCCGTCGGCCTCGTCTACCTCAGCGCCGCCGTTCGCAGCCGGATGCTCCTGTTCGTGGCGACGATGGCCATCCTCGCCTACGTCGGCTGGTTCACGTCGGAACACTTCGCCGATTCAATCGGCTGGCCGCTCGCGCTGATCGCGTTCGGGATCTTCATGATCGGCCTCAGCGCGCTGGCCGTCAGGATCGACCGCAAGTACGTCAGGGGTTGAGACTGGGGGTCGGAGCAGGGTCGGAGCAGGGTCAGACGAAGGTCAGACGGGGGTCAGACACGCAGGCGCGAAAGCTGGACATCGGTTTCGTCAATCTGGTGGACGGCGCGATCGCCATGAACAGCGAATCGCGTTCGTCGCCAGCGACCCGGTGCCGTCGAAAACGGCGATCCTCCAGACGGAATTTCGCGTGCTCGAGCGGGTTCCTGCCGGCCGCGCGACGAGCCCGGCGCCGCGAGAACTACAGACTCGCCCGGATCGTCTCGAGCACGGCTTCGCCCAGCGCCTCGACCTTGCGCTCGCCCATGCCGTACACGGGCCGCAATGCCGCCATGGTCGTCGGCTTGACGCGGGCGAGCTCGCGAAGCGTCGAGTCATGGAAGATGACGTAGGGCGGCACGCCGCGATCGCGCGCGAGCTGGAGGCGCAGACCGCGGAGACGCTCGAACAGATCGCGATCGACGCCATCCCACGAGGCGACGTCCGTCTTCGATCGTTTCGGGCTTCTGTCCTTCGCCGGCTTGCGCTGGCGCGCGAGCGCCAGGTCCGGCATCGCCGCCGCGTCCCTCATCAGCGCGACGCCAGCCGGCATCAGCTGCAGCACCGGATAGGCATCATCGGTCTGCCGGACGAGGCCGAAGGCGACGAGCTGTTCGATGTAGCCGCGAATCTCGTCGACGGTCATGCCAGCGAGCAGGCCGAAGACGCTGAGCTGGCTATGACCGCGCTGCGTGACCAGCTCGGTTTCATTGCCACGCAGCACGTTGGTGACGTGAGCGACGCCAAAGCGCTGGCCGACGCGCGCCACCGCCGAGAGAATCTTGCGCGCCAGTGTCACCGCGTCGGGCACGGCCTCGAGCTCGCCGAGACAGAAATCGCACGCGCCGCAGTCGTCGCGCACGTAGCGCTCGCCGAAATAGCCGACCAGGCGCTTGTGACGGCAGCCGACGCTCGCCGCATATGCCTGCATGTCGCGCAGCAGCAGGCGCCGCGCCTCGCTCATCTCGCCGTTCTGCTCGAACATCAACCGCCAGCGCAGGAAGTCGCCGCCCGAGTAGACCAGCACGCACTCGGCCTCGAGGCCGTCGCGTCCGGCACGGCCCGACTCCTGCTGGTAATGCTCGAGCGACTGCGGCGCGCCGGCGTGGACGACGAAGCGGACGTCGGAGCGGTCGATGCCCATCCCGAACGCGACGGTGGCGACGACGACGTCGACCTCCTCGTTGAGGAACGCGTCCTGATTACGATGGCGATCGTCGTCATTCAGGCCGGCGTGGTACGGCCGGGCGCGAATGCCGATCTCGACGAGCCACTCGGCCAGCGATTCGACCTCGCGGCGCGACTGGCAGTAGACGATGCCCGCCTCGCCGCGATGCCTCGCCAGCACGTCCTGAATCTGCTTCTTGAGGTTGTTGCGGGCGACGACGCGGTAGAGCAGGTTGGGCCGATCGAACGATCCGACCAGCTCGACCGGCTGCCGGAGCGTGAGCTGCGAGCGGATGTCCTTGCGGACCCGCTCCGTCGCCGTCGCGGTGAAGGCGTGCAGGCTGAGCGACGGCCAGCGGTCGCGCAGCCGCGCCAGCTGGCGATACTCCGGCCGGAAATCGTGGCCCCACTGGCTGATGCAGTGCGCCTCGTCGACGGCGACGAAGGAGAGCGGCCTCTGCCCGACGAGCGCCGCGAAGCTCTCGCTGCCCTCCCCGACCAGCCGCTCGGGGGCGACGTAGAGCAGCCGGAATCTGCCTTCGCGAAGGCCGGCGATCACCCGCTGCCGCTCGTCGAACGCGA
>DASTCC010000290.1:0-18503 GCA_035711465.1 Vicinamibacterales bacterium
GACGTCGCGGCCTCCCCGCCTTGCCGAGTACCTGCTTCGCCTTCGGCTCCTGCCGCAGGACGCGGACGATCTGCTCGGCGACCTCGCGGAGTTGTTCGCCAAGCGGGCGCGAACGGCAGGCCGGCTGCGCGCCCACCTTGATTACTGGCGTGAAACGGCCGCGCTGCTCTGGCATGCACGGCCCGACGCCGGCCCGGCGGCTGCGCCGTGGTCCGGTTGGCGCGACGATCTGCGCGCCACCCTTCGGTTTCAGCGCCGGTGTCCGGCGCAATCCCTGATCGCCGTTCTCACGCTGGCGGCCGCGCTCGGCATGACGACGGCGGTGCTGAGTGCGGCACGGGCGCTCCTCTTCGATCGGTTGCCGACACCCGACGCGGGCGAGGTGGTCCGCATCGACGAGATCGAGAAGGGCGAGCTGCTGCGTGCGCTCTCTGAGCCGGACATCGAGGACTGGCGCGCCGCCCGCCATGTGTTCAGCGCGGTCACCGCCTACTCGACGGCGGCCCGGGCGCTCACCGGGCTCGACGCCGCCGAGCGCGTGTCGATGGCGATGGTGGATCCCGAGTTCTTTCCGTTCTTCCGGGTTCGGCCGATCGCGGGTCGCCTGATCGTCGCCGACGATCTCGCCGCAGTCGCACCGCAGGTCGTGGTGTTGAGCGAGCCGTTCTGGCGGAGCCGGTTCGGTGGCGATCCGTCGGCGATTGGGAGGGCGATCGCGCTCGATCACGTGTCGTATCGAATTGTCGGCGTCGTCCCGGGCACGTTCCGGTATCCCGACCATGCGGTGATGTGGGCGGCGCTCAGAGTCGATCCGATCTTTCGCGAGCGCCGCTTTCACCTGCTGACCGGACTGGGCCGCCTGGCGCGAGGCGTGAGCCTGACGCAAGCACAGCAGGCCGCCGGGACGATGGCGGCGGCCCTGGCTCGCAGCGATCCTGCCGTGCACGGCGCGCGCAGCGTCGTGATCACTCCCCTTCACGCCTATCTCACGCGCGACGTCCGCACGCCGCTGCATTTCCTGCTGGCCGCGGCCGTGCTCGTCATGCTCGTCGCCTGCACGAACGTGTCAGGCATCCTGCTCACGCGCACCGCGGACCGGTGGCGCGAGCTCGGCACGCGCGCGGCGATCGGCGCCGGCGCCGGCCGGCTCGCGCGATTGATCGCCGCTGACGCCGCCGTCCTGACCGCCGCGGCGACCGGACTCGGCGTGCTGATCGCCATTGCCGCCACCGCGACGGCACGTCAGCTGGCGCCCACATCGGTCGCGGCACGCGATCGCATCACGGTCGATTTCCAGATCCTCGGCTGGTGCGTGGCCCTCGCCGCCACGGCGGCGATGCTGACGGCCGTCGGGCCGGCCGCGCGCGTCGTTCGCATGCGCGTGCTCGATGCGCTGGGCGGCAGCGGTCGTACGGCGACCCCGAGACGCTTCGTTCGTCACGCGCTCGTCGCCGCCCAGATCGCCGGCGCGGTCGCGTTGCTCGTCTGCGGTCTGCTGCTGACCCGCAGCTTCACCCGGTTGCTCCAGATCGATCCCGGTTTCAAGACCGATGGCGGCGTGATCGCGCCGGTGCGCCTGCCGCTCGCGAAGTACCCGGAGCGTGAACGCTACGCGCCGCTCCTGGAGGAGCTGATCGATCGGACCTCGGCATCCGACGGCGTGTCGGCGGCGGCAGTGGCCTTCATGATGCCGCTATCCTCGGCACGACTCCAGGTCGAGGTGCAGCTTCCTAAGCCGGCATCACGTCCGCCCGTCGAAGTCCTGCTCAACACCGTGTCGCCGTCGTATTTCACGGCGATGCGCGTCCCCATCGCGAGGGGACGCGGGTTCAGCGCCGACGACACCGCGAAGGCGCCAGCCGTGGCCATCGTCAGTGCCAGCCTCGCGCGGATGCTGTGGGGTCGCGACGACGTCACCGGTGAGATCCTGCAGGGCGCGGACGCGAGCGATCGGTGGCAGATCGTCGGCGTTGCCGGCGACGTCAAGGACAGCGAGCTCACCGCCGACTCGCGGCCGATGCTCTACCGGCCGTTCGCGCAGTTTCCCGCCAATTCGGTCACGCTCATCGCGCAGGCCGATCGGCCTGCCGACCAGCTGGCCGCACAGCTGCGCACGATCATCACCGGCCTCGACCGGGACATCCCCGTGGACGGCATCGCCCCGCTGCAGTCGGTCGTCGACGCCGCGGTCGCACGTGCCCGCTTCGTCACCGCCCTCGGCGGCGCGTTTGCCATCGTCGCCGTCGTCATCGCCGTGATCGGGTTGTATGCGGCGATCGGCTACACCGTTCAGACGCGGACAATGGAGATCGGCGTGCGGATGGCGCTCGGCGCGACGCGGCTGGCGGTGGCCGGCGCGGTCATGCGCGACGTTGGAGCGATGCTGGCGGCCGGCCTTGCCGGCGGCGTGCTGGCCGGGCTTGGCGGCGCTCAGTTGATCCGTCAGCTGCTATTCGAGGTCTCGACCTTCGACCTGGCATCGGTCGTCACCGCGGTGCTGGCGATCGCCGCGGCCGCGGCCCTGGCGTCAGCCGGCGCGCTGCGCGCCGCCATCTCGGTGGATCCGAGCCGCGCGCTGCACGCCAGCTGAGCGGCGTTGGCGTCGTCGCCAGAGTACGGGGTGGCGATTCTCGACAAGCGCATCGGCGAACCGACCGCCGGGTGACACGCGCGGCAATCTACGTCGCACTGCCCTGCCTCCGCAGCAGCACAGGCCGGGATTTCCTCGCCGAGGACGTGGCGCCGTGAACGATATCACTCCGATCGGAGCGCGATGGTCGGATCGACGCGAGTCGCCCGCCGCGCCGGGAAGTACGAGGCGAGCAGCGAGGCCGTGAGGAGGATCGCCGGCGCGATGACGAGGATTGCCGGCTCGATGCCGTGCACGCCGTAGAGGATGCTCTGCAGGAACTGTCCGGCGGCAACGGCCAGGACCAGACCGAGTCCGATGCCGACCGTCGTCACGCGGCCGCCTTCACGGAGCACCTGCCAGAGCAGCGTGCGCGGCGCCGCGCCGATGGCGATGCGAATGCCGAACTCGCGAATCCGCCGCGAGACGACGTACGACTTGACGCCGTAGACGCCGAGCACCGCCAGCAGCAGCGCGATGCCGGCGAATGCGGCGAAGATGCCGGCGCCGGCGCGCTGCAGCCGCACGTCCAGGCTGGCGGCCATGTGATCGCGCCATGTGGCGATGTTCAGTACCGGCAGATGCTCGTCGACGTCGCGCACCGCGCGCGCGATCGTCGCCAGCATGTCGTGCTCGTCGACGCCGGGCGCGGTGCGAAGCTGCACGGTCGACGCGCTCTCGTACTGCGATCCGAGCGGCACGTAGAGGTGTGGATACGGCCGCGGGTTGCCGAGCGAGTGCTTGACCGTGGCGATGACGCCGATCACCTCGAGCGGCGGACGGCCGTCCGCTGATGGCGCGTCGAGCAGTTGAATCTCACGTCCGAGCGCGCCCTCTCCCGGCCACAGCGCCGCTGCGAGCGCCTCATCGATGATCGCGACGCGGCCGCCGGCGCCCGCAGCCAGCTCCGCCTCGGTGAACTCGCGTCCGCCGAGCAGGGGAACTCCGACGGTGCGCGCGTAATCGCGGCCGATGACGCTGAAGACCGCGCCCACCGAACGTGCGCGCGCGTCCGCGATCCCGGCCGGCGCCACGCGGCGGCTGGCTCCCTCCGACGAAAACGGCGGACGCGATCCGGCGGTCACGGCTTCGACCCCCGGCAGGCCGCGCAGCCGATCGATCAGCGCGAGCTGTGTCTGCCGGCCGCGGGCTTCGTCGTATCCAGCCAGCGCCGTATCGATCGCGACCACGACGCCGCCATCGAGAGGGAATCCGGGGTCGACGCTCGCCGCGCGAATCGCACTCATCGTGAACAGACCGCCCGACGACAGCAGGAGCAGCGACAGCGCGATCTGGCCGACGACGAGGGCATTGCCGATCCGCAGTCCGCCGAACCCGCGTCGTTCGTCGGTGGTTCTCGATCGGAGGTCGTCCGCCGCCGCGCGACGCGTCCACGAGAGCGCCGGCCCGGCGGCGAAGATCAGCGTGGCGAGCAGACTGAACGCGACGGCGCTCAGGGCGACGCGCCAGTCGAAGCCGACCTCCGGCAGCGTGACCGCGACCGGCAGCAGGGTCCGCAACGACGCGACGAGCGTCTGCATGGCCCAGATCGACGTCAGCGCTCCGACAGCGCCGCCAGCGAGCGCGAGCAGCAATCCCTCCGTGAGCAACTGGCGGGCGAGACGCGCGCGGCCGCCGCCGAGCGACGTTCTGATGGCGAGCTCCCGCCGGCGCAGGTGACCTCGCGCCAGCAGCAGGTCGGCGAGATTGAGACAGGCGACGAGCAGGACGACGGTCGGCATCAGCATCAGCAGCAGCACCAGGCTCGCGATCGTGCCGCTGTCGCCGGTGGGCAGAAAGAGCAGACGATTCGATGGCCGCGACAACGCGAGCTCATAGCCTGTGTTCAGGGCCGGGGAGGCCTGCGCGAGTCGACGGCCTGCGGCGACGACTGCCGATTCGGCGCTCTCGATGCGCATCCCGGAACGAAGCCGGCCGACGACGCCGAGCTGGTGCGCGTCGCGGGCGCCGAACGCCGGATGCGTGCTCTCGCGCGCGCCGAACGTGCTGTGGACGCCGAGCGGCAGCCAGACCTCAGGTCCGGGCAGGCTGGTTCCAGCAAAGCCCTTCCGCGCGACGCCGACGATGGCGAACGGCTCGCCGTTGATGCGGACGAACTGCCCGAGCGTACGCGCGTCCGCGCCGAGCTGCTGCCACAGCGGATGACTGATGATGACGACGCGGATACCGGCGCCGGGCCGTTCCTCTTCGAGACTGAACGCGCGGCCCGGACTCGGCGCCGCGTCGAACACCGCGAAGTAATTCGCGGAGACCGTAACCGCCAGCGCGCGCCGCGTGCCTTGACCTGCATCCAGTCCGACGAATTCGGTCGTCGACGCGGCGAGGTGCTCGAAGACGTCAGCCGTTGCCTCCTGCACCTCGAGGTAGTCCGGATACGAGAACGCGCGATGTCGTCCGGAGGGCGTCGTGCTCCGGCTGTGCACGCCGACCACCGCGTCGGCGCCGGCGTAGAGCGGCCGCAGCAGCAACCCGTCGATGACGCTGAACATCCCGACGTTGACGCCGATGCCGAGCGCGAGCGTCACGATCGCGGTCAGCGCGAACGCGGGACTGCGCCGCAGCATCCGCCACGCGAACCGCGTGTCCTGCTCCAGGTCGTCGAGCCACCTCCAGCCCCACGCGTCTCGCGCCTCCTCGCGCAGGCGCAGCGTGTTGCCGAAGGCCGGCGTCGTGCCCATCTGCGCGCGGTGCGCCTCCATTTCACGGCGCAGTTCCTCCTCCCGCGCGCGCCGACGGAGCAAGAAGCAGACGCGGCGGCACCACTCGGCAACGGTCGCGATCGCCGACGGAAGTCGAGGCATAGGTTAACTATGCCTATCCACCGCAGACTGTCAAGCGGCCGCGCGATGATCTACTGATTGCGCGCCAGCTGAGCGGCGTTGACTTCGACCCGCGCGCCCTGGATACTGCCGGGAGCGCGCTGACAGGGCGCCACCAACCCGCGGCAAGGGAACATTCCCACCTGTTGTCGATTCGGCCAGTGTGCGCGTGCACCTTCTTTCAGCCTGGTGTCAGCGGGGTACAGGCGATTCATGAAAGAGGGTCGCCATGACGCCTACGAAGTCTCTGCCGGCTCGCCCGTCTCTCGAATCACTTCGCAAGCAGGCCCGGAAGCTCGCCCGCGACGTCGCCGCCGGTGACGTCGACGCTCAGGCCCGGGTGCGGACGGTGTTGCCGCCATCCGACCGGCCGTTGACGCTGCGCAACGCACAGCTCGTCATCGCGCGCGAGTACGGCTTCGCGGGATGGCACGAACTGATCGCTGAGGTGAGCAGGCGCCTCGGCCGCGGCCTGGACTGGGCGGCAGCGCAGGCGCGGCGCGTCATCCACGACAACGACGTCGAGCGGCTGAAACAGCTGCTCGCCGAGTACCCGGCGCTGCTGACCTGGCACGGCGGCGCGGACGATGGCGGCCTTCTCGGCTTTGCCACCGATGCGTACGGCGACAGTTTCGATCCCGAGCGGGAGCGCGTCTTCACGCGCGCGGCGTGCGCGGAGCTGCTGATCGACGCCGGGGCGATCGTGCGGCCCTCGGTGTTCGACGGTCTCATCCAGTCGCGCGCCCGCGGCTTGCTGCAGATCTTTCATCGCAAGGGCCTGCTGCCGCGAACGCTGCGGTTCTTCGCCGCGCTGGGCGATCTCGACGCGGTGCGCGCCGCACTCGACCGGGCCGGCGGCGATCTGGCCACGGTCAACAGCGCGTTCCTGACGGCTTGCCGCTTCGAGCACGACGCCGTCGCATCGCTGCTGCTCGAGCGATCGATCGCGCTCGACGACTCACTCGCCGCGAGTGTCGACGGCGGCGTCGGACGCCGCGCGTTCCTCGATCACTTCCTCGGCCAGCGATCGTTGGAGCCGGACCGCGCCCTGGCGCTCGGCCCGTGGAGAGCGTTCGTCGTCGGTCAGGTCCTGGACGCGGCGCAGGTTGGCGACCCGACGTTCGTAGATCGCCTGCGGCAATCACCCTGGTTGCTCGGCGATGAGTTCGTGTGGCTGCAGAACGAGATCGTGTCCAACGCGGTGCTGAAGGATCGGGAGGAGAACATCGTCACGGTTCTCGCCCTCGATCCTGCGATCCTGCGGCAGCAGCCCCCGCCGGCATCGCAGGCGATCGAGTTCGCGCTGACGTACGAGCGGACGCATCTGATCCCGTTGCTGACGCGGATCTGGCCTCTGCCCGACGACCTGCCGCACGCGGCGGGCACGGGCAACCTGGCGCGCGTGAGGCGCTGGTTCGACGCGTCGGGCACACCGGCGCTCGGCGATCTCGAGCGGCACTACCCGTACAACGACCCCCGCGCCAGAAGCCACCTTCACTGGGAACCGCCCACCGAACAGCAGGTGCTCGACGTCGCGCTCGCGTTCGCGGTCGTCAATCGCCACTTCGAGATCGCCGACGTGCTGCTCGAGGGCGGCGCCGACATCGACACGAACTGGAGCTCGCACGAGCCGGCGAGCCTCCTGCACGAGCTCGTGTTCCACGACAACTACGAGTCGATGCGGTTCCTGATCGACCGCGGCATCGACATGACGATCACCGACTACCGCTGGAACAGCACCGCGATCGGATGGGCGCGGCACGGCAAGAGCGACGAGGCGATGGCCCGATGGCTGGAAGAGGCCGAACGGGAGCGCGCCGCACGCGCGCGCTGAAAGAGCAAGATTCTGTTAGCGCCCGGCGCCGCTCCTGCCGGCTAGATTGTTGCTGATGGTCGAGACCCTGGCCGTGCTCGAGCGGGACCGGCCGGCGGAGAGCGGCGAACCGCTGCCGAGCCCCGATCGCGTGCTGTTCTCCAGCGCGCTCGTGAGAATCGGCAGCTTCAGATGCCCGCCGGATCATCCCCGCTTCTCGGATGCCCCGCGAGTACAGTCGCACCTGATGGCGTTTCCGCGCAGCAGCGTGTCGATCACGCACGACGGCGGCAGGCCGTTCGTCTTCGATCCGGCGCACGCCTCGCTCTACAACCCGGGCCAGGGCTACCTGCGTAAGGAAGTCAGCCCGGAAGGCGATCGCAGCGACTGGTTCGGGCTGGCGCCGGCGGTGGTGCGCGGCGCGTACGCGCAGCTGCATCCACGCCACGCGGATGCCGCCGTCCCCGCCTTCACCAGCGTGATGGCGCGAACGTCGGGCGATCTGTACCGCCGCCAGCGATCGGTCTTCGAGTACGTGCGCCAGATCGAAGACGCGGACGTGATCGCGGTCGAAGAAGTCGTGATCGAGATCCTGCTGGCGCTGATGGGATCGGGACGCCGGGAGGTGGATCGGTCGCGGCCGCGCCGGAAGCGCGACGTCGTCGAGGCCACGAAGGCGTATCTCGCGGTCCGTTCGACGCGGCGCGACTCGCTGACCGACGTCGCGCGCGCGGTCGGCTGCTCGGTCTTTCACCTCTGCCGGGCCTTCCGCGCCGGGACCGGCAGCTCGCTGCATCAGTATCGCCGGCGGCTGCGGCTCCGACGCGCGCTCGAACGGGTCATGGAAACCAACGAAGATCTGCTGACCGTCGGGCTCGCGCTCGGCTTCTCCGGCCACAGCCATTTCACCGCCGCGTTCAAGCGCGAATTCGGGATCGTGCCGTCGGCGCTGCGGCGGCGCAGCCGGACCGAATTGGCCTCCCTGCTCGCGCGCTTGCGTTAGCGCGTCGACGGCGGCGTCGGCCGTCGGACGATCCTCAGCTTGCCGCTCTTGCCGCCGCCGCAGAAGAACCGATCGCGCCCGTCGGACTCGAGGCCCGAGACGCCGACGCCGGCCGGCATGTCGAGGCGTTCGAGCACCTCGCCGCTGGCGGGATCCACTCGACGCAGATCGCTCTCGTCGCCTTCCCACGTGCCGTGCCAGAGCTCGCCGTCGACCCAGGTGACCCCGGTGACGAAGCGATCCGACTCGATGGTGCGGAGGATGACGCCGGTTTCGGGATCGATCTGGTGAATCCTGCGATTCCGATATTGCCCGACCCACAGCGTGCCTTCGGCCCACGCGAGGCCCGAGTCGCCGCCGCCGCCGGGCGCCGGAATCGTGGCGACGATGCGGCCGGATGCCGGATCGATCTTCTGGATGCGATCCTCGGCCAGTTGAAAGAAGTGGCGGCCGTCGAAGGCGGTGCCGGCGTGCGCAGCCACGTCGATCGACCGCAAGGTTGTCCCATCAGCCGGATCGAGCTCCTGCAGCGTGGCGCCGGTCGCAAACCAGACATGGCGGCCGTCGAAGGTGACGCCGTGCACGTGGTCGGCGCCGCGGTATGGACCATATTCCTGAACGATTTCTGCATTGGTTCGACGCATGCCCTCAGCTTATTCAGCGAACGGCGGCGCCGGGAGTAACAACGTCGTCGTGAATCCCGGCAGCGGCGGCGTCATCCAGCGTCGCGCGCGGCCGCGACCATGCGACTGCACCTTGCCTGAAGCGGCCAGCGCATCCAGCGCGCGTTGAACGGTGCGCTGGCTCGATCCCAGCGCCATCGCGAGCGCCGAGCTCGACCACGACTCGCCGTCGGCGAGCACCGCCAAGACGTCCGCGTGATCGTCTTCAACCGGCTGCGCGAGCACGACGGCGTGACGTCCACCCCGCGGCGCCAGCGCGAAGCCGTGCTTCGTCGCGTCTACGCTGGCCAGCGGCCGGACCATCGCCCGCAGGCGCCCCACCTCGACCCGCAGCCGCACCCGATGCGACTCGTC
Source organism: Vicinamibacterales bacterium (assembly GCA_035711465.1). GTDB lineage: Bacteria > Acidobacteriota > Vicinamibacteria > Vicinamibacterales > SCN-69-37 > DASTCC01. The sequence goes on from DASTCC010000290.1 coordinate 9,323, forward strand.
CGCGGTTCTCGCGCCGAAGGCGCGCGCGACCAGCGTGCCCCGCGGCACATCACCGGGCCACGCCTCGGCCAGCGTCCGGACGATCGCGAACAGCACGGGCCGCCTGGCGAATCGAATCACCGTGCGTCCCTCGCGCACCACGCGGCGGCAGGCGTCGACGACGAACGCGCGCGACGAGAACAGCGATTCGACCTCGTCGAGGCGCAGGAGACGCTCGGCGCCGTTGCCGATGAGCCTGGCGGCCGGCGTCGTCAGCACGAGCGCGGCGCGACCGACCTCGGCCGCGAGCGCAGGAATGCGCGCGGCCCGCGCGGCACGCCCGGCGCGCTCGAGCGCGGCGCGCGCCGCCGTCGTACGAAGGCGACGGACCGCGATCCCCGCGACGACCAGCTCGTGCGCCGCCCTCGACGCCGGCGGCAACGGCGCCGGATCGAACGCGGCGGCCGCCCGCTCCGCATCGTCGAGCCTCCCGACGAGCAGCAGACGACGGACCTCGAGATGGCCGGCGTGCGCGGCGTTGGCGCGATCCCCGTGCGCGACGAGAGTCGAGCGCGCGGACGTGAGCCTGTTCGCGGTCCAGCCCAGATCGCGCGACACCAGCGCGATCTCCGCTTCGGCGACGACGCAGCGGGCGCGGGCGACGGCTTCGCGAGAACCGAACGCGCGCGCGGCCTGGCGCAGGAGGGCGCGGGCACGGGCGAAGTCGCCGAGCTGCGCCATCGCCATGCCTCGCAGCGCCAGCGCCGGCGCGTCGCCACGCAGCGCCACCCGCTTGAGCGCCCCGAGCGGATCGCCGGCCGCCAGCGCACGCGCGGCCGCGGTGATCAGCGAGTCCATCGCAATCCCGTCACACTTGTCACTCCCGCCGGCCGAACCGCACCGCTCACACTAATCCACGAAGAAGGAGAGAAGAACAATGACGACTCACAGGATCGGCACGAAGGACGAATGGCTCGCGGCGCGGCTCGAACTGCTCGAGGCGGAAAAGGCGCTGACCAGGCAAAGCGACGCGGTGGCGCGGCAGCGGCAGGCACTGCCCTGGGTGCGCATCGACAAATCCTATCGATTCGACACCGACGCCGGCGGCGCCTCGCTGCCGGACCTGTTCGCGGGCCGATCGCAGCTGCTCGTCTATCACTTCATGTTCGGGCCCGACTACCGCGCCGGCTGCCCGTCGTGCTCGGCGATCGCCGACGGCTTCAACGGCATTGCCGTGCACCTCGCCAATCACGACGTGATGTTGTGGGCGGTGTCGCGCGCGCCGTTGGCAAAGCTGCAGAACTACAAGAAGCGGCTGGGCTGGACGTTTCCCTGGGCCTCGTCGTTCGGCAGCGACTTCAACGCCGACTTCAGCGTCGGGTTCACCGAAGCGGAACAGCGGGCCGGCATCGAGTACAACTACCGGCGCGAGAAGCCGTGGACGGGCGGGAGCGCGGGCACGAAGGCGGTCGCGAGCACGACCGGCGCCGATGCCGCGGCCTACACACGCGAGCGGCCGGGCATGAGCGCGTTCGTCCTCGACGATGGCGTCGTGCATCACACCTACTCGACGTTCTCGCGCGGGCTCGACGGGCTCTGGAACATGTTCCAGTGGCTCGACCGCGCGCCGCTCGGCCGCAACGAGCAGGGGATCTGGTGGCGTCGGAACGACGAGTACGCTGGCGTCGCGCGCACCTGAAGACCGGCGCTCGCACGACGCGAGTCGTTACCGACGCTCGTCTGACCCCTTGCCCCGGTCACTCACCCATGGTCTTCCCCGTCTCGATGAGCGACTTCAGATCGCTGAGGATCCAGGCCCATCCGCCGGCGCCCTGCTCGGAGAACTTGCTCGCGACCATCGCGGCCATGATCGGCGCGCCCTCGAGCTCGTGTGTGACCGTGAGGCGGGAGAAGCCTGAGGCCGTCGGCTCGATCTCCCAGATCACGCGCGTGAAGCCCTCCGCTTCGTTCGCGGGCTGGAAGAGAAAGCGATAGGTCTGCACCAGCCTGCGCGGCGGCGTCGCCTCGACCACCTCGCCGTCGACGACGACCTCCGGCAGGCCGAACTTGATCATGTCCGGGGTCGCGTGGGCACGATAGGCGCCGCCGGGGCGGAGATCGTAGTCGGCGCGGCCCTTGTATCCGTACTTCTGCGTCCACTCGGGCGACGTGATCGCCTCCCAGATCGTCTGCGGTGTCGCCTTGATGTAGACCTCGTAGACCTGCGTGGTCACGCCCGCTTTCGTGTCTGTCGCCATGCCTTGGCCTCCAGTTGCGTCTTGAGATCCGCGAGCGCCGATACCTGGTGCTCCGCGTACTTGTGAATCCACCGGTTGTGAATCAACCGGATCGGCACCGGGTTGAGGAAATGCAGCTTCTCGCGCCCCGACCGGCGCGTGATCACCAGGCCCGCCTCTTCGAGGACGCGGAGATGCTTCATGACGCCGAACCGGGTCATCTCCAGCTGCGACTCGAGCTCGGTGAGCGTCTGGCCATCGCGTGCGAACAGCACGTCGAGCAGATAGCGACGGGTCACGTCCGCCAGTGCCTTGAAAACGCGGTCGTCGCTCATCGCCGCCGATGATATGTGACCATTTAGTCACATGTCAAGAGCGGCCCGGATCCGGCCGCCGTGCTAGAGTGTGCTGCCGGCACATCGTTTTGCGGACGGATCTGAGAGGTGGGATGTCAGGCCACAACGGCGGCGGTGCGACCGGAACTCCGGCGCGCCCGACACGGGCGCGCGTTCATCTAATCAATCCCAGCGACGTCTCGTTCGGCGTCGCCGTGATCACGCCGCGCTGGCTGTTCGTGCTGGCGGCGGCGACCGGCTCGACTTGGGGCGATCCCGTACTCGTCGACGAGACGCTCGACCCCGTCGATCCCGCGTCCTTCGCCGCCGGCGACGTCGTCGGCATCGGCATCCACACCAGCAACGCGTTGCGCGGCTACGAGATCGGGCGCATGGCGCGCGAGCGCGGCGCCTGGGTGGTGTACGGCGGCATACACGCGACGCTGTTCCCCGACGAAGCGCGCGAGCTCGGCGGCGCGCACGCCGTCGTTCGCGGCGACGGCGACGTCGTCTGGCCGCAGGTAGTGGCCGACTGCATCGCCGGACGGCCGGCCCCGCAGTACGAAGGCGGACGAATCTCCGGCGATCGCTTCGCGGCGGCGCGATGGGACCTGCTGCCGAGCGGCCGCTACATGTGGGGATCGGTGCAGACGGTGCGCGGCTGCCCGAAGCACTGCTCGTTCTGTTCGGTGTGGCGGACCGACGGGCAGGAGCCGCGGCAGCGCGAGGTCGATCGCGTGGTCGGCGAGATCGTCGAGCTGCGGCGCCGCGGATTCCGATTCATCGCGCTCGCCGACGACAATTTCTATCCGGTCTCGTTCGCCGATCTCGCGCAGGCGCGCCGCCGCGCCGACCCGACGCGGCTGCATCAGCTCGAAGCGCTGCGTGCGGATCGCATGGAACTGATGGCGCAGCTCGCCAAGCTGCCCGACGATCTCGTGTTCTACACGCAGATCACGATGGAGGCGGCTGAGGATCCCGAGTTCCTGAAAGCGATGCGGCGCGCGCATATCCGCGGCGCGCTGGTCGGCGTCGAGTCAGTGACCGCGGCCGGCCTGAAGGACGTCTACAAGGGCTTCAACCTGGCCGGAGAGTCGCTGGTCGCCAGGCTGCGCGCGTTTCGCGAGCACGACATCCATGTGCTCGGCTCGTTCATCTTCGGGCTGCCAAGCGACGATCGCGGCACCTTCGACGCGACGGTCGCGCTGGCGCAGCGCGCCAACCTGACCTTTGCCCAGTTCGTGCTGCTGACGCCGTTTCCCGGCACCGTCGACTTCGAAAAATGGGCCGCCAGCGAGGACAACCGCGACCGGCACGTCAACGGCGTGCCGATCACGCGTCACTGGCTGATTCCCAAACACCAGCGGCCGAAGCTGTTTTCGCCGCACCCGCAGATGTCGCTCGAGGAGATTCGCACCGGCGCGCAGGGCGCGTGGGACCGCTTCTACGGCTGGGGCAACGTCTGGGATCGCTCGCGAGTCGTGAAGTCGATCAAGGCGCGGCTCGCGTTCGTGCTCGTGTCGCGGCTCTACCGGCAGATGTACGCCAACACCGGCATCGCGACCGACAGCGCCCGCGTCGCCCGCTCGACGCACCGCGCGCGGTGGATCGGCACGGTCACCCGCCGGCTGTTCCTGACCACGCCGATGCCGGATCTCCAGATGCCGGCTCGCGACGCGCGGCCGCAGGTCACGCTACAGCCGGTCGAGTAGAAGGCGCGGCGCCACGGCGCCGGCGGAAACCGCGGTCGCGAGCGACACCGCGTGGATGTCGCGCCCGCGCTCTCTCGACCGTCCGATCCTCCCGGACCAGATCGGGCGCGCCGACACGCTCGAGCGGCGATGCCACCAGCCGCTGGATGCCGCGAAGCAGGTCCGAGTCCGATCCGGCCACCAGCGACACGGCCCGCCCATCGCGTCCCGCACGGCCGGTGCGCCCGACGCGATGCACGTAGTCCTCGGCGACCAGCGGCAGATCGAAGTTGACGACCAGCGGCAGCTGGACGATGTCCAGGCCGCGAGCGGCGATATCCGTGGCGACGAGCACGCGGACGCGACCGGCCTTGAAGTCCTCGAGCGCGCGGCTTCGCGCGTTCTGGCTCTTGTTGCCGTGGATGACGCCGGCGCGCACGCCGCGATGTCCGAGCGCCTCGCCGACGCGATTGGCGCCGCGCTTCGTCCGGCAGAACACCAGCGCCTGCGGCTCGTCGGGCGTCGTCAGGATCTGCAGCAGCGCGTCGCGCTTGCGATCGAGCGCGACGTGGTGGACCTCGTGCTTCACCGTCGTCGCCACCATCTGCGCGCTGGCGACGTCGACTCGAGCCGGGTGGCGGGTGAACTCCGACGACAGACGGACCACCGCGTCCGAGAACGTCGCCGAGAACATCAGCGTCTGCCGATCCCGCGGCAGCGCCGCGACGACGCGGCGCAGCGCCGGCAGGAAGCCCATGTCGAGCATGCGATCGGCCTCGTCGAGGGTAAGCACTTCGATCGCGGACAGATCGACGGTCCGCCGCTGCAGGTGGTCGATCAACCGCCCCGGCGTGGCAACGATGATGTCGGTGCCGCGCTTCAACGAGTCGATCTGCCGGCCCATCGGCACGCCGCCGTAGACGACCGTGACTCGCATCTGGACCGGCGCGGCATATGCCACCAGCGCCTGATGCACCTGCACGGCGAGCTCACGCGTCGGCGCGAGGACGAGACCGCGTGGCTTGATCCGGCCGGCGCCCGGCCGCCGCGTGTGAAGGCGCTCGATCATCGGCAGCCCGAATGCCGCGGTCTTTCCAGTTCCGGTAAGCGCGCGCGCCAGGAGATCGACGCCGGTCAACACGACGGGAATGGCCTGGACCTGAATGGGTGTTGGAGTCTCGTAGCCAAGCCGCGCGAGCGAACCGCACACGGCGGGACTGAGACCGAGATTGGAGAACATGAACGGTCAAACCTTCAGTAGGCCGAGAGCGCTTTCCCAGCGGCGCTCTTCGGCGGATGTAGACACGCGGACGCCGTCATGGCATCAGGTGTCGATCGAAGCAGACGCTTCGAGCGGATTCGTCTCGTGGCTACGCTGGATATAAGAAGGAACGGGCCGAAGGGGCCCGCGACGCTTACAGACCGCAGAGCGCGTGGGAAGATCCGACGCCAACGAGCTTATCACACGCGCCCGGAAAGCCCCGGCGTCAGTCCCGCCGGCCCACGCACGGCTGCGGCAGCGGCTCGCCTCTTTCCATCGCGAACTCGCACGTGCCGCTGATCGTTGCGCCGGCGAGCGTCATGCGCACGAGGTAGCGTGCCTTTGCGGTGGATGACTCGCCGTTCCTGGTGATCGGCAGATCCCGCCAGGCGCTGGTCAACTCGAGCTCGTTCTGCCGCCAGGTTCCGGTCAGCGCCCACGGCGATCCCGGACCGCGCCTGGGCGTCAGCGTTGCCGTCGCTTTAGCGCCATCGAGACTGACCTCGAGCACGAACTCCTGCGCGCTCCGGCTCACCGAGCCGCCATCGTCAGTGCGCTTGCTGGCTGCCTCGGCGCTGACGTTCCATCTCCCCGCAACCGACGCCTGGGATCCCGCGCTCAGCGCGAGCGCGATCAGGGCAACGAATCGCATCGATCGCTCCTCTTCAACCAGGTGGACGCAGCGCTGCCGCCGGATCCGATCGGCCGGCGCGACGGGCGGGCCCAGACGCCGCAGCCAGCGCGATGATGACGATGCCGGCGCCTGTCGCTGCGAGCGTCTGCAGATCGAACGGCGAGACGCCGAACAGCAGCTGTCGCATCGCCGCGGACGCGGCCGCGAACATCGCGCCGCCGAGCACGCAGGCGAGGATCGCGACGAGAAGGACTTCGCGCATCACGACGCCGACCACTGACGCCGGCGTGGCCCCGAGTGCGAGGCGGACGCCGAACTCGCGGCGCCGTTCCATGACGCGGCGAGAGACGACGGCGTAGAGACCGGCCATCGACAACATCACCGCCACCGCCGAGAAGGACAGCGCCAGGCGCGCGGCAACCTGCGTGTCGGGCAGCGATGCCGCGATCAGCTGCGGATACGGCTCGACCCGCGTGACGATGACATCGCCGTTCAACGCGGACAACGCCAGCCGAAGTTCGCCCGCGACGTCGTCTCGCCGCGCCGTGCGGACGATAAGGTAACGGGGCTTCTCCCCGGTCGCCTCGATCGGCATGAACATCGCCGGCGTCGCCGGACCACGCAGCGACCGAAGCTGCATGTCCGCGGTGACGCCCGACGCCTGCACCCGCCCACTCGGCGTGTCGAGGTGGCGGGGCCTGGTCGCGTCGGGCCACAGGCGGTCGGCCGCGATCCGGGTGAAGACGGCCGCGGCCGGCATCGCATCCGCCGAGACCGGCACGCCGCCCGACACGAAGGGCACGCGCAACACGTCGAAGAATCCGGCGTCGACCGCGAACGTCGTCAGCCTGACGCGATCTTCAGGGTTCTCGCCGGTCGTGCCCGGCAGGGTGACCGTTCGCGTTTCGGCGCCGCCGACGTACGGCACGCGCGATGCCAGACCGACCGCATCGACGCCAGCGATCGCGCCGGCACGCTGAATCAGATCCGCGCGAACCGCGGCCGCGGAACGGCCGCCCATCGACGGACGCAGTGTGACGACGAGCACGCCGCGGGTTTCGAATCCCGGATCGACGGCGCCCGCGGCCCAGATGCTCCGGGCGAGCAGACCGCCCACACCGAGGAGCGTGCCCGACACGCCGAGTTGCAGCGTCACCAGCGCCAGCGTGATCCGCGAGCGGCCCGCGATGGCAAGACCGCCCGCCAGTGATGCAATCGAGCCGAGTCGAGACGCGCGCGCCAACGGCACGATGGCCAGCGCGCCCGCGATCGCCGTCGCCATCGCCGCCGCGACCAGGAACGCGCGCCATTCCGGCCGAAGCGAGACCGCAATCGGGTACGGCAGCGTCGCGCGGACGAAGGACGTCATCGACCACGCCACGGTCCAGGCGACCAGGCTTCCGGCGACCGTCAGGATCAGCAACTCGAACACGCGGCCGCGAACGAGGCGGGCGCGGCTCGCGCCGAGCGCTCGCATCATCGCGGTCGCGGGCGCCGCGGCAATCGCGCGCGTCAGTTGGAGCCCGACGACGTTCGCCAAGGCGACGACCAGCACGAGCACCGCCGCCGCCACGAAGAGACGCGACAGCCGGGCGGCTTCTGTCCGATCGGCCGGTCGCAGTCCGACGCCATCGACGACGACCAGAGCGGATCCGAGCGTCCCTTCGTGAAGGGCCGACCTCGTCACCAGCTCACTGTGCGCGCTGGCCGCAGCAGCGCTCACCGCCTCGATGGTGACGCCGGGATGGCGGCGGCCGATCGTCCAGAGCCACGACCAGCCGCGTTCGGATCGGCGGAGCGGCTCGGCGCGAAGCGCCGTGCCAACCGAGAGCCACATTGCCGGCTCGACGCTACTGGCCTGAACGCCGACGAAGCCTTCGGCGGCGACACCGACGACCGGCGTCGGCTGGCCATCCACCGCAATCCACCGGCCGGCGGCGTCGATTTCCTGCCGTCGCTCGATCCAGAAACGATGTGAGAGCACGACGCCAGGCTCGCCGTCGCTCAGCTTGCCGGGGCCGTTGTGGACCGGGACGCCGACGACGTCGAAGAACTCCGGCGTCACGACTTGCGCCGCGACGACGATGGCGTTGGCGCCCGCGCCGACGACGGCCGAGCGGTCGGCGTATGCGGCGACGCTGGCAACTGGGCGAAGCGCGTCGGCAAGATCCCTGACGTTCGGATAGGAAAGGTTGTCGAGCTCCGACGCTGGACCGCGGCCGATCTGAAACAGCTCGTCGGCGCGCGCGATCGCGGGCGGCGTCCGCAGCAGCGTCGCGTCAACGAGCGCGATCACGTTGGTCAGCGCCGCCGCGCCGACGCCGACGATGAGCACGGTCAGCAGGCTGGCGCCCGGCGCCCGCCACACCGCGCGCCACGCGCGCCGCAGATCGCCGCTGATGCCGTCGAGAGCGGCCGCATCCCGCCAGCCGGCCGCGCACTCGTGCCAGGCATCAGGAATGGCGCCGAGCGCGAACCGTGCCGGGGTCGCCGGCGCGCGTTCGCTTGCGGCGAGCGCCCAGAGCTCGCCGCGCCAGCGCTCGAGCCAGTCGGCGCGGCGCTCGGCGGGCACGATCCTGGAGAGGAGCCGCAGCAGCCGGTCCGCGTTCACGACCTGGACCTCGCGCGGTGTCCGCCCGCCAGCTCCCGAAATCTGGTCAGCGCCTCGGCGAGCGCCGTGTGGCCGGCGGCGGTGAGCTCGTAGTATCGGCGACGGGGCCGCGCCTCGAGGTCGGCCTGCCGGCGCGCCTCCCACTTGCCGCGCACGAGTCCCGAGGCCTCGGCACGGCTGAGCGTCGGGTAGACCGTGCCGCTCGGCAGTCCGGTTTCGCGCATGATGTCGAGGCCGAACCCGTTGCCGCGGGCCAGGGCCTCGAAGATGGTCGCCGTAGCAAAGCCGATTCGTGTCCGCATCGTCTTACTTTACAGTATTGCTACATAGTAGCCAACTCCTTTGACGATGACCTCGCCTCAGGGGTTCGCTCGGTCGGAATCGCGGCCCGATTCCTCACATCTGGACAGCCGGCGCCGGATCGGCAGACTCC
>DASTCC010000291.1:0-5844 GCA_035711465.1 Vicinamibacterales bacterium
AGGAACTCGGGCTTCACCGTCTCGGTGCCGGTGATCTCGAACTTGCCGACGTTGTACTTCGGCCCTTCGTCGACCGGGACGCGCAGCCGGATCCAGCGCTTCTTGCCGTCGTCGCTGTCGCGCACGACCTCGATCTGCGGCTGGCCGACGCGGGCGCGGGCGTGGCCCTTGTTCCAGTAGAACTCCTGGACCAGCTGGGCGTCGTCCTCCCACTTGGTCTCCTTGTAGGTCCCGGCGCTGGTGATGAACGACAGCCAGCTCCTCGGCTTGTTCTCCTTGAGCTGGCCGCGCAGCTTGCCGTCGTCGTAGGCTTCGTTGCCGTCGAAGACGACCTCGGCGATCTGCGCCTTCGGTCCGGCGTCGATGTTGAAGGTCAGATGGATGAGCTTGACCTGTCCGGCGAGCTCGCGCTTGACCGGCTCGATGGTCGAGTAGAGATAGCCGTCCTCGATGTGCAGCTCGCGAATCACGCCGACGACGCGGCGGATCGTCGCGTCGTCGACGAACGAGTCGAGGCGGACGGTGATGTTGCGCTGGCGCAGCTGATCTTCGATCTTGGAGACGTCGACCTTGAGCTTTTCTTCAGGGTCGGCCGGCGCGTAGTCGACGACCTTGACGCGGGCGCGCTCCTCGAGGTGGAAGATCACCCGCTTGCCGGGGACGCCGTTCGGGTAGGGATCGTCGACGACCTCGACCCAGAGATTGTCGAGATAGCCGAGCCGCCAGAGCTTGTCGAAGTCGCCGAGGATGACCTTCTCGTCGAAGGGCACCCAGGTGGCGTTCAGCCGGGACGACCGCGGGCTCAAGTAGTGCGCGTAGGTCGTGCCGTCGACGAACGACTCGTTGACGGGATGGAACTGCAGTTCGGCGCAGCGGTAGAGCGGCGGCGAGTCGGCCGGCGGCAGTCTCGACGTCGGATCTTCGCTCGTCGCGCAGCCGGTTACCTGCTGGGGCGGCGGCACCGTCAGCGACGGGGCGGTCGGCCGCGGCGGCGTCTGCGCCGCAGCGCTGGACGCGAGTCCGAGACAGACGACGGCCACCGTCGCGGCCAGATAACAGATCGATGTTCGAGCAGTCGGTCTCGGTGAACTCATTGCCTGTCAGAAACTTCCAGACTGACTCGCGGGGCCCCGGGGGTCGTGGGGCCGAGCGCCAGGCCGGAGGGCCAGTTTACAGGCTTAGACGGAGACCGCCAACCGACGGCCGGGTTCGTCCTCCCCGGCGACGCGCCAGGCGAGCGCGCCGCGGTCCAGGACGATCTCGATGATCCCGGCGGCCAGATGGCCGCGGATGAGCTCTTCCGACAGCGGATCCTCGATGTAGCGCTGAATGGCGCGGCGCAGCGGCCGCGCGCCGTACGAGCGATCGCGGCACGTCGCTTCGATGATCCAGTCGACGACGGCGTCGGAGACCTGAATCTGGAGCTGGCGGTTGGCGAGGTGCTCGTTGAGCGTGTCGATCAGCAGCCGCGTGATCCGGCGCAGGTCCTCGTCCGAGAGCGGCTCGAAGACGATGATCTCGTCGATGCGGTTGATGAACTCGGGATTGAAGGTGCGCTTGACCTCGCCGAGCACCATCTCGCTGATCGACTTCTGCACCATCGACGAATCGGGCGACTGGAACCCCATCGACGCCTTCTTCTGGATGAAGCGCGCGCCGATGTTCGACGTCATGATCAGGATCGTGTTCTTGAAGTTGACACGATTGCCGAGCCCGTCGGTGAGGTGGCCGTCCTCGAAGACCTGCAGCAGGATGTTGAACAGATCCGGGTGCGCCTTCTCGATCTCGTCGAGGAGCACCACCGAATACGGGTTGCGCTTGATCTTCTCGGTGAGCTGACCGCCCTCTTCGTGGCCGACGTATCCGGGCGGCGAGCCGATCAGCTTGGAGACCGAGTGCTTCTCCATGTACTCCGACATGTCGAAGCGGATGAGCGCGTGATCGCTGCCGAAGAGGAACGCGGCGAGCGCGCGCGCCAGCTCGGTCTTGCCGACGCCGGTCGGCCCCAGGAAGATGAAGCTGCCGACCGGGCGGGTCGGGTTCTTGAGGCCGGCGCGCGACCGGCGGATGGCGCGCGACAGCGCCGAAATCGCCGGCTCCTGGCTGATGACGCGGCGGTGGAGCTCGTCTTCCATGCGCAGCAGCTTGCCGCCCTCGTCCTCGTTCACCGAGGTGAGCGGCACGCCGGTCCACTTCGAGACGACCTCGTCGATCTCGTGCTTGCCGATGGCGATGCGCGGCGACGTCGCTTTCAGGTCCATCCGCTCGCGCACGACCTGCGGCAGCGTCTCCGACGCCGCCGGCTCGGGATCGCGGTAGAGCCACGGCTTGTCGACGCCGCGATCGACGGCGATCGTGTCGAGCGACTCGACGGCGACCCGGATGCTGCGGTTGATCTCACCCAGCTCGGCGTTGGCTTCGGCCTCGCGCAGCTTGGCGCGGGCGCCGGCCTCGTCGATGAGATCGATCGCTTTGTCCGGCAGGAACCGGTCGGTGATGTAGCGGCTCGACTGGTAGACGGCCGCTTCGATCGCTTCGGGCGAGTACTCGACGTGGTGGAAGGACTCGTAGCGATCCTTCACGCCCATCAGCACCTGGATCGTTTCCTTCTCGGTCGGCGGATCGACCTTGATCGCCTGGAAGCGCCGCTCGAGCGAGCGATCCTTCTCGATGTACTTGCGGTACTCGGCGGGCGTGGTCGCGCCGATGCAGCGAATCTCGCCGCGCGAGAGCGCCGGTTTGAGGATGTTGGCGGCGTCGAGCGAGCCCTCGGCCGATCCGGCGCCGACCAGCGTGTGCAGCTCGTCGATGAACACGATGATGTTCGGGTTCTCGGTGAGCTCCTTCATGATCGCCTTGAGGCGCTCTTCGAACTGGCCGCGATACTTGGTGCCGGCGACGATCAGCGAGATGTCGAGCGCCAGGATGCGCTTGTCGGCCAGGAAATGCGGCACGTCGCCGCAGAAGATCTTCTGCGCGAGGCCCTCGACGATGGCCGTCTTGCCCACGCCGGGTTCGCCGATCAGGACCGCGTTGTTCTTGGTCCGCCGGCAGAGCACCTGCTGGACGCGCTCGACCTCGTTGGCCCGTCCGACGAGCGGATCGAGCTGGTTCTTCATCGCCGCTTCGGTCAGATCGCGGCTGAACTCGGCGAGCAGCGGCGTCTCCTTCGGCCGCGCAGGCGCCGTCTTCTCGTTGAGCAGCTGTACGATGTCCTCGCGCACGCTGGCCAGACGCATCCCCTTCTCATAGAGGATGGACGCCGCCACCGACCGCTCCTCGCGGAGGATCCCGAGGAGCAGGTGCTCGGTGCCGATGTAGGTGTGCAGCAGCCGGTCGGCTTCCTCGGCCGCAAAGTGCAGCACCCGCTTGGTTTCCGCGCTGAAGGGAATCTCGACCGAGGTCGAGACTTTCTCGCGGAAGACCTGGCGGCCTTCGATTTCCTTCCTGATGCTCTCGAGGGACAGATGCGACCGGGCAAAAATCCGGCTCGTCAGACCCTTCCCTTCCCGAATCAGGCCGAGAAGGAGGTGTTCCGTCTCAATCGAGGTACTTCCGAGCTGCGTCGCTTCGTAGCGGGCAAAGAACAGAACCCGCCTCGCACGTTCCGTATAGCGTTCAAACATCCGCGCTTCCGCCGAGGAGCAGGCTCATGGCGATCCTTGGCTTCCTTATCGGCATTATACGGCATCGAGAGCACTACTCCGGGTGAGTCGATCACGCTGAACCCACCGTTGGTCAACAATTTAGGGGGAACGACCAGATTTGGCCCGCGCGCGGTCGCCGACCGTTCTGGTCGGCCTCTCATCGCGCCGCGGCGTCGAGCATCGTTCGCACCCGCGTCAACAGGTCGGTGGCGCCAAAAGGTTTCTGGAGAAACGGCACGGCATCGACGTGCGAATCGGCGGCCACGACGGCATCGTTGTAGCCCGACATGAACAGCACCGGCGCGTCGATCGCCGTGTCGGCCAACGCCTTCGCGAGGTCGGTGCCGCTGCCTCCGGGCATCACGACGTCGGTGATGACGAGGTGGATTGGACCGCCATGTCCGCCCACGAGCGCGATCGCCGCGGCCCGGTGCTCGGCCGCCAGCACCTGATAACCGTAGCGCTCGAGCACCTGCATCACGAACTGCCGCACGGCGACGTCGTCCTCGACGAGCAGGATCGTCTCGTGGCCGACGAGAGGCTCGCGCGGTGATTCGGCAGGCGCGACGCCCTCGAGCGCGCTGGCTTCCGGAAAAAAGAGCTCGAACGTCGCGCCCTCCGCGGGCCGGCTGGTGACGCGGACCAGGCCGCCCATCTGCTTCACGATGCCGTAGACGGTGGCGAGCCCGAGCCCGGTGCCGTGGCCGATCTCTTTCGTGGTGAAGAACGGCTCGAAAATCCGCGCCTGCGTGCGCGGATCCATGCCCACGCCCGTGTCGGCGACGGTGAGCGCGACGTACGGTCCCGGCGAGACTTCATCGCCGGCGGTGTGATCGTCGAGCCAGACCGATCGGATCGAGAGCGTCAGCCGCCCGCCGGACGGCATCGCATCGCGGGCGTTGACCACCAGGTTCAGGATCACCTGCTCGACCTGGCTGCGATCGCCGAGCACCGGCGCGGTCTGCTCGGCGCTCTCCGCGATTTCGATGTGCTCGCCGATGACGCGCCGGAGCATCGGCAGCAGATCCGAGAGCAGGCGCGACAGGTTGATCACCATCGGCTGCAAACGCTGGCCGCGGCTGAACGTCAGCAGCTGCCGCGTCAGCCCGGCGGCGCGCTCGGCGGCGCGGAGGATCTCGTCGACCTGGGGCCGCAGCGTGTGCGCGTCGCCGATGCTCTGCCCGAGCCACTCGGCGTAGCCCTGAATCGCGGTCAACAGGTTGTTGAAGTCGTGGGCGATGCCGCCGGCGAGCTGGCCGATGGCTTCCATCTTCTGGCTCTGTCGCAGCCGCGTCTCCAGATCGCGCTGCTCGGTGACGTCGCGGGTGACCGCGACGAACCCGAGCACGTCGTCGGCGCCGCCTTCGAGCGGGCGGATCACGGTGGCGCCGATGAAGCGCGCGCCGTCGGCGCGCAGACAGGGTCCCTCACGGCGCGCCATGCCGACGCGGCGGGCCTCGTCGAGCAGCGCCGCGAAGTCGGTCGGCGTCAGGCTGAAGAGCGGCGCCGCCGGCTCGTTGTCCATCTGTTCTGTCGTGTAGCCGAAGACGTGCCGGGCGCCGACGTGCCAGTTGACGACGACGCCGTCGACGTCGAGCACGATCATCGCGTAGTCCTTGATGCTGTCGAGCATCAGGCTCATGCGCGATTCCATCTCGCGAAGCCGCCGTTCGGCGGCGCGCCGTTCCCGGGCGCGGGCGTCGGCGATGAGCTGCGCGTGCTCGAGCGCCGTCGCCGCGTAGCGGCCGTACTGCTGCAGGAGCTTCAGGTCGTCATCGGGAAACAACGAGCCGCGGCGCTGGACCGCGAGGACGACGCCCCACGGGCGCTCGGACGATCCCTGCACCGGCGCGACCAGCGCGCGTTCGCCATAGCGCGCCAGCGCCGAGGGCAGCGGCGGCTCGCAGTCGGCGACGGCGCCTTCGATCGGGACGCTGGTGTCCATGACGCGGCCGACGAGGCCGCGCCCGGCGGTGATCCGCATGCCGGCGAAATCAGGATCGGCCGCGGCGTGGACGACGACGTCCGCCGAACCGGGCGCCGTACGCAGGGCCACGAGCGTCAGCGCATTCGGCACGCCGCGGGCGGCGGCGTCATTCAAGTCGCTCGCCGCCAGGCGGCCGCGCTCTTCGGGTTCGCGGTCGGCGGCGGAGGTCACGTAGCGGGCGTGTTCCTGTTGCTGCCAGCGAGTCAACAG
>DASTCC010000292.1:0-27315 GCA_035711465.1 Vicinamibacterales bacterium
AGTCGGCGGGTTCGCGGGCGGCGGCGGTTCCGCGTCGTTCGTCGACGTGGAGAACCTCGCGCCAATCACCACGCGCGGCTCGAAGGCGTACGCGATCTTCGCGCAGAGCCTCGGTGGCGGCGGCGGCAACGGCGGCTTCAACATCTCGGGCGCCGGCGCCGGCACCGCCGGCATCAGCCTGTCGATGGGCGGTTCGGGCGGCGCGGGCGGCGGCGCCGGCGAAGTGTTCGTGATCAACTGGAGCGCGCTGACGACGAGCGGCGATGACGCTGCCGGGCTGTACGCACAGAGTCTCGGCGGCGGCGGCGGCAGTGGCGGCTTCAACATCTCTGGTTCCGGCGGCGGCACGGGCGCGTTCACGCTCGGCGTCGGCGGATCGGGCGATTCCGGCGGCATCGCCAGCCGCGTAGACGTCACCAATCGCGGTGCCATCGAAACGTTCGGCCTGAACGCGACAGGACTTTTCGCGCAAAGCCTCGGCGGCGGTGGTGGACAGGGCCGCTTCAACATCTCCGGATCAGGTGCGGGCACCGGCGCCGGCTCGCTGGCGTTCGGCGGGAGCGGTGGCGGCGGCGGCGACGCCGGCTCGGTCTTCGTTCTCAATCAGGCGTCGATCACGACGCATCAGAACGAGGCCGTCGGCCTCTTCGCGCAGAGCCTCGGCGGGGGCGGCGGCAACGGCGGATTCAATATCTCCGGTTCCGGCGCCGGTACCGGCTCGGGATCGATCGGCGTCGGCGGCAGCGGCGATGGCGGCGGCCTCGGTGGCGCCGTCGAAGTCACGAATCAAGGGTTGATCACGACGAGCGGAGCGGCGTCGACCGGGTTGTTCGCGCAGAGCACGGGCGGCGGCGGAGGCAGCGGACGCTTCAGCATCACGGGCAGTGGAGCGGGCACCGGATCGGGAACGCTTGGCATCGGAGGATCCGGCGACGGCGGCGGCAACGCCGGCACCGTTCGCGTCACGAGCGAAGGCGGCATCATCACGAGCGGCGACGACGCGATCGGTCTGTTCGCGCAGAGCATCGGCGGGGGCGGAGGGAACGGCGGCTTCAGTATCGCCGGCAGCGGCGCCGGCACCGGCTCGGGCACTGTCGACATCGGCGGCTCTGGAGCAGGCGGCGGCAACGGCGCGGCGGTCAGCGTCGCGCACACCGGCGTGATCTCGACGCTGGGCGCCGGCAGCACCGGTCTGTTCGCGCAAAGCCTCGGCGGCGGCGGTGGCTTCGGCCGCTTCAGCATCGCCGGATCCGGCGCGAAGTCGGGTTCGGGCACGTTCTCGCTCGGCGGCTCTGGCGGGGGCGGCGGCACCGGCAGCACCGTGAACGTCAACAGCGCCGGACTCATCACGACCACTGGCGAGTTGGCTTACGGGATCCTGGCGCAGAGCACCGGCGGTGGCGGCGGCGCGGGCGGTTTCAGCTTCGGCGCCGGACTGGCTACGACCGGCGGGCAGTTCAACTCCAGTCTCGGCGGATTCGGCGGCACCGCCGGCAACGCGGACACGGTGACCGTCACCAATGCCGCGCAGGTGATTACCACCGGCGCCGGTGCGCACGCGATCTACGCCGAGAGCGTGGGCGGCGGCGGCGGCACGGGCGGCTTCAGCGGCGTGCTCGGCGTGTCGACCGGCGCCAAGCCGAACGTCGGCTTCTCCATCGGCGGCGTCGGCGCCACCGCCGGCAACGGCGCGCTGGTCACGCTCGACAATCTCAACAGCACGTTCGTCTCGACGGCCGGCGCGGCGGCGTACGGTCTGTTCGCGCAGAGCGTCGGCGGCGGCGGCGGCGACGCCGGCGGCAGCCTCGTGATCGAGTTCGGCAAGCACGACGGCGGCACCAACCTCGGGTTGTCGTTCGGCGGACCTGGCGGCGCAGCCGGCAACGGCGGCGCGGTCGATCTCAAGAACGGCGCGGCCATTCTCACGGTCGGCGAACGATCGGACGCGATCGTCGCGCAGAGCCTGAGCGAAGGCGGCGGCATGGGCGGCTTCAGCGCTACCGGCGTGATCGCCCGCGGCAGCAATACGAAGGATCTCTCGGTCAGCGTCGGCGGCGTCGGCGGCATCGGCGGGTCGGCCGGCACGGTCACCATCGAGAACTTCGGCAGCATCACCGCTCGCGGCGGCGGCTCGCGCGGCATTTTCGCGCAAAGTGTCGGCGGCAGCGGCGGGGACGGCGGCTTCAGCTTCTCCGGCACCTTCGCGGGCGCGGCGGCCAAGGAAGGTTCGATCGCGGTCGGCGGCTTCGGCGGCGAAGGCGGCGCCGGCGGCACGGTGCAGGTCCAGAACTTCGGCGCGATCGATCTGCGGCCGGCGGTGACGCTGGAGAGCGTGCAGGCTCTCTTCGCCGCGCAGCCGACGCCGCCGACCGAGCTCGAGCGCGAGGAGATGATCGCCAGGCTCTATACCGGCAAGCCCGCCGCCGGCATCGTCGCGCAGAGCGTCGGCGGCGGTGGCGGCAACGGCGGCCACAGTCTCGCGATCGGTCTCGGCGCCATCGGCAAGAAGGAGATCACCGGCAAGCCCGGCCCGTGGACGCTCAACACCTCGATCACGGTCGGCGGCTTCGGCGGCGCCGGCAACGCCGGCGGTCTGGTCACGGTCGACAACTTCGGATCGGTGATCACCGGCGAGGACGACGCCGACGCGATCTTCGCCCAGAGCATCGGCGGCGGCGGAGGCCGCGGCGGGTCGGCGAATTCGGCCGTGATCTCGACGGGCGTCGTCAACGAAGGGCAGGCGTTCAACACCAACCTCTCGCTCGGCGGGTTCGGCGGCGACGGCAACGTCGGCGGCATCGTCGACGTGAGGAACGGCGGCACGATTTTCACGAGCGGCGATATCTCCAACGGCATCCGCGCGCAGAGCATCGGCGGCGGCGGCGGCGTCGCCGGATCGGCCCGCGGCGTCAACCTGATGCTCGGCGCGACTTTTCAGAAGGGCGAGGAACCGGGCGACAGCTGGAAGCTCGCCGCAGAGGTCGGCGGCTGGGGCGGCGATGGCAACGACGGCGGCGGCGTCACCGTCAGCAATTCCGCGACGATCACCACGACCGGTGCCCTCTCGCGCGGCATCTTCGCGCAGAGCATCGGCGGCGGCGGCGGCTCCGGCGGCGACGGCATGGATGGGACGGGCGTCGATCAGGTCGATCTGGCGTTCACGGTGCTCGAGTTCGTCGGCAACTTCACCAGCCAGTATCGCGAGAGCGTCAAGAGCAAGGGCAAGGGCTTCCTCGAGGATCAACTGCGCGAGTGGTCGTTCACCGTCGGCGGCAACCAGGGCGCCAAGGGCGACGCGTCGGTCGTGAACATCAGTAACTCCGGCAACATCTTCACGTCGGGCTACGGATCGGCGGCGATTCTCGCGCAGAGCGTCGGCGGCGGCGGCGGTGAAGCGACCGGCTACTCGCAGGTCGTCGATGCGGGCGGCACTTCTGAAGCGGGCGCGATGGGCAAGTTCGGTATCGGCGGCGCGGGCGGCAGCGGCGGCAACGGCGGCCTGGTGAGCGTGATCAATTCGGGCCTGCTGTCGACGATGGGCGAGAACGCGCATGGGATCTTCGCGCAGAGCGTCGGCGGCGGCGGCGGGATGGCGGGCAAGGTCGAGCGCATGCTGCCGGAAGAGAAGCAGGTCCTCGGCTTCACGATTCCCGCGCTCAACATCGGGCTCGGCCTCGACTACGGCCGCGCCGGCGGATCGGGCGGCGACGGCGGCGAGGTCGACGTCTTCAGCACCGGCGACATCATCACCCGCGGCACCGCCGCGTACGGGATCTTCGCGCAGAGTGTCGGCGGCGGCGGTGGTCTCGCCGGCGGCGTCGGCAAGATCTCCGAGTTGCTCTCCGAGATCGGCCCGATCAACTTCGCCGGCAGCGTCGGCGGCTCCGGGTCGGCCGGTAACGTGACGGTGCGTCAGACCGGGACCATCCAGACCGAGGGCGTCGGCGCCGACGGCATCTTCGCGCAGAGCGCCGGCGGGCAGGGCAGCGGCGGCATCGTCGACCTTCGCGTCATCGGCAACATCTTCGCGATGGGCGAGGCGTCGCGCGGCATTCTCGCGCAGAGCCGGGGCGACGCGGGCGCGGGCAACATCGAGATCGAGCTCCTCGGCGGCGGCACGATCCTCGGCGGCCTGGACGGCGTCGCCGACAAGGACACCGTGATCCGCGGCATCGGCGTGAACATCGTCGAGGGCGCCGCCAACACACTCACGAACTTCTCGACGATCACGACGATGTCCGGCATCGCCGGCCTGGCGGTGCAGAGCACGACCGGCGACGAGACGATCAGGAACAGCGGCACGTTGATCGGATCGATCGAGCTCGGCGCGGGCACCAATCGCCTCCTCAACCGCGATTCCGGCCGCGTCTTCGCGGGAAGCACGATCGATCTCGGCGCCGGCAACCTGTTCACGAACGCCGGCCTGCTGTCGATCGGCGACGCCGGCGACGTTCGCACGACGACGCTCACCGGCGATTTCGAGATCGAGAACGCGCCGCGGCTGCTCGTCGATCTCGGCGAGATCGGCGTCTCCGACGTGTTCGACATCCGCGGCCGGCAGATCGCGAACGGCGTCAACCGGTTCGATCTCAACATGCTGACCACGCCGGCCGGGAACGGCGCCTACACGGTGATGACCGCGAGCGGCGGCGGCATCTCGCGCGACGCGCTCGGCTTCGGCACGCTGTTCGGCGCGATGCCGTTGGGACGCACGTTCGACGTCGCGGCGACGCCGGATGCCGCGTCGATCACGTTACAGCCGTCGGCCGGCACGTTCGTCTGGTCGGGCGGCGCCAGTGAGTTCTGGAACTCGCCGTTCGTCGACGGGATCTCGAACTGGACGCGCGGCGGCGCCGGGAATTCGTTCGTCTACGGCACGCCCGGCGCGGCGACCGACGTGGTCTTTGCGACCGCCGACGGCACCTCGGCGCTCGGCGCCGATTTCTCGATCAACAGCCTGACGTTTGCCGGCGCGGGCAGCGCGTCGCGAGGAGACACCGTCGGCATCGCCGCCGGCAACCTGCTCACCCTCCTCAGTCGCGCCGGCATCACGATGCAGGCGGGCGCGGCGCACGCGACTATCGCCACCGACGTCGTCATCGGCACCGATCAGCAGTGG
Organism: Vicinamibacterales bacterium; assembly: GCA_035711465.1. Lineage (GTDB taxonomy): Bacteria > Acidobacteriota > Vicinamibacteria > Vicinamibacterales > SCN-69-37 > DASTCC01. The sequence goes on from DASTCC010000292.1 coordinate 5,120, forward strand.
ACGAACGACGGCGGCGGCGTGCTGGCGATCGTCGGCGACAGCATCCGCGGCGTGAACCGGACGCTGACGGTAGGCGGCAGCGGCGCGACGTTCATCGGCGCCGCGATCGATACCGGCGCCGGCGCGCTCGTGAAAGAGGGCAGCGGTACGCTTCAGCTCGCCGGAGACAACTCGTATTCCGGCGGCACGTTCGTTCGCGGCGGCGTGCTCATCGGCGACGCCACAAGCCTCGCAGGCGCGATCGTGAACGACGCTGTGGTGATGTTCGATCAGACGACGACGGGAACCTACGCGGGCGTGATGAGCGGCGGCGGGACGTTCGTCAAGGACGGCGCGGGAACGCTGCGGCTGACGGGTGCGAACACGTATCGCGGCGGCACCGCGATCTTCGGCGGCACGCTGATCGGCGACACCGGAAGCCTGCAGGGCGACATCCTCGACGATGCCGAGCTCGCGTTCGATCAGGCCGATCACGGCACCTACGCCGGACGCCTCTTCGGCTCAGGCGCCCTGGCGAAGACCGGCGCGGGCACGCTGACGCTGAGCGGCCTCAGCGGCGGATTCTCGGGGGCCATCGACGTGCTCGCCGGATCGCTCGTCGTCGACGGCTTCGCCGGAACCGGCTCGCTGCTGATGCGGCGCGGCACGATCCTCGGCGGCACCGGGTTCCTGCCGACGACGACTGTTCAGGACGGCGCGACGCTCTCGCCGGGGCACTCGATCGGCACGATCACCGTCGTCGGCGATCTGACCCTTGCGGCGGGATCATCGCTGCGCATCGAGATCGATGCGGCCGGCACGAGCGACGTCGTGCTCGCCACCGGTTCGATTCTGCTCGCCGGCGGATCGCTCGACCTCCGCCATCTCGGGGCGGCGGAATACCTGCCGATCACGCGCTACGGCTTCCTCGCCGCGGAGGACGGCATCGAGGGCGCCTTCGGCGCCGTGACCACCGACCTCTCGTTTCTCGAGCCATCCGTCCAGTATGGCGAGTCCGAGATCTATCTGACCTTGCGGCGCACCGACGTGGACTTCAGCCGGCCGGGGATCGACGGCAGCGGCGGGCGCGTCGCCTCCGCGCTCAACGCGCTGGTGATGCGGGCCGATGGCGAGATGGCGAGTCTCGTCAACACGCTGTTCGCGCTGCCCACCGCGGATCTGGCCATCTCGCTGCGGTCGATGTCCGGAGCGCACTATCAGCACGTCGCGACGGCGAGCCTCGACGATGCCGAGCGGTTCATGGGCGTCAACTTCACGCGCCTCGGCCAGCCGCTTGCGGCGGCCGCGGGCGAGGGCGGCACCGAGAACGCCGTCAGCACGATCGCCGGCGGGATGCAGGCCAGCGACGTCGCGCCGACGGGCTGGTGGCTGCGTGGCCTCGGCGGGACGACGCGGCAGGCTGGCAACGGCATCGATCCAGCGGCGCGCGTGCCGTCCACGGGACTGGCGATCGGCGTTGACACGCGTCTCGGCCGCCGTGTGACGTTCGGCGTCAGCGGGGCGCGGACAACGCCGCGCGTCGTGTCCGACGATCTCGGCGACGAGACGCACACGCGCGTCTGGCACCTGGGCGCCTACGGACGTTACCGCCAGGGCGCGTCGCGCGTGGACGTCGGCGTCGCCGGCAGCTCGCAGGAGTATCGCAGCGAACGGCAGGTCCTCGCCGGCGCCACGCGGGCGACCGCGCGTGCCGACTACGACGGCGACGGCCTGAGCGCGCGTGCGGAGTACGGCCATGCGATCGCCGCCGGCCGCACGATCACGCTCGAGCCCGTGGCCGGGCTGCGCTATGAGACGCTGTCGTTCGATGGCGCGACCGAGACCGGGGCCGATCCGATCGGGCTGGTCCTGCCGGCGCGCGACGTGTCGTCGCTGCGCACGACGCTTGGCGGCCGCATCGAAAAGCGCCTCGGTTCGGCCGCGAGCGCGATCTGGCGTCTCGAGGGACGAGCCGCGTGGTCGCATGACTTCGACGCGCGCCCTGACATCCGGATGACGCTCGTCGGCGATCCGGATGCGGCGTTCAGCGTCGCGCCGATGAATCAGGGCCGCGACACCGGGCTCTTCGGCGCGACGATCTACGGCGACGCCGGGGCGTCGTTCCGGCTGTTCGGCGACGTCTCGTTCGAAACCGGCGGGCCGGTCAAGGGCGTCTCCGCGAGTCTCGGCTTCGGGCGGCGCTGGTAGGCGGCGGCGCTCGCGCCACCGGGATCCGGATTAACATGCCGCATCCCGGAGGTTGTCGATGCGATTCGTCCTGCGCTGCGGTGCCGCAGCCGTTTGCCTTGCCGGCGCCGCCGGCCTGAGCTTCGCGCCGGAGGCCGTCCGTTCGCTGCGCGCCGCGCCGCAGGCCGCGCTCGCCGTCGGCGACCTCGCCGCGCTCGAGTTCCGCAATATCGGCCCGGCCAACATGAGCGGCCGCTTCGTCGATCTCGCGGTCGTCGAGTCCGACACGACCACGTTCTACGTCGCCAGCGCGACCGGCGGCGTGTTCAAGACCACCGACAACGGCATCACCTACGCGCCGGTGTTCGATCGCGAGGCGGTGCACTCGGTCGGCGACATCGAGATCTTCCAGCCCAATCCGAACATCGTCTGGGTCGGCACCGGCGAGCGCGCCAATCGCCAGAGCTCGTCGTGGGGCGACGGCGTCTACAAGTCGACCGATGCGGGCCGCACGTGGACGAACGTCGGGCTGCGCGAGTCGCACCACATCGGCCGCATCGTCGCGCATCCGACGAACCCGGACATCGTGTTCGTCGCGGCGATGGGGCATCTCTGGGGCGCGAACCCGGATCGCGGGCTGTATCGCACCACAGACGGCGGTCGCACCTGGACTGCGGTGTTGCAGGTCAACGCCGACACTGGCGTCGTCGACGTCGCCATGGATCCGTCGGATCCGAACGTGCTCTACGCGGCCACGTATCAGCGCCGTCGCACCGCTTACGGCTTTCATGGCGGCGGGCCGGGAAGCGGTCTCTACAAGTCGACCGACGGCGGCAGCACCTGGCGCACGATCACCGGCAGCGGGCTGCCCGAGGGCGACTACGGCCGCATCGGCATCGCGATCTACCGCAAGGACCCGCGCATCGTCTACGTCTGCATCGAGCAGGGCAACAAGTACAACGCCTCGACCGCCTACATCGAGCGGCGCGCCGGCATCTTCCGCTCCGAGGACAAGGGCGCGACCTGGACGTTCATGAGCGACTGGAACCCGCGGCCGATGTACGCGAGCCAGATCACCATCGATCCCAACGACGACAAGCGCATCTACATGGTCAACAGCTACAGCTTCTCGGACGACGGCGGGAAGACGTTCCAGTCGCCGGGGCAGACGCTGCATGGCGATGATCGCCTCGTCTGGGTCGATCCGAAGGACTCGCGCCACGTCATCAAGCTCGACGACGGCAGCGTCGGGATCTCGTACGACCGCGGCCTGAAATGGCTGTACGTGTCGTCGCTGCCGGTGAGTCAGTTCTACCGCGTCGCGGTGGACAACGCGACCCCGTTCAACGTCTACGGGGGGCTCCAGGACAACGGCTGCTGGATGGGCCCGAGCGCGAGCTATTTCTCGAGCGGCATCCTCAACGAAGACTGGAAGCGCCTGTGCGGCGGCGACGGCTTCTTCACGATTCCCGATCCGACCGACAACCGGATTGTCTACGCAGCCTCGCAGTTCCTCGGCCTGGTGCGCAACGACACGCGCACCTGGGAGTCGCAGAGCATCCGTCCAGGCGATCCGAAGGGTGCGATCGCCCAGCGGCGCAACTTCGACGTCTGGAGCGACGGCCTGCCCGAGCCGGAACTGGCCAACGCCATGCATCCGGCCAACTGGGACGCGCCGTTCATGATCTCGCCGCACGATCCGTCGACGATCTACGCCGGCATGAAGCATCTCTTCCGCAGCCGCAATCGCGGACAGACCTGGGAGGATCTCGGCAATCTCACGTCCGGCATCGATCGGCGGACGCTGCAGATCATGGGGCAGGAAGTCGCCGACTTCATTCCGTCGCTCGACGACGGCGTGCCGTACTGGCCGACGATTTCGGCGCTGGCCGAATCACCGCGCGTGCGCGGCGTGATCTACGTCGGCACCGACGACGGCCGCATGCAGGTCTCGCGCGACGACGGCACGACGTTCGCGGACGTGTCGGCGAAGATCCCGGGCCTGCCGGCGCGGTCGTGGATTGCCGGCATCGAAGCGTCGCGGCATCAGGACGGCACCGTCTACGTCACCGTCGACAACCATCGCAGCGACGACTTCAAGAACTACGTCTACAAGTCCACCGACTACGGCCAGACGTGGACGTCGATCGCCGGCGACCTGCCGGCGGGCCGGGTGGCGCGGACGATTCGTGAGGATGCGAAGAACCCGAACCTGCTGTACCTCGGCACCGAGCTCGGGCTGTTCGTCAGCGTCGACGGCGGCACGCGCTGGCTGTCGTTCCGGCAGAACATGCCGACGCTGGCGATCAACGATCTGATCGTGCATCCGCGCGACAACGACCTCGTGCTCGGCACTCACGGCCGCGGCGTGTGGATTCTCGACAACGTCGCCGCGCTGCAGGAACTCACGCCCGAGGTCGTCGCATCCTCCGCGTATCTCTTCACACCCGAGCCGGCAGCCCAGATCCGCTACACGAATCTGAAGGCCCACACCGGCGACATGTGGTTCAGCGGCGCCAACCCGCCGCAAGGCGCGATCATCGACTACTGGCTCGCGTCGCAATATGCGGATCTGTCGATCACCATCCTGGACGCGGGCGGCCGCGAGATCGCGAGCATCCCTCCGCGGATGACGCGCGGGATCAATCGCGTGACCTGGAACCTGCGTCATTCGGACATCATCGCCACCGTCCCGGGCGGCCCGCCTCCTGCCGGGCGAGCCGGACGCGGCGGCGGTCGGGGCGGACGCGGCGGCGGCAACCGGCTCGTCGGCCCGCTCGTCGCGCCGGGGACCTACACCGTGCGGCTGCACGCCGCGGGCCGCGACTACATCAGGCCGATCGTCGTCTCGGAGGATCCGCGGATCGACCTGCCCGCCGCCGACCGCCGCGCCTGGACGGAGTCGCTGCTCGCGATCGGCGACGCGTTCGAGCGCGCGGTGGCCGTCGCCGCCGCGCTGCAGGCGCAGCCGGCGCGCGGCACGGCGGAGGATCGCCGCATCGCCGCGGCGCTGCCGGCGCGGCTCAGCGGGCTGTACGGCTCGGTCGAGAACTACACCGGCAGACCGACAACCGATCAGCAGTCGCAGCTGGCTTATTACCGGAGCGTCGTCGAAAGGCTGGAAGCGATCGTGAAGTAAGCGACGTGCCAGGCGGCGTCGGTCAGCGCCGGCGCCGCAGTTCGCGCACCTCGAGCGACGACACGCCAGCAAGGGCGGTGAAGTCGCGATCCGCGTGCAGCACGGCGAGTCCATTCCGGATCGCGCAGACGGCGATCAGGCAGTCCACACCGGATCGGACCGTGAGGCCGGCGCGACGGACGCGCCGGTCGAGCTCGACGGCCTCGTCGATGACGCGCTGACCGAGCGGCATTTCGACGATCGGCAGCGACCACATCGCGTCACGTGCGACTCGAAACTGGTCTTCGCGGTCGAAGCCCCGGAGCACTTCCTGTACGACCGGCAGGCAGGTGACGACCTCATCGAAGTCGAGATGATCTTCGAGCCGCACCGGGTTGGAGCGCCTGAAGGTCTCGATCCACACCGACGTATCAACGATGACCACGGCGCCTCGTCCTGTACGCGGGGCCATCCTCGCGAACCACGGCCAGGTCGCCCTGCCAGCCGCCGCTGCCCGTCAGGTCGAGAATGCGGCGCGCCTTGGCCCGCTGCACGAACTCGGCCAGCGCCCGCTCCACCGCCCGCGAGTAGGTGCGTTCGCCGCTCAGCCGATGCGCCTCGATCAGCAGCGGCTCATCAAGCAAGATTCGTACGCTTCATACACACAATGTGCTACGCCCCCGCCGCGGTCCGTCAATCGGACCTTCAACGGACTTCGAACGCGACCGCGCGTCTGACCTGATCGGCCTTCGGATTGGTGACGACGAGTTCGAGCACGTACTGCCCGGGCGCCAGCCTGGAGAGGTCGACGGTGGCTTTGAGATCGACCGCGCCGGCGACGTCCGCTGACGCCGACTGCGCCACTGGAATGGTGTTGATCAAGCGGTCGTCGGGCGTCGAGAGCCGCAGCGCCGCGATCGTCGGCTTCTCGGTGACGAGGCTGAAGACGCGCAGCCGGCGGTTGCGATTGAAGGTCCTCGTCGTCGCCGGCGGAAACGTCGAGGCCGAGGCCCGCGAGCTGAGGCGCGCCAGTTGACGCCCGTCGCCGCCATCGAGCCCGATCAGCAGCGGGCTGGCGGCGAACGTTCCGGGCTCGATCCGTTCGATCGGCAGGTGCACGGTGCCGCTCTGCCTGGCGGCGCCGCTCGAGACCGCGATGCGCAGCGTCTTCGCCGAGTCCGGCAGCTCGAGCACGTCGTAGAGGCCGACGACGTCGCTGCGCCGCACCGCGGTGCGCACCGGCACGTTCACCGACGTCTGATTCGACGCCTTGACGCGGCCGTCGGCGTCGACCGCCACCCAGGCAATCTGAAAGACGTCGCCGGCGTCCGCCGCGCGCGTCGTCGGACCCAAATCGACGTCGAGCGCGATCAGCGTGCTCGCCGTCTTCGCGCCGGTCGGCATCGGCACGGCGACGGCGCGCAGCGGCAGATCGCCGCCGGGCAGTCCCGCAGTCAGCGATTCGACGAGCGCGTTGCCGCTTCTCGCGGGGGTGGCTTTGCCGCTGGTGTAACCCGATCGCGATCGCACCCGCACGCCCGGCCGCTTCACGTTGACCGACACGTCGTGGTACTTGCCGTCGGCGACGTAGGGCGATGGGTAGTAGCCGAGCAGGTAGTAGTGGCTGTTGTCGGCGAGGATGAGGTCGACCGACTCGCGCGGCGTCGCGCGGTCGACCAGGGCCTGCCCGCCGGTGTTCAGCGAGATCTCGCGCAGCCGTTCCAGACCGGATCGCCGCAGCGTATCCAGGTTGGCGCGATTGGCGGGCGTCTGATCCTCCAGGCGACCTTCGAACCCGAGCTCGGGCGCCAGCAGCCCGGTTGGATCGATCGAGTAGATCGGCACCGCGGTTTTTCGCGCCCGCTCGTAGAACTCCTGCCACTCATCGGACTGCACCCGGCCGGGCCCGGTAGTGCTGTAGGCGCCGCGGCTGACCAGCACCACGGCGCGCCGCGGCTCGCGGGCGACGCTGAGCGTCGTCACCACGTTCCTCAGCACTTCGATCATCGCGCGTCCCGACGTCAGCCGCACCGGCAGGCGGGCGTCCACTGTCGCCGCCGAACCGTAGGCGCGGGTGAGGTGGTTGATCGACGAGACGAGCCTGGCGGTATCCGAGGTGAAGTCCTGACCCAGATCGGAGCGGCCGACATAGGCGATCGCGACCTTGTCGGTCCGGCCGAGCCGCTCGATGAAACGCTTCATCGCGCTCTTCAGCGGCACGATGTCGATGCCTTCGATCGATCCTTCGTCGATGACGAAGACGAAGGCGCGCGACGTGGACGCCGGCACGGCGTTGCTGACCGTGTCCAGCGACGGCGTGCCGGGCCGGCTGAGATCGATGGCGCGGGCCGTCGGCGGCACGACGACGTGCTCGAAGTCCTCGACGGTCTGCATTCGTCCGCCTTCACGAATCTCGAAGTCGGCCGCGGTCAGGTCGAGCACCGGCCGGTCGTCCTTGTCGGTGACGATGACGTCGAGCTGCACGTAGTTGGTGCCGGCGCGGAACCGCGGCTGGGTCTGCGTTGCTGGTGCCGGGGCGGCTGGCTGCGGCGGCGGCGCCTGCTCGGCCGCCAGGGCGACGCCGGCCGCGAGCACGGTGAACGCGCAAGCAAGGCGTCGCATGGCGATGGACGAGTCTACGCCACGGCGCGGGTGATGATCTCGTGAAACGTGCGGACGTCCAGGCTGGCGCCGCCGACGAGCGCGCCGTCGACGTCGGCCAGTCCGATGAGCTCGCGGATGTTCTCGGGCTTGACCGATCCGCCGTACAGGATGCGGCAGCGATCCGCCCACGCGCCGCCGAACCATTGCCGGAGCCGGCCGCGGATGTGCTGGTGTGCTTCGTCGGCTTCGGCCGCGGTCGCGTTCTTGCCGGTGCCTATCGCCCAGACGGGCTCGTAGGCGATGACCAGACCTGCGATCTCCTCGCCGGTCGCGCCGTCGAGCCCCGTCTTGATCTGTCGATCGAGGACTTCGAGCGTGTGGCCCGACTCGCGTTCGGCCAGCGTCTCGCCGATGCAGACGATCGCCTCGAGGCCGGCAGACAGCGCCGCGCGCAGCTTGCGGTTCACCATGGCGTCGGTCTCGCCGAACAGACGACGCCGTTCCGAGTGGCCGATGATGACGAAGTCGGCGCCGGCGTCCTTGATCATCGCGGCGCTCACTTCGCCGGTGAACGCGCCTTCGCGCTCGAAGTAGAGGTTCTGGGCGGCGATCGCGAGTGGCGTGCTGCGCGCCGCTTCGACCGTCGGCGCCAGCGCCGTGAACGGCGGCGCGACGACGACCTCCGCGGCCGCCAGGCCCTTGATCAGCCGGCCGAGCTCGCGCACGAAGCCCACCGACTCCAGCACCGTCTTGTGCATCTTCCAGTTGGCGGCGAGGAGCGGCGTTCGCATCGGGCGACCTGCCTTTTGTCGAGAGTATTACGCGCGTTCGAGCGCGGCCACGCCCGGCAGCTCACGGCCGCCGAGGAATTCGAGCGAGGCGCCGCCGCCGGTCGAGATGTGCGTCATCTTGTCGGCGACGCCGGCCTGGGCCACCGCGGCCACCGAGTCGCCGCCGCCGATGATCGTCGTGCCCTGGACCGCGGCGACCGCCCGCGCGATGCCGACCGTGCCTGCGGCAAACGCCGGCTTCTCGAACACCCCCATCGGCCCGTTCCACACGACGGTCTTCGCGCCCTTTATGACGTCGCCGTACTTGGCCACGGTCTTCGGACCGACGTCGAGCCCCATGCGCTCCCCGATCGCGGTGTCGCCGACGTCGAGCGTGTCGGTCGCCGTCGCGTCCAGGCCCGCGGCGACGACGTGATCGATCGGCAGCAGGAAGGTCTTGCCGGCCGCCGTCGCCCGCGCCCGCACGTCGCGCGCCGTGTCGAGCAGATCGTCTTCGACGAGCGATCGACCCACCGGCACGTTCGCGGCCTTGAGGAACGTGTAGGCCATCGCCCCCCCGATGAGGAGCGCGTCGACCTTCTCGATCAGGTTCTCGATGACCTCGAGCTTGTCCGAGACCTTGGCGCCGCCAAGGATGGCGACGAAGGGGCGATCCGGCGACGAGATCGCCTTGCCGAGGTGCTCGATCTCCGCCGCCATCAGAAAGCCGGCGGCCGACTGCCTGACGTGATGAACGATGCCCTCGGTCGACGCGTGGGCGCGATGCGCGGATCCAAACGCGTCGTTGACGTAGACATCGGCGAGATCGGCGAGCGCCTTCGCGAAGCCGGGATCGTTCGCTTCTTCCTCGGCGTGGAAGCGGAGGTTCTCGAGCAGGATCACGCCGCCCGGATGCGCCCTGATCGCATCAGCTGCCTTCGGACCCACGCAGTCTTCGGCGAAGGCCACGGGCTTACCGAGCAGCTTCGACAGATGATCCGCGACCGGCTCGAGGCTGAATTCGCGCTTCGGCTTGCCCTTCGGCCGGCCGAGGTGCGACGCGAGGATCACGGTCGCGCCCTGCTGCAGCGCATGCGCGATGGTCGGCAGCGCCGCGCGCACGCGGGTGTCGTCGCCGATGACGCCGTCCTTGATCGGGACGTTGAAGTCGACGCGGATGAAGACGCGCTGGCCCTGCAGCTGGAGGTCGCGGATCGTCCGCATCGCCGATCAGAGTCCCTTCTTCGCCATGTAGCGGAGCAGGTCCACGCAGCGGCTCGAGTAGCCCCATTCGTTGTCGTACCAGGCGACGACCTTGACGAAGTCGCCGTCCATCACCTTCGTGTACGGCGCGTCCAGCATCGCCGAATGCGCGTTGCCGCGGAAGTCGATCGACACCAGCTCGGCGGTCACGTACTCGACGATGCCCTTGTAGGCGCCGTCGGCCGCGGCCTTGAACGCCGCGGTCACGTCCTCGGCCGGGGTCTTCCTGCCGAGCTCGGCGGTGAGATCGACCAGCGAGACGTTCGGCGTCGGCACGCGCACCGAGATGCCGTCGAGCTTGCCCTTGAGCGCCGGCAGCACTTCGCCGACGGCGGTCGCCGCGCCGGTGGTCGTCGGGATGATCGAGAGCGCCGCCGCCCTGGCGCGCCGCAGGTCCTTGTGCGGCAGGTCGAGCAGCTGCTGGTCGTTCGTGTAGGAGTGAATCGTCGTCATCCAGCCGCGCTTCAGGCCGAACGTGTCGTGCAGGATCTTCGCGACCGGCGCCAGGCAGTTGGTGGTGCAGGAGGCGTTCGAGACGATCTGATGCTTCGCCGGATCGTAGGTCTCGTGGTTGACGCCCATGACGACGGTCACGTCGGGGCCCTTGGCCGGCGCGGTGATGACGACGCGTTTGGCGCCGGCGGCGAGGTGCTTGGCGGCGTCGTCGCGCTTGGTGAACTTGCCGGTCGACTCGAACACGATGTCGACGCCGAGGTCCTTCCACGGCAGCGCCGCGGGGTCCTTCTGCGCCAGCACCTGGAACTCGTCGCCGTCGACGGTAATCCGATCGCCCGCCGCTTCGATCTTCGCCGACAGGTTGCCGAGAATCGAGTCGTACTTGAGCAGGTGCGCAAGCGTCTTCGCGTCCGTCAGGTCGTTGACGGCGACGATGTCGATCTCGTCGTGCGGCATCGCCGCGCGCATGATGTTCCGGCCGATCCTGCCGAAACCGTTGATGCCGACCTTGATGGACATGGGGACACTCCTCGTGACGAACGGAACGGCGGGCTCCAAACACGCCATTCTACAAAGAACGGGTGCTGGGTGCTAAGTGCCAGGTGCTGGGTGCGGAGCGTGCCTGAGAGGACCGCACACACACAGCACCCGGCACCCAGCACCCCGCACCGTACAGAGGTTATGATTTCCTGACGTGCACGCCCTGTACACGCTCGCGATCATCGCCCTCGCGGTGCTGTTTTCGCCGTGGTTTCTCTACCAGGCGGTCCGCTACCGAAAATACATCGGCAGCCTGGCGCAGCGGATGGGCTATCTGCCCGTCACCTTCAACCTCGACGGCGATGCCTCGATCTGGATTCATGCGGTCTCGGTCGGCGAGGCGCTGACGGCGCGCGCGCTCATCGCCGAACTGCGCGAGCGCTATCCGGAGCTGAAGATTTTTCTGTCGACGACGACGCTGACCGGACAGCAGATCGCACGGACCGGCATCCAGGGCGTCGACGCGGTGTTCTTCTTCCCGTTCGATCTGCCGCCGTTCGTCAACCGCACGCTCCGTCTGGTGAAGCCGAAGCTGTTCATCATGATGGAGACCGAGCTCTGGCCGAATCTGCTTCGTGCCTGCCGCCGGCAGGGCGTCAAGACCATGCTCGTCAACGGCCGGATCTCGAGCCGGTCGTATCCGCGCTATCGCCTCGTCCGCGGCTTCTTCAAGCACGTGCTCGTCGACGTCGACCGGTTTTGCATGCAGAGCGACGAGTCGGCGCGCCGCATCGTCGACATCGGCGCCAACCCCGCCAGGGTCGTGGTGACCGGCAGTCTCAAGTTCGAGTCGCTCGAGTCTCCGGCTGTCGCCGCCGGCCGCGGCGCCGGTCGGGTGCTGCGCTTCTTCCGCGTGCCCGCGACGCGACCGGTGCTGATCGCCGCGAGCACGCTCAAGGGCGAAGAGGAGCCGGTGCTGAAGGCCTTCGCCGCCGTGCGGCGGGCTCATCCGTCGACCATGCTCGTGATTGCGCCCCGCAAGCCCGAGCGCTTCGCCGACGCCGAGGCGCTCGCGCGTGCGGAGGGCTATCGCGTCATTCGCCGTACGGAGCTGGCGATCGACGCCGAGCCGAGGGCCGACGTCGTCATCCTCGACTCGATCGGCGAGCTGGCGCATCTGTTCCAGGTCGGCACCGTCGTCTTCGTCGGCGGCAGCCTCGTCGACCACGGCGGCCACAACATCCTCGAGCCGGCCGTGCACGGCAAGCCCATTCTCTTCGGCCCGCACATGCAGAACTTCGCGGAGATCGCCGACACGTTCCTGCGCGCGCAGGCAGCCGTGCAGGTCGCGAGCGGCGGCGAGCTGGCCGCGACGATGCTGCGGCTCGTGGGCGATCCGGTCGAACGGGCGCGCTTGGGCGCCGCCGCCCGCGCGCTGGTCGAGGCGAATCGCGGCGCCAAGCCGAAGACGCTGCAGGCCATCGCCGACGTCTTTCCTCCGCCGGGCGGCCGCGGCGTCGTGCGCCCGTTCCGGGTGGTGAACTGAGGCGTGTCTCCTTTTCTCTGGCGGCGGGCCTATTACTCGGCGCCCGGTCGTCAGCAGCGCCTGCGTCAGCCCGTGATCAGCGTCGGCAACATCTCGATGGGCGGCCGCGGCAAGACGCCGATCGTCGCCGAAGTCGCGCGCCGGCTCGTTGCCGCCGGGGAACGGCCGGCCATTCTGAGCCGCGGCTACGGCCGGCGCGTGACCGCCGACGGCGTGGTCGTCGTCAGCGACGGCGCGCGCGTGCTGGCCGATCTCGATCGCGCTGGTGACGAGCCGCTGCTGCTCGCGCACAGCGTCCCGGGTGCGATCGTGGTGGTCAATGACTCGCGCCAGCTGGCTGGCGCACTGGCCGAGCGATCCCTCGGCGCGACCGTTCACCTGCTCGACGACGGGTTCCAGCATCTGCAGCTGGCGCGCGATCTCGATCTCGTGTCGATTGCGCCGGAGGATCTGCGCGATCGGCCGGCGCCGTTCGGACGGCTGCGCGAACCCGTGGCCGCGCTCGCCGACGCCGACGCCCTCGTCATCGACGGCGAGCCGCCGGCCGCCGGCGGGCCGGCCGCCACCCCGATGTTCACGCTGCGCCGAACGCTCGGCACGCCAGTGCCGATCGAGGCCGATCGTTTCGGGCCGATTGCCGCCGGCACCGCGGTGAGCTCGGTCGCCGGGATCGCGCGCCCCGAGCGATTCCGCGACGCGCTCGTCGCCGCGGGATGGACGGTCGCCGCCCAGACGACGTTCGGCGATCATCACCGTTACCGCGCCGCGGACGTGGACCGCATCGGCTCGGCCGCCCGTGCCGCCGGGGCCGGCGTCGTGTTGACGACGGAGAAGGACGCGATGCGGCTACGGCCGTTCCGGCCCCTGCCGATCGCGATCTACAGCGTGCCGCTCGTCGTCGATCTTCTGCCCGCGGCGGAGTTCGATCGCTGGTTGAGCGCGGGCCTCGAGGCGAGCCGATCGTGAACTGGCGCGACGCGCGTCATCGAGTGGAATACGCGCTGGTCCGGGCGGTGCGTGCCGTCGTCGGCGCGATGCCCGAGGCGGTCGCGCGTGGCCTCGGGACGATCATCGGCGCCGCGTTCTACGTCGCCGACGGCAAACACCGCCGCCTCGCGGTCCAGCAGCTGCGCGCGGCGTTTCCCTCGAAGACCGCCGACGAATGCCGTGCGATCGCCCGGGCGACGTTCGCGCACTTCGGCCGGCTGCTGGTCGCGCTGCTGCGGTTCAGCACGTTCACGCCGGAGCAGATGCGCGCCCGGATCGAGATCGAAGGGGACGATCGCGTGCGCGCGGCGCTGGCGCACGAGCGCGGCGTCCTGATCATCACCGGTCATTTCGGCTTCTGGGAACTGCAGGGACTGGCGCACGCGCTCGTGCTGCCGTCGATGTCGGTCGTCGCGCGGCCGCTCGACAACCCGTACCTGCACCAATTGCTCGAGGAAGCGCGGCGAGCGACGGGCAATCGCGTGATCTACCGGCAGGGCGCGCTGCGCCGCATCCTCCGCGCCCTTGCCGCCAACGAGTGCATCGCGATTCTGATCGACCAACACATCCAGCCGGCGGACGCCGTCGTCGTCGACTTCTTCAACCGGCCGGTCTCGACCACCGCCGCGGTGGCGACGCTGGCGCTCCGCACCGGGGCGCCGATCGTGCCCGCGTTCGCGCTGCCGCTGGCGCGCGGCCGGTACCGCTTCGTCTACGAGCATCCGATCGAGGTGCCCTCGCCGACCGCCGCGGATCCGGTCCGCGAGTTGACGCAGCGATGCACCGACGTGCTCGAGATGTACGTCCGCCGCCATCCGCACCTCTGGCTCTGGATGCACCGGCGCTGGCGGGATCAGGACAGCGAGCCGGCCTCGATTCCGGGCATGTTCCCGTCGGCAGCGCCCGACGAGGTGGAGGAGCCGGCCGACTCATGACGCGCGAGATGCCCGCGGTCGCGCGCGTCGTGGTGCGGCCGCCGAACTGGCTCGGCGACGCGGTGCTGGCGCTGCCGTCGATTGCCGCCGTACGGCGGCAGTTTCCGGAGGCCGCGCTGACGATTGCCGCGCCGGCGTCGGTGGCGCCGATCTTTCGCGAGCGCAGCGCCGCCGCGCCTGACGACGTCGTCGACCTGCCGACGGCACATCGCGAGGCGATCGCGACGCTGCGAAACGGGCAGTTCGATCTCGGCGTGCTGTTTCCCAACTCGTTCCGATCGGCCTGGCAGATGCGCGCCGCCGGCATTCGCGAGCGATGGGGGTATCCGACGTCGTGGCGGGGCGGGCTGCTGACGCGCGTCAGCCGGCGCGTGCGTGTCAAGGGACCCGAGCACCAGGCCGATTACTATCGCGCGCTGGTGCGCGGTCTGGATCTCGAGTGCGACGACGCGCTGCCGGCGGTGGCGCCGGGCGCGGCGAGCGAGGGACTGGCGGCGAAGATTCTCGAGCAGGCGCGGGTGCCGCCCGGCGCGCGGCTGGTCGGCCTGGCGCCCGGCGCGGCGTACGGCCAGGCCAAGCAGTGGCCGCCGGCGAGGGTCGCGGCGCTCATCGCCCGCGTCGTGCGCGAGACGGGCGCGCGCTGCGTGATCGTCGGCGCCGCGCATGATCGCGACGCGAGCCGTGCGATAGAATCCTGGCTTCGCGCCGAAGCGCCCGAGGCGCTTCAGAGCCCGCGCGAGACCGGCCCGAGCGTGATCGATCTCGTCGGCCGGACCAGTCTCGCGGCGCTCACCGGCGTGATCGCCCGGACGTCGGTCTTCGTCTCCAACGACTCGGGCGCGATGCACCTGGCAGCGGCGACCGGGCGTCCGGTGGTCGCCATCTTCGGCCCGACCGACGAGCGGGCGACGCGGCCGCTCGGCGACCACGACGTGATCCACGAGTCCGTTTTCTGCCGTCCGTGCATGCTGCGCGACTGTCCGATCGACCATCGCTGCATGAAACGCATCACCGTCGATCGGGTGTTCGACGCCGTCCGCCGGCGCCTCGGCTGATGACGCCCGCGGTGTTCCTCGATCGCGACGGCACGATGATCCACGACGTCGGCTACCTCGCCCGGCTCGAGGACCTGCGCTGGTATCCGTACACCATCGACGCGATTCGGCTGTTGCGCCGCGCCGGATTTCTCGTCTTCGTCGTCACCAATCAGGGCGGCGTCGGCCTCGGCTACTATCCCGAATCGCTGATCCACGAGACCCACGAGACGATGGCGACGACGATCGACGCCGGCGGCGCGCACGTCGACGGCTGGTACTACTGTCCGCACCACCCGCGCGCGGTGACGGACGCGCTGCGCATCGACTGCGGCTGCCGCAAGCCGAAGGCCGGCATGGTCGATCAGGCGCGGCAGGCGTTCGCCATCGACCTGGCGCGCTCGTTCGTCGTCGGCGACAAGATCAGCGACTTGCAGCTGGCCCGGGCGATCGGCGCTCGCGGCGCGATCGTCGAGACCGGGCATGGCGCCGGCGAGGTGCGGCGTGCAGCCGCGCTGCCGGCCGGATCGGTCGTGCGGCCGGATCTCATGGCGGCGGTGACGTGGATGCTCGCCGAGAGCGGGCAGATGGAGGATCGCCTCTGATGACCTCGACCGCGCGGCGTCTGATGCGCCTCATCGATCGCCTGGCCCGCGTGCGCGTGCTGGTGATCGGCGATCTCATCGCCGACGAGTTCATCTACGGCCGCCTCGATCGCGTCTCGCGCGAAGCGCCGGTGCTGATCCTGAAGTACGACTCGACGGAGATCGTTCCGGGCGGCGCCGGCAACGCGGCCTGCAATGCCGCCGCGCTCGGCGCGCGCGTCGCCGTGATCGGCCTGGCCGGCAAGGACGAGGCCGGACGCCGGCTGGCGCGGGCGTTGCCGCGCGGCGGTTCGGGCCGGCTGCTGCGGCCGGCCGGCTACGTCACGCCGGTGAAAACGCGCATCCTCGCCGGCGGCGTGCACTCGGCGAAACAGCAGGTCGTTCGCATCGACCGTGCCGGCGGCCGCGTCACGCCGGCGATTCGCGCCCGGGTCGAGCGCGTGCTCGCCGCCGCGGTGGGCCGCGCCGACGCGGTGATCATCTCGGACTACGGCGCCGGGCTGATCACGCCGGAGATCTGGCAGCGCGCCAGCGCGCGGCTGCGGCGGCGGCCCGGGGTCTTCGTCGACTCGCGCTACGCGCTCGCCGGCTTTCACGGCATGACCGCCTGCACGCCGAACGAGTCGGAGGTCGAGTCGCTGCTCGGCGTGCGCATCAACGACGATCGCCGCGTGCTCGAAGCGAGCGGCCGCACGCTGCTCAGCCGGCTCGGCAGCGACGCCGTGCTGATTACCCGCGGCAGCCGCGGCATGGCGCTGTTCGAGCCGGGCCGGCCGACCGATCACATCCCGATCGTCGGCTCCGACGAGGTCGCCGACGTGACTGGCGCCGGCGACACCGTGATCGCGACGTTCGCGCTGGCAGCCGGCGCCGGCGCCTCGTTCGGTGACGCCGCCAGACTCGCCAACTACGCCGGCGGCCTGGTCGTCATGAAGCGCGGCACGGCGACGGTGAACGCCGACGAGCTTCGCGCGGCGATCAGGAGCTGAGGCGCTCGCCGGCACATGGGCCAGGTCGTCGACGATCGCGAGCTCGTGACGCTGGTCGAGGCCGACCGCGCCGCCGGCCGTACGATCGCCTTCGCCAACGGCTGCTTCGACGTTCTCCACGTCGGCCACGTCCGCTACCTGCGCGGCGCGCGCCGGGAGGCCGATCGACTCGTCGTCGCGATCAACAGCGACGCGTCGGAGCGTCGCCTGAAAGGCCCCGGCCGCCCGGTTCTCGACGAGGCCACTCGCGCCGAGCTGGTCGCCGCCGTCCGCGGCGTCGACTACGTCGTGATCTTCGGCGACGACACCGTCGAGCGGCTGCTCCGCCTGTTGAGGCCGGACGTGCACTGCAAGGGCACCGACTACACCGTCGACACCGTCCCCGAGCGCGCGATCGTTCGCGAGTACGGCGGACGCATCGCCATCGTCGGCGATCCGAAGGACCACTCGACGCGGGATCTGCTCGCGCGCATCGCCGGCGACGACGGAGCGGCGTGATGCGACTGCTGGTCGTTCGTCTGGGATCGCTCGGCGACCTGGTGCATACGCTGCCGGCTGTCGCCGCAATCCGGCGGGCCCGGTCCGACGCGCAGATCGACTGGCTGGTCGACGCGGTCCATCGCGAGTTCCTCGATCTGGTGCCGGTGATCGATCGCGTCGTCGCGCTCGGCGAACGATCGGCGCGAGGGTGGCTGGCCGCGCGGCGCGATCTGCGAGAGCGTCACTACGATGTCGCGCTCGACTTCCAAGGCCTGCTGAAGTCGGCCGCGCTCGCGCGACTCTCGGGATCGGCACGCGTGTTGGGGTTCGACGGCGAAGCGCTGCGCGAACGCGCTGCCGCTCCGTTCTACACGGAACGCGTCGAGGTAGGGGAGCGCGGTCACGTCGTGTTCAAGAATCTTCGCCTCGCCGCCGCCGTTGGCGCCGAAGCCGAGCGCCTCGAGTTCCCGATCGCCGTGGTCGATTCTCCCGCGGCGACGGCGATCGCGTCGCAAGGGCATGCCCGGATCGCCCTCGTCAACCCGGCGGCGGCCTGGCCGAACAAGCGCTGGCCGTCGGATCGTCTCGGCGCGGTGGCAAGCCACATCCGATCCCGCCACGGACTGACGCCGGTCGTGCTCTGGGGGCCCGGCGAACGCGAGCTGGCCGAGGCGGTGGTGGCCGCATCGCGCGGCGCGGCCATCGTGGCGCCGCAGACGTCGCTTCGGGACCTGGTCGCGCTGTCGCGGATGGCCGGTCTCATCGTCTCCGGCGATACCGGCCCGACGCACATCGCGGCGGCGGTCGGTGTGCCCGTGGTCGCGCTCTTCGGCCCGACGGATGCCGGCCGCAACGGTCCGTGGCGGGACGAGGACGTGTCGCTCTCGCGCTACGGTGCCTGCGAATGTCACTATCAGCGCCGGTGCCGGCTGGACGCCGGGCGATGGTGTCTGGCGACGATAAGTGTGGACGACGTGATAGAGGCAGTCGATCGACGGATGGCCGCGGCGGCGGCCGGACGCCGGCCATGAGCGCCTGGCCCGGCGCGGCCGCACGGCCGCCAATCCCCGAGATCTGGCGGCGCCTGGCGCGCTTGCGCGTGCCGCTCGGATTTGCGGCCGCGGCGGTCGCGATGTGGTTCGCCGATCCGCGCGGCGTGCGCCTCGCCGCCGGCCTCGCGCTGGCGCTACCCGGCGAACTGCTGCGCATCTGGGCCTCGGGCCACATCGACAAGGGCCGTGAGGTCACGACGAGCGGCCCGTACAAATGGATGCGCCATCCGCTCTATGTCGGCTCGCTCGTCATGGCCCTCGGATTCGTGGTCGCGGCGGGCTCGTGGATCGTCGCCGGGGTCGTCGCGCTCTACATGGGGCTGACGCTGCTCGCGGCGACGCGGACCGAGGAAGCGACGCTCGAGGCGCGGTTCCCCGGCGCCTACAGCGCCTATCGGGAGGGCCGTTCGGCGCCGGCCGAGCGGCGGTTCAGCTGGGCGCGGGTCGTCGGCAATCGCGAGTACCGCGCCATCGCCGGCTTCGTCCTCGTCAGTGGCCTGTTGTATCTGCGGAGCTGGTGGCGATGATCCGGCTTCCCGGCACGCGCGCAGCGGCTGGCGACTGACGTCGAGGCTCGACGCGCGTGCGCATCCTCGTCTTCAACCAATACTTCAGTCCCGACGTCGCCGCGAGCGCGCAGCGGATGACGGAGCTGCTCGAAGATCTGGCGATGGACTTCGAGGTCACCATTGTCGCCGGCCGCCCGTCGTACGCGCCCGTCGGCGGCGACGACCGCGGCAACCGGCCCGCCCGCCTGCGGGTGATTCGCGTGCCGTCGACGTCGTTCCCGCGCTATCGGCCGTGGCAGCGGATCGCGAACTACGTCTCCTATCTGATCGCCGCGTCTGTCGTCGGCCTGACCCGATCGCGTCCGGACATCGTCGTCGCCGGGACCGATCCGCCGTTCGCGGCCGCCGCCGCGTGGCTGGTCAGCCGGCGCTTTCGCGTGCCATTCGTCTATCTGCTCTGGGACGTCCAGCCGCAGGCAGCCCTGGCCGCAGGCCTGATGTCCGACGGCCGTCTGGCGCAGGCCATGCGGTGGGCGACGTCGTTCCTGGTCGCGCGCGCGGCCGGCGTCGTGACGCCGACGGCGGCGATGGCGGCCACGGCGATCGAGCTTGGCGCGCCGAAGGATCGCGTCGTCGTCCACTCGCACTGGGAGGATCCGGGCATCGTCAGGGTCGAGCCGCGCGACAACGCGTTCAGTCGCGCGCACGGCCTCGCCGATCGCTTCGTGGTGATGTACGCCGGCAATCTCGGCCTGACGCAGCAGCTCGACCGTTATCTCGCGCTGGCGCGACGCCTCGAGGATTTGAAGGACCTGGTGTTCGTGTTCCTTGGCGACGGCGCGGCCAGGATCACGCTCGAAGCCGCCGCCGCGTCGCATCCCAACGTCCGCTTCCTGCCGTACCAGCCGCGTGACACGATGTCACGGTCGCTCGGATCGGCCGACGTCTTCTTCGCGCCGCTCGCCACCGGTCTGACTCGCTACATGCTGCCGAGCAAGATCTACACGTTCCTCGCCAGCGGGCGGCCGATCGTGGCCGCGATCGACGAACACTGCGACGTCGCCGATCTGGTGCGCACCAGCGGCGCCGGCGTCGTCACCGCGCCGGCGGATCTCGACGGGCTCGAGCGTGAGTTCCGTAGGCTTCACGCCGATCCCGGGCCGCGTCAGGCGATGGGCCGCGCCGGCCGCGCCGCGCTCGAGGCCACGTACGCACGCGACATCGTCACCGGACGCTATGCGCGCTGGTTTCGGCAGTTCGGCCGCGAGGCGCGGTCATGAAGGTGCTGTTCGTCGCGACCCGCGTCCCGTGGCCGGCCAAGGACGGGGGCCGCGTGCTGATGTCGGCAACGATCCAGGGGTTGGCCGCGCGCGGCCACGAGATTCACGTCGTCGCACCGCATCCCGACGCCGGCGATCCGGCGCCCGCCCCTGACCGGCGCGTGACGCTCACGGCGGTGGCCGTGAAGCGATCGGGGCGCGTCGGTCCAGCGCTGCGGTCGCTGGTCGGCGGCGAGCCGGTGACGGTGGCCGCGCACCGGCATGGGCAGGTGGCCGACGCCGTCAGACGCCGGATCGCGCGTGAGCGCTTCGACCTCGTGCACGTCGAACAGGTGCAGGCGATGTCGCAGGTGGCGCCGGGGACCGAACATGCGCTGCCGGTCGTCCTGCGCGCGCAGAACGTCGAAAGCGATCTGTGGTCTCGACTCGCGGACGCGCGGACCGGCTGGAACCTGATCGCGCGCCGCGAAGCGCGGCGGCTGGGACGATGGGAAGCGGCCGCGGTCGCGCGCGCGAGCGTCACGGTCGCGCTCACGGCCGAAGACGGCGAGCGCCTCCAGGCGATGGGCGGCTCGCGGGCACGAATTGAAATCGTCCGCGCCCCGATGCCGGCGCGGCTGCCGCAAGCGCCCGGCCGGCTTGCCGGCACGCCGGCGGTGACGTGCTTCTCGGGCACCTGGCTGCCGAACCGCGACGGCGTCGAGTGGTTCGTCAGGGACGTGTGGCCGGAGGTGACCGCGTCGTTTCCTGAAGGCCGTCTGCATCTGTTCGGATCAAACGATCTTCCGGCCGCGCCGCAGGTGATGCTGCACCCTCCGCCCGACGACAGCGTCGATCTGTTCGCGCCGGGATCGATTCTCGTCGTCCCCCTCCGGATCGGATCGGGCGTCAGAATCCGCATCCTCGAAGCGTGGGCTCGCCGCGTGCCGGTGGTCGCGACGCCAACAGCGGCGGCGGGTTTGAGCGTCCGCGATGGGGAAGGGCTGCGTATCGCGTCGACGCCCGAGCAGTTCGCGGTCGCCATCCGCGACCTGGCGACCGACGCGCGCGCGACGCAGGCCCTCATCGACGCCGGCGAGGCACGATTGAAACGAGCGCACGATCCGGGAGCGTTGGCGAAAGAGCTGGAAGACGTTTACGAATCGGTCAGGACTTGAACCCGCAGCCCGCAGCCCGCAGCCCGCCGCCCGCCGCCCGCAGCCTAGAATAGAGCCCGTGTCCTTGCCTCCGCGCGTGTCGGTCGCCTTCGCCATGTTCTGCGAGGGCTACGACCCGGCCTACCCGACCGATCTGCGGCAGATGACCACGGGCATCGGCGGGTGGACGTTCACGGATCCGCCGACCGTCGCGCTGACGCTGGCGCTGGGACTGTGGAATGCGGGCGGCGCCGGGACGGTGCGGTGCCGGCTCGGAGTGCGACGGCCGGGTGACGAAGTCGAGTTCGTCGGCGAAGGCGACACCACGGTCGACGAGCCCGGCGAGATGGTGATCCTGCCGCTCAAGCTCACGCTGACGTTCGATCGTCCGGGGGTCTATTGGGCCGTCTGCGAGTTCGACGGCCGGCCGATCGTCGAGGTCCCATTCACGGTCAGCGCTGATCCAATCCCGACCCAGCGGTTCGCGCCGATTGCCGAGGCGTAGCCGAAGCCGAGCGCCGCCTCTCGTCCTCTTGCACTTCTACAGGTCGATGCGATACCCTCCTGTAGAAGCACAAGAGGAGGCCGCCAGTTGGATCGCATCGACCTGCCGCAGGGCACCCTGGATCTGCTGATTCTGAAGACGCTCGGCCTCGAGGCGCAGCACGGCTGGGCGATTTCCGAGCGGATCAAGCAGATTTCGCGGGATGTCGTGCAGGTACCGCAGGGATCGCTCTATCCTGCGCTCCATCGGCTGGAGCGGCGCGGGTTGATCAAGGCGACCTG
>DASTCC010000293.1:0-7114 GCA_035711465.1 Vicinamibacterales bacterium
TCAGAAACAGGGTCGAGGGCGTGGTACCCGGACACGCAGCGGCCGGCCGGGTCGAGGTGTCGTTGCGCGCCGACTTGCGAGCGGCGGGCGCTCGGCGGGATCACGCGAACGGCCGCCAAGCGTGCGAGCGTCGGCGAGCAATGACACCTCGACCCGGCCGGCCGCTGCCACTGACGCGTCGTTCTGAGTTCTGAGCGAATCGAAATCCGACCGCAGCGCTATTCGCTAAGCAACTTCAACCCGAACGCCTTCTCGATCTGCATGAGATCGGCCCGATCCGAGGGATCGGCGAGCGTCAGCGCGTGGCCGGGGGAGTCGTTGCGGCCGGTGCGGCCGACGCGGTGGACGTACGAGTCGAGGCCGTGCGGGACTTCGTAGTTCACGATCAGCGCCACCGATTCGATGTCCAGGCCGCGCGCGGCGACGTCGGTGGCGACCAGGACCTTGGTGCGGCCGGCGCGGAAGCTCTCGATCGCCGCGGTGCGATCCTTCTGCGATCGATCGGCGTGGATCGCTTCGGCGCGCAGGCCCGAGGTCCTGAGCTGGCGGGCGACGCGATCGGCGCCGATCTTGGTGTTGACGAAGACGATCGTCGGCTCGTGCGAGCGGCGCAGGTACTTCGCCAGGAACGCCGGCTTCTCGCGCGACGGCAGAATCCGCGCTTCGTGCGAGATCGTCTGCGCCGGGCCGCGGCGCGATCCGACCTGCACGAACACCGCGTTCGGCGCCAGCGCGTCCGCGAACCGCATCACCTCTTCCGGCATCGTCGCCGAGAACAGCATCGTCTGACGCGTGTGCGTCGGCGGCAGCGCTTCGGCGATGCGGCGGACGTCGGGCCAGAAGCCCATGTCCATCATCCGATCGGCCTCGTCGAGGACGAAGATTTCGAGCTTGCTGAAGTCGCCGACGTTGCTGCGCATGTGATCGAGCAGCCGGCCGGGCGTGGCGACGACGATGTCGACGCCGGCTTTGAGGGCGCGTTCCTGCGGCTCGAGCGGCACGCCGCCGTAGACGGCGGCGCTGGCGATCGGCGCGTGATACGAGAAGCCCTGGATCTCGTCGTCGATCTGCGTCGCGAGCTCGCGGGTCGGCGCGAGAATCAGCGCGCGCGTGGCGTCGTGCGACGCGCGGGGGCCGGCCTCGCGATCCTCGCGCAGCAGCCGCGACAGGATCGGCAACACGTACGCGGCCGTCTTGCCGGTGCCGGTCTCGGCGCAGCCGATCACGTCGCGGCCCGCGAGCGCATACGGCAGCACGGCGCTCTGCACCGGCGTCGTCTGCACGAAGCCGCGTTGCTCGAGCGCGTCGCGCAGGGCGGGCTCGCTGACGAGCGCGCCGAAGGGCAGCGGCGCCGGATCGAAGGGCGCGGACTCGCGCTCGGGCGCCGTGGACGCGGGACGCGTGCCCGGGCGGATCTGCGAGCGATTGGCGGAACGGCCGCGACGGCGCCGGCGCGGCGGTCGGGGCGAATGAGCTTCAGTGGTCAAAAGAGTCTGGCTAGCGGGCTCGGAACGTGATGATGCCTCGGACCGGATCGTAGGGGGACACGCCAACGGTCACGCGATCGCCGGGCACGACTTTGATGCGGAATCGCCGCATCCGCCCGCTCAGCTGGGCCAGGACTTCGTGGCCCGAATCGACTTGCACCCGGTAAAGGCCGCCGCTGTGCACGGCCACCACGGTGCCCTGGACATCAATAAGGTCGTCCTTGCTCAAATCCGCTAATCCTTTCAACCTGTTAGTTTGTCACAGCTTCCGCGTCCGAGCCTAATCCGGCCGGTTTGCTGGGGTGATCGGGCGCCCGCCCGAGCCTGAAACACGCCTTCGGCAGTGCGGGAATACCGGGACCGGTCGCCGCGTCTAAGTCCAGGTGTCGATCGCGGCCGAACAGGCGCTGGTGGCCCGTGCCCGCGGCGGGGACGAGTCGGCATTCGACGAGATCGTCGTCGCCCACCGCGAGCGGGTCTTCGCGCTGGCGTGCCTCAGCCTGCGCGATCGGCACGCGGCCGCCGAGGTCGCGCACGAGGCGTTCGTGCGTCTGTTCCGATCGCTGCCGGCGTTTCGCGGCGAGGCGCGGCTCGCGACCTGGCTGCACCGGGTCACGCTCAATCTCTGCCACGACATGCTGCGCGAGCGGCGGCGGCAGGTGACGCGGGTGTCCATCGACGAGCTCGACGGCCTCGCGGCCCCCGACGACCGCGTCCATCCGGAGACCATGGCGCTGGCGCGCGCTTCGGATGAAAGCGTGCGCCGGGCGATCGCGAAGCTGCCGCCGCCGCTGCGCGAGGTGATCGCGCTGCGCTTCGGCGCCGAGCTGAGCTACGCCGAGATTGCATCGGCGCTCCACTGGCCGCTGGGCACGGTGTGCACGCGACTGCAGCGCGCGATGAAGCTGCTCGAACAGGAACTGGCATCGTCATGACCATCCATCCCGACGTCGACCTCGTGCTGCATGCCGGCGGTGAGTTGCCGGCGGAGCGCCGCGCGGATCTCGAATCGCACCTCGCGACATGCGCGCGCTGCCGTGACGAGCTGGCATTCCTGCGCGCCGCGCAGACGCGACTGCGATCGCTCTCGGAGGCGATCCAGGCGGACGCGCCGGAGCGTGTCGTCACCGCGCGCGTGGTGGCGGCGGCCGCGATGCCGTCGGCGACGCCGGTGCGGCGGCGGACGTTCATCGCCGCGGCCGCCGGGTTCGTCGTCGGCGCGAGCGGTGGCGCCGGCGTGATGTGGCGGCGGACGGCTCGAACGGCGCCGTCGCCGACGGCCGACGCCAACGGCGCGGTCTTCATGTTGCTGCTCCAGGAACTGGTGTCGGAGCGTCTGGCGCTCGCGCCGGAGCCGCTGCGCGAACGCTCGCGCGCGATGAGCGACTGGATGGCGCGGCTGCGGCGCGAAGGCCGGTTCGTCGGCGGCCAGCGTCTTCGCGACGAGCCGGGACGCATCGTCGCCGCGACCGGCGTCCAGGATCGCGTCGGACGAGTCGAGCCCGGCGAGCTGATGAGCGGCTTTTTCCTCGTCCGCGCCGCCAGCTACGACGAAGCGACGGCGGTCGCGGCCACCTGCCCGATCGTGTCGTTCGGCGGCCGCGTCGTCGTCCGGCAGCTCGCGTGAGCCGCCGCTACTTCTTGATCGGCGCCGCTGCCGGCACGGCGGCTTCGGATGCCGGAATGCTCACGCCGCGCGCGATCAGCTGCATCTCCATGATCGTCAGCATCTGCGCGTTGTGCGTCAGCAGGAAGGTGACGTCGGTCGGCCGTGCCTGCGTTGCGGCAGCGTCGGCGACGAACGCGCGGCAGTACTCGAAGGACTCACGGAGCGTGGCGACGAGCGTCGCCTTCGTCATCGCGGCCTTCTCGTGGTTCGTGCCTTTCTTCGGGCTTTCGAGACCGCGCGCGCCGGCGCACACCCCGAAGTTCGTATCGATGCTGTGGCCGACGGCCTCGCCCAGCGTCCTGACCGCGGGCACCGCGCGAGCCGCGTAGCCCTCCTCGGGCATCTCCTCGGCGGCGGCGAGCGCGCGCTTCTGCAGCAGCTCGAAATGTTTCGTGAACGCGGACGCGTCCTGGGCGTCGACTCTGACCGAGATCGGCCACATCAGCGCGGCGAAAGTGGCAAGAACGAGAACGTGACGCATGCGTGACTCCCTTCGCGCGTTAGACGCGCCGAAAGGGCGGCGTATTCTCGTTACAGGGCTTCGATGCGCTTCTGAATCTCCTGTGCCATCTCCGGATAGTTTTCGCCGCTGAGCCGCATCGGCTCGCCGAACGCCACCCGGACCGGTCCGCGTTTCGGCCACTTCCATTTCGGATGGAGGACGCGGTCGAGCCCCTCGATGCGGACCGGGACCACCGGCACGTCCAACCGCGCCGACATCATCGCGACGCCGGGCCGGAAGGGCGAGATCGCGTTTTCGGTCCGGCGCCCTTCCGGAAAGATCAGGATCGAGTAGCCGTCGCCGGTGATCTCGCCGACGTAGCGCAGCGTCTGCCGCGTGCCGGCTTCGCGCTGCGGCAGCGGGAACGCGTTGAAGAACTGGCAGGCGAGGTAGTAGTTGAGGCTGTTGGTGAACCACGCCTTGCGCGAGTAGTCGCGCGGGTTGAAGTGCGCCTTGAAGAACTCCTTGGCCATCGCCGGCGCGACGCGGTAGCGCCACTTCGGCGGCAGCGCGATCAGGATCGCCGGCGTGTCCATGTGGCTCTGGTGGTTCGCCGCGAAGATGACCGGGCCCTCGATCTTCGCCAAATGTTCCGGGCCCTGAACGCTGATCTGCATGAACACGCGCCCGAGGGGCAGAATCCAGGTTGGCAGGCTGATGCGGCGGATGAACCACGACGGCCACGATCGATTCCAGGACGGAAACCTGATCGGCTCGGCGGCGCGAGACTCGACGGCCGCCGCGGCGACGTCGGTGCGCTGGCCGCCGCCCTTGTACTCCTCCGGCGCGATCAGCGCCCGCAGATGTCCGATCGTCGGCGCTTCGGCCATCGCCGCTTCGTCGAGCGTCACCTGGAACGCGTCTTCGAGCGCCATCAGCAGCTCGACGCGATCGAGCGAGCTCAGTCCGAGCTCGTCGAGCGTGGTGTCATCGGTGAGCGTGCGGCCCGACGCGAATCGGGAGACGACGTCCTCGAGCGTGTGGCCGGCGCCGGCGGCCGCCGACGCGGTCTGGCCGCTCTCGACCCACCGACGCAGTTCGCGCCGCTTCAGCTTCTGCGTGCCTTCGGTGCGCGGCAACGCCTCGCCCGGCCACACCGACGTGCTCCAGACCCGCTGGTGATCTTCCAGCGTCGCATTGGCGCCGCGAACGGCGTCTTCGGTGCGCGCGTCAGGCGCGAGCACGAGTACAGCGTGCACGCGTTCTTCGCCGTCGGCGCTGACGCCGACGACGCCGGCATCGATCACGCCGGGCTGCGACATGAGCGCGCGCTCGACGTCTTCCGGGAAGACGTTGAGCCCCTGCGCGGTCACGATCATCTCTTTCTTCCGGCCCTTGATCACCAGCCGGCCGTCAGCATCGAGCTCGCCGATGTCGCCGGTGTGGAACCACCCGTCCTTGAACGCCTCCGCTTCGACCGAGCCCTTGCCGCCGGCGTTGTAGTACCCCGCGGTGACGTTGTCGCCGCGCACCAGGATCTCGCCGTCGTCGGCGATCTGCACGTCGACGCCGGCGATCGGCTTGCCGACCGACCCGCGCGAGGCGCGGAACGGGTGATTCAGCGTCACCACCGGCGCCGTTTCCGTGAGTCCGTAGCCCTGGACGACGAGGAACCCGAGCTTCCGCCAGAACGCCTCGAGCTCGGGATCGAGCGCCGCAGCGCCGCAGACGATGCACCAGAATTTCCAGCCGAACATCCGATGCACGCGCCGGTAGTGCCACCACCGCCACGCCCAGTGCCGGCCTTCGAGCGTGTCGGGCGCCGCGGTTTCCGGATGCACCCGCTGGACGTGCTCGCGGAGCACGTCGAGCACCTTCGGCACCACCACCAGCACCGAGATCCGCCGCGTCTTGATCTGACGCACGATCTCGACCGGGCTGTAACCATGTGAGAAGACGACCGTCCCGGCGAACATCGGCGGCACGAAGGTGGCCATCGACTGGCCGAACATGTGCGAGAGCGGCAGCAGGTTCAGGAAGCGGATCGGATGGAACGGCCGCTCGTAGCGCCGGTACTTCCGGACCTCGCGCTCGATCGGGATGATGTTCGCGAGCAGATTTCGATGTGTGAGCGTGACGCCCTTGGGTTCGGCGGTCGCGCCCGAGGTGAAGATGATCTCGGCGAGCGTCGTCGGCGTCGGCCGGAGTCCGCTCGGCGGCGTTGTCGTCGTCGCGACAGCGCTACGACCGATGGGGATCTCTTCGATCGGCCAGATCGCGGTACCGAGATCGCCGCTCCGCTCGACCTCGTGCCCGACGAGGACGGCCTTCGCGCCGACGATGCCGACGATGCGCCGGACGAGATCGACGGAGGCGCGAAAATCGACCGGCACGAGCACGACCCGCGCGAGCAGGCAGCCCCACAGCGCGACGAGCCATTCGGCGCGATTCTCCGACCAGATGACGAGCTTGTCGTCGGTGGAAACGCCCTTCGCCGCCAGATCCGCCGCGAAGCGCCGCGCCGCCTCCGCAATCTCGCGATACGTCGCCGTCCGGACCTTGTAGCCGTCGTCGTGAACGACGAACGGATCGTCGAGCGTGGCGAAGTCCTCGAAGAAATCGAGGAGCGTCTCGCGCTTCATGGGTAGGCGATCATACCGGCGGGCCTGCGGCGAGACGTGAGCAAACGCTCAGGAAGTCGTGAACGGCGGCGTCACTTGATCGAGATGCCGGCAGAGAGCACGACCATGCGGTAGCGGCCGCGGCTCGGGTAGAAGACCGTAGGCTCCTGCGGCCGCGTCAGGTAGAAACGGACGTCGAACATGAAGGCGAGGTGCGGCTTGGCGAACCAGCGCCCGCCGCCGCCCATGTTGATGGTCATCTTCTGCGGGCCCCGTTCCGGCGGGGCGTCGTCGCCGAGATAACTTTCGAAGCGCATCGGGCCCATGCCGGCGGTGACGTAGCTCCAGCCGTCGTGATCGCCGAAATTGAGCGAGAGCTGACCGGAGAGGCCCTGGATGCGCTGGTGCACCGTCGTCGGCTCGAGCTGCGGGCTGTCCTCGACCTCGTCTTCGTCTTCCTGCTTCTTGCCGTGCGACAGGATCAGCTCGCCGCCGACGCCGAGCGCGAAGCGCGCCTTGCGGATGACGAACACGTGCACGCCGCCGACGAAGCCGAACCCACGGCCGGGCAGATCGGTTTCGAGCACGCCGAGATCGGCGGCGGTGATCGGATCCTGTCCGAGCCCGGAGTAGAAGCCGCGGATATCGGCCACGAACAGCGGAATCGGCTGAGACGGCAACTGTGCCCACGCGGCGGCGGGCGTGAACAGCAGCAACATCACGGCGACGAACGACGAACGCACGCAAGAAGCATACTTTCGGAATCTTGAATCGGGGAATCGGGGAATCGGGGAATCGGTCGGGGATCGGGGAATCGGGGAATCGGGGAATCGGTCGGGGATCGGGAAATCGGGGATCGGGAAATCGGGGATCGGGAAATCGGGGATCGGGAAAT
>DASTCC010000294.1:0-3566 GCA_035711465.1 Vicinamibacterales bacterium
CGTCCGTTACTCGTGCGTGATGTCCGGCTTTCCCGAGCTGATCACATCATCAGTCCGATACCGAGCACGATTACCGCGCCGATTGCGACCCACACCGGACCGACGCGTTCGAGGATGCCGACTTTCCACAACGCGAGCACGACACCAAGCACGAACACCATGAAGCCGACGAAGTACATGTTCACGAAGCGCATGGATCCTCCCAGAGCGCGAGGTGACGCCACTTCAGCCGCTCACAGGGTGGATGTATTGCAGGACTCGATCCAGCCGGCCCGCGTCCGGTTTCGCCCGCCGGGCAGCGCACGGGGTGTGAGATGCAGTCGCAAGCCCCAGGAGGAATTACCGTAGGCCGCCGCCCCCGGCCCCGCAGCCCGCAGCCCGCAGCCCGCTGCCCGCAGCCCGCGGCCTGCAGTCCGCAGCCCGCTACTCTGTCCTGAGACTCGCGACCGGATCGACCTTGGCCGCGCGCAGTGACGGGACCAGCGCCGCGAGCGAACCGACAACGGCCAGACCGATCGCAACGGTCGCGAGCGTGACCGGGTCGTTGGGCTCGGTCGCGAAAAGGAAACTCCTGATCACCTGGCTGGCGAGCAGGGCGCCGCCGACGCCGGCGAGAGTGCCGAGGGCGATCGGCCATGCCGCGTCGCGGACCATCGTCATCACGACCTGGCCGGGCCGCGCGCCGAACGCCATGCGGACACCGATCTCCGAGGTGCGGCGGGCGACCGAGAAGGCGGTCATGCCGAAGACGCCGACCAGCGCGAGCGCGAAGCCGAGACCGCCGAGCAGACCGAGCAGCACGGTCCGCCGCCGCGGCGTCACGACCGAGGCGCCGAAGATGTCCTCGCTGGTGCGGATGCGCTCGACCAGCACGCGCGAGCTGATTCCGCGCGCCGCGCGCCGCAGCTGATCGGCCAGATCGGCCCGCGTCGACGTCGGCCGCATCACCACGGTCATCGCCGTGTTCAGGTCGGAGGTGCCGATCCGGAGCGGCAGGAACACGGCGGTCTCGCCCGGCGCCGCGAGCGGACCGCCGTGCCGCAGATCGCGGATCACGCCGACCACCGTGTACGGCGTCTTGTCGGTGCCGCCGCGCAGGAACTCCCGTCCGACCGCGGATCCGTCGAAGAGCGTCTTCGCCGCGAGCTCGTCTAGCACCGCGGCGCGGAAGCCGGATGCGGCGTCGGCGTCGGTCGGCAGCCGCCCCGCGATCAGCGTCGCGCCGATCGTCTCGAAGTATCCCGGCGTCACCCTGAAGATCGTCGAGCCTTTCGGCGTGCCGTCGATCACGATCGACGAGAAGGTCGTGCCGCCGCCGAGCGAGAAGTTGTCGACGATCCCGGCCGAGCCGATGCCCGGCAGTGTTCGCACCTGCTGGAGGAGCGCTCCGTAGAAGTTCTGGTGCACGTCGGGATTGCGATCGAGCGGCAGCACTTCCATGACCATCAGGCTGTGCCGCGAGAACCCGAGATCGACGGCGGCAATCCGTGCGAAGCTGCGGATCATCAGCCCCGCGCCAGTCATCAGCACCACCGCGAGCGCCACCTCGACGGCGATCAGCAGCTGTCCGGCTCGCCGCGAAAGCGCGGTGCTCCGCTGCTTGCCGCTGCGCGCCAGCACCGATCCGAGCGCGACGCGCGAGAGGCGCAGCGCCGGAATCAGTCCGAAGACGAGCGACGTCGGCACGAGCAGCACCGCAGTGGCGGCGAGCACCTTCAGGTTCAGCGTGACCGGTGAGTCGGCCGGGATCGACAGCGGAATGTTGGCGACGATCGCGTCGAGCGCGAGCCAGGCCAGCAGCACGCCGAGCGCGCCGCCGATCGCCGCGAGCAGGAGATTCTCGGTCAGGAGCTGCCGCAGCAGCCGCAGCCGCCCCGCGCCCATCGACGCGCGCACGGCGAGCTCGGGCTGCCGCGCCGCACCGCGCGCCAGCAGGAGTCCGGCGACGTTGACGCACGCGATGAGCAGGATCAGCGCGACCGCGCCGCTGATGACGTTCACGGTCGTCCGGTAACCATTGACCGCCGACTCCAGCCGCGACGTCATCCACACCGTCGTCTTGCCCCGGCCTTCAGGTATGGGCTGCTCGGCCATCCGCGCCGTGAGCCGCTCGCGCGCCTGCTCGATGGTGATGCCGGGCCGCAACCGCGCGTACGCCGACACGCGCCCGGTACCGCGACGCGGGGCCTCGGCGATGGGGATGCGCAGCGGCGTCGCCACCGGTGACGTCGCATGAAACGTCGCCGGCAGCACGCCGACGATGGTCGCGACTTCGGTGTCGAAGCGCAGCGTCTGGCCGACGATGTCTGCGCGGCCCTGATACTTCGTCTGCCAGTACCGGTAGCCGAGCAACGCCACCAGCGGCGAGCCGGGATCGGTGTCGGCGAGCGTGAAGTTGCGGCCGACGATCGGCGCGACGCCGTGCATCGGCAGGTAGTCCTCCGTGAAGTGCAGTACCTGGATCCGCTCGGGTTCGCCGTCGTCGACGATGCGGCCGCGGAAGGCGCTGCCCCTGCCCGCCACCATCGAGAACACGTCGTCGGCGCCCTGCCACAACCGGACGTCGGCGTACGACGCGGTTGGCCGGCCGGTGCGGCCGTCCGACCGCATCTCCTCGGGCCCGAGCGTCACGAGCTGCTCGGGGTCCGGATAGGGCAGCGGCCGCAGCATGGTGGCGTCAATCACGGAGAAGATCGCGGTGGAGACGCCGATGCCGAGCGCCAGCGTGACGATCGCAACCAGCGACGAGCCGCGCTGGCGCAGGAGCTGGCGGAATCCGTAGCGGATGTCGTGCAGGAGGGCGTCCATGCGGAACCTCCGGTGGAGCGTCCGCGCATCATAGCGGGAAGCCGAACGGATCGATCAGGAGAGCGAGAGGCAGCCGCCAGGCGTGTGCAGCCAGCAGCTCGCGTCGGCGTCGTGCGCGTCGCGGCGCAGCCGCTTCAACGGCGGGTACGGCGCCTTCTGCAGCGCCCGGCCGAGCTCGCCGTTGACCGCGTCATCACGCAAGCCGATCGCGGAGTAGATCGCGACGAACGCTACGATGCGGAGCGAGAACACTCGGGGATCGTCCGTGCCGGTCGCTGCGAGGAGCAGGCCCTTGCCAATCGGACCCATCTGCGGCATCGCGACCGTCAAGGGGAGCACGATCCGGCCCCCGGGCGTCAGGGCATCGAGCCAGTCCGGCTGCGGATGAGTGACGCCAGCATTGATCAGGATCGCGTCGAACATCTCACCGGCGGCGAGCGTGCCCGAGGCGCGCATCTCGACCCACGGCATGGCGGCGAGGTTCTCGCGCGCGCGGGCGTGGAGGTCTGCGTCGATCTCGAGACCGGCGACGTGGCCGGTCGGACCGACGCAGGCGGCGAGAATCGCCGTGTAATATCCGAGCCCGGTGCCGAGGTGCAGCACGCGCTGTCCCGGCGACAGCATCAGCGCGTCGATCGCGGTGCAGAGCAGCGCCGGCGCGCCGTTGAAGAGCGTGCGCGCCGGATCGATGGCGACGGCGACGTTGTGATACACGTGCCGGGGATCGGCGTCGGGCGTCTGCCGCGGTCCGGATTGAA
>DASTCC010000295.1:0-3329 GCA_035711465.1 Vicinamibacterales bacterium
GCCGGCGCCGCGCAGCTGCTGGCGATGAAGTCGAGCACCTTGCGCAGCCGCATGCTGAAGCTCGGCATCTCGCGCCCGCGCTGAATGGCGCGTCAGGCGGTGAAAGATCGGGTCACTCGCGCCTGCACTTCGTCCAGGACGATGAGCGGCTCGCCGCGCAGCAGGATGCGCACGCCGCGGAATGCCTGGTAGTCGCCCGAGCGGAAGAACGACTCGGCATCCGAAGACGAGTGCCACTCGGACAGCACGGTGAAGGCGTTCGGATCGTCGGCGTCGATGAGCAGCCGGCCCGTCGAGCAGCCGGCGGCACCGCGCATCCGCAGAATCAGATCGTCCACCGCGCTGAGAATCTCGGCGCGTTTGTGCGGCTTCGCCCGGATAGCGATCCACGCGAGGATCATTGGCATCTCGGAGGCGGTCCCGCAGTTCGATGCTGCAACTGTGTTGCCGTCTTCTGCGTCAGGCGACACCAACGGAAATCGTCGGAAATCGTCGTGCTCGCGCTGGCACCCGTGTCCGGTCCCGCGCACGCGGGCCCCGGGCCGTGAAATACCGTGGGCTGCGGGTGTCACGCGGCGCTCGCGGGTCATGTTGCTGCGCCGGGAGCTTCCGGGGCAGAGGCACAACTCCTGCAGGGAGGTGACCGGACCTGCGGGTCGTGGCGTGAGCGGTGCGCGTGCATCGACCCGACGAAGCCGACGATGAAATACTTCCGCCCGTTTCTGTTCGACGACTCGAGCCGAACGCTCTGGCGATCCAGGGCTTCGATAGCGATCACCCGCAAGGCCGGCGACCTGCTGGCGTACTTCCTCGAGCATCCAGCGACGCCCCAATCACACGCGCAGATCATGGCGCACGTCTGGCCGGATACCCACGTCCAGCTGCAGAACATCAAGGCGCTCGTGCACGAGTTGCGCGGCGCCCTCGACGACCGAGCGACCCCGTCGCGGTTCATTCGCGCCGATCCCGGCCGCGGCTACACGTTCGTCGCCGATGTCACCGAGGCGCCGGTGCCTTTCAGCGACGGCGACGACGATCCGGCGCCGCCGGTCCTCGCCGGGCGCGAGGACGAACTCGCGCTGCTTCGTCGCGCGCTGGGGGCGGCCGTGGTCGGGGCGCAGCCGCAGCTGGTCGTGATCGACGGCGAGCGCGGATGGGGGAAGACCGCGCTGTGCCGGACGCTGGCCAGGATCGCGAATGCCGAGTTTGGCGCGCGGGTGTCGGTCGGCCAGGCCCTCGACATGCGCGGCCGCGTCGAAGCCTACGCTGTGCTCGGCGACGCCGTCGATCTGCTGATGCGGCAGTATCCGCACGCGGTCGGTCCGGCCATCGAGGCACACGCGCCGACGTGGAAGCGCCGATCGCGGCTGCCCGAGGCGGGTCCGCACGCCCGGCGCGGCAACTCGTTCTCGACCGCGGCGCAGGTCGGCCGCGAGATCACGCACGTGTTCGAGGACCTCGCGCAGAACGTGCCGCTGCTCCTGATGTTCGAAGACATGCAGTGGAGCGACGTGACGACGCTCGAGTGGCTGACGGCGATGGCTCACCGCGCCGCGCCGAGCCGTCTCATGATGGTCGTCACATGCTGCCGTGGCGAGCAGCGTGCGGTCGGTCTCATCGACCGTCTCGCGCACGATCTGACTTCCGAGCAGTGGGGGCACGTCCTTCGCCTGCGGCCGCTGACGGACGTTGAAGTGGCCAGGTACGTCGAGATGCGGTTCGGATGCGGCGTCAGTCGCGTCCTCGCGGCGCCGCTCGCCGGCGCGACCGGCGGACATCCGATGCTCATCGCCAGCACGCTCGAGACCCTGATCGGCATGAACCGCATGTTCGTCACGCCCGATGGCTGGCAGCTGACGCCTGGCGCCGAGAGCATCGACGACGTCCTGCTGGCCGGGCTGATCGGCGGATTGCAGTCGCAGATCGATCATCTGAGCGTCGCCGAACGCCGCGTGCTCGAGGCGGCTGCGCGCGTGGGGGTGCAGTTCACGCCGGAATCGATCGCGACCGTGCTTCCGGGCGCGGCCGCCGACGTCGTCGATCGCCGCCTCGCCGAATTCGCCGAGCGGCGTCTGTTCGTCACGCCGGCGTCTGTGTCCTCAGGACCGGGCGGGCCGCACGAATACCGTTTCAGACACCCTGTCGCCGCCGACCTCCTGCGCGCGTCAGCCGAGCCCTGGATGCGATCGCGGCTCGCCCGCTTCAAGCAGCCCATCGCCGGCTGAGATTCCGCACCACGCGAGCCTTCCGCGATTCGCGCGTGCCACAATGGCCAGCGTGATGCGACTGTTAGCGATGCCGATCGTCGGCGCGGTCGCGAATCGGCGTCCGCGCCATGGCCGGGGTCGTGGTCGGATGCCTGCGGCAGGAGTAGATCAGGCGAGCCAGTACGCGCTTTCCGCGGGCAGCCGCCATCGGGGCTGGCCGGTGGCCAGCCCCTCGCCCGCGCCGCCGTACTTCCGATCCTCGGATGACCACCCGGCCTGCCATGGTCGCCCTCGATCGGGCCAGGCAAGCAGCGGGTTGGCAAGAAGTGGCAGCTCGACCGGCCCGCCGAGATTGACGACAAGGAGTCGATCGGACTTCGCCGCGCTGCCGCGTGCGTAGTAGCGAAGCAGGAAGGCTTCGCCCGGAAGCACGGCGCCGTCGATCTCGGCATCGACCAGGGTCGGCCGCTCCGCATGCCGCATGGCGATGAGATCGCGATAGAGCAGTGCTGTCGCCGGGCCTTCAGGCGTGTTCGTGTGATCGAGCACGCACCGCTCGAAGGTCGCCGCCGCGTGCGGCGGATCGAGTGCGCTCGTCGATTCAGCCGCCGACGCGAACTGGTTGAGGAACGATCGACGGCCCTCGGCCACCGCGCGCGCCAGATCGCCCTCGTGGTCCGCGAAGAACAGAAACGGCGCAGCCGCGGCCTCTTCGTCACCCTGAAAGATCAGCGGCGTCCACGGACCGAGCAGGAGCAGCGCCGTGAGCGCGCGGCATCGGCCGCGAGACGTCTGTTGATGGAGTCTGGCGCCGGTCAGGCTGTTCGCGATCTGATCGTGATTCTGCAGGAAGCAGACGAACGAGGACGGCCGCAGGCCATACGCATCGGCGCCGCGCGGCTGTCCGGCGACCGGCGAAGGCTGTCCCTGATACAGGAACCCTCGTTTGGCGACGCTGACGAGCTCCTGCGACGATCCGTGATACGCCGCGTAGTAGCCTTCCCGCGGTGCGCCGGCGGCGACAAGCGCGCTGTGATGGAAGTCGTCGTTCCACATCGCGTCGAGACCGCCGCCGCCGGCGTCGATCGGCCGCGCCAGATCGGCCTGCTGGGTCTCGTCCTC
>DASTCC010000296.1:0-9330 GCA_035711465.1 Vicinamibacterales bacterium
ACCCTGCTCCGACCCTCCTCCGACCCCACTACGGCCGGACGATGCAGCGGAATCCGACGTGCGACGTTGACGTGTCGACGGGCTCGGGAAACCGGGCCGCGGGGCGATAACGTCGGCAGTAGTTCGGCGCGCAGAGGTGCGAGCCGCCTTTCAGCACTTTTCGCGGGATCAGGATTTCGGGCTGGCGGGGATCGTAACTCTCCTCGGCGCGCGGCCCGCGGGGGTTCTTCGGCACGCAGCACGCTTTCGGCTCCTCGGCCGGGTGGCGGGCCTGATACCAGTCGGTGGTCCATTCCCAGGTATTGCCGATCATGTCGTGAAGCCCATAGCCGTTCGGCGCGTAGCTGCCGACCGGTGACGTGCGTTCGTGCCCGTCGCGGCAGTCGTGGTGCCACGGGAACTCGCCCTGCCAGGTGTTGGCCTGGTGGCGATCGTCGGGCGTGAACTCGCTGCCCCACGCGTACTCGGCGCCGTCCATGCCGCCGCGCGCCGCGAACTCCCACTCGGCTTCCGTCGGCAGTGTCTTGCCCTCCCAGCGCGCGCACGCTTCGGCATCGCCGAACGTCACGTGCACGACCGGATGCCGCTCGAGGCCGTCGATCGAGCTGCCCGGCCCGTACGGCGCCCGCCACCACGCGCCGCGCATGTATTCCCACCAGAGGCCCGGATTGCGGAGATCCACTCGTTGGGCCGGCTTCACGAACACGAGCGATCCGGCGTAGAGCATCTCGGGCAGCGCGCCCGGATAGTCCTTCGGGTCCGGCGGGATCTCCGCGAACGAGCGATGCGCGGTCGCCGCGACGAAGCGCGCGAAGCGTTCGTTGGTCACCGGATGGCGGTCCATCCAGAATCCGTCGACGCTGACCCGGTGCACCGGACGCTCCTCGGGATAGTGATGATCGGAGCCCATGCGGAACGTGCCGCCCGGGATCCAGACCATGTCGGGGAACGGCGCTGCTCCCTGCGCAGGCGAGCCGGGCGCGGTCGAAGGAGCTGCTTCAGCGGATCGCGGATCCATGTGGACGCTCCGTACTGCTCAACGAGTCTACCTGCGACATCCGGCTATCGATGCGCGCCGGCCTTCGGCCCGATGCGTGGCCGCGCGAGGCGGTTGATCCAGCCGCGAAGCAGCACGTACGGCACGATCGCCAGGATCACCGCCGTGAACATGGCCTCGCCCGGGTAGACCCAGCGGATGACGATCCACTGATACACGCAGTCGAGGACGACAGCGAGGACGAAGACCTTGAGCACGGCCTGCCAGGTTTCCCTCCATCGCCGGGCCTTCGCCTGAGCGTCGCCGGTGATCATCCGCCAGAGATGCGGCGGGCGGCCATCTCGCGCGTCGGCGATGCCGTCGCGGGTCGCCAGGAATATCGCCATCGCTGGCTGCAGGAACAGGCGGAAGGTCAGCGGGCCGGTGAGCCGCTCGATCAGGTCATTGAAAAAGCGCGTCACGATGTCTTCCATTCCGCCTCCAGCTCCGCCGCCGGCCACCTGGCCGCTTCGCCGCGATGCGCGCGGCCAGCTTAGCAGCCAATCCATCGCTCTGCGGCCAATGAACCAAGAAACAACTGCGCCTGACGAACGGTCCAGCGATCCGGGGCGATGGCCACTTCGCGTAATGTGGTGGGACATGGCCAGGAGCGCGACGCGAATGCCCGAGTGGCTCGAGCCGATGGCGGCGACGCTGACAGAGGAACGGTTCACCGGACCGGACTGGATCTTCGAGCGCAAGTTCGACGGCATCCGGCTGCTCGCCTACAAACGCGGCGCAGAGGTCGAGCTCTACTCGCGCAACCGGCTGCTGCAGCAGTTGCCGAACGTCGCCCATGCGATCGCGAAGCTGCCGGTGAAGGACGCGATCCTCGACGGCGAAGTCGCCTGGGACGGGCACAGCAGCTACCACGTGTTCGACGTGATGTGGTTGAACGGCCGCTTGGTCACGACGCTGCCGCTCGAGGAACGCCGCGCGCTCCTGAAGGGTCTGCCGTTTTCACCGCCGCTGAAGCGCGTCGAGCTCATCAACGGCCCGACGCCGTGGGATCGCGCCTGCAGCGAGGGCTGGGAAGGCGTGATCGCCAAGCGCCGCGGATCGCCGTACGAGCATCGTCGCTCGAAGCACTGGCTGAAGATGAAGTGCGAGGCGTCGCAGGAACTGGTCGTCGGCGGCTTCACCGACCCGCAGGGCGCGCGCGTCGGTCTCGGCGCGCTGCTCGTCGGCTACTACGAGGGCGACGACTTCGTGTTCGCCGGCAAGATCGGGACGGGCTTCGACACTCGACTGCTCGTCGATCTCCGCCGGCGGCTGGACGCAATCGAGGTGGCGAAATCGCCGTTCACGCGCGCCACGGGGCTGCCGAAACTGCGCGTGCACTGGGTCACACCGCAGATCGTCGTGCAGGTCAACTTCACCGAGTGGACGGTGCACGACAAGCTGCGGCATCCGCGGTTGATCGGCGTCCGCTTCGACAAGAAGGCTCGCGACGTCGTCCGGGAGCGCGCGTGATCACGCATCCCGAGAAGGTGCTCTTCCCCGCCGACGGCATCACCAAAGGCGATCTCGCCAAGTACTACGAGACGATGGCGCCCGTCATGCTGCCGCACCTTCGCGGCCGGCCGCTGACCATGGAGCGGTATCCCTCCGGCATCGGCGCCGAAGGCTTCTGGCAGAAGAGCGTGACCAAGGGGTTTCCTGCCTGGCTGACACGCGTCGACGTGCCGAAGAAGGGCGGCGTCGTCCACTACCCCGTGATCACCGATCGGCGATCGCTGCTCTGGGTCACCAACCAGAACACGATCACTCATCACGTCTGGATCTCGCGCGTGCCGAAGCTCGACTTGCCCGATGTGTGCGTCTTCGATTTGGACCCGTCGACCGACGACGTCAACGCCGTGCGCAGGGCGGCCGTCGAGCTGCGTCATCTCCTGGAGGAGCTCGGGCTGCCGTCCTGGGTCAAGACCTCGGGCTCGAAGGGCTTTCACATCGTCGTCCCCATCGACGGCAAGACGCCGGTGGACGTCGTCGCCGGCTTCGCGAACGCTGTCGGCACGCTGTTCACGCAGCGCGCGCCCGATCGGCTGACGCAGGAGTTCAGCAAGGCCGATCGCGGTGAACGCATCTACGTGGACACCGGGCGCAACGGCTACGGCGCGACGTTCGCCGCGGCGTACACCGTGCGCGCGAAGCCGGGCGCACCGGTGTCGGCGCCGTGCACGTGGGAGGAGATCGAACGCGGCCAGGTGCATCCGCAGACGTTCACGCTGCGGAACATGCCGGATCGGATCGACGCGGCCGGCGATCTCTGGGACGAGATGCGGAAACGCGGACGATCGCTCGCGAAGGCGATTCAGAAATTGAAGAAGCTGCGCTGAGCTACTCCGTCCGCAACGCCTCGATTGGATCCACCGCCATCGCCCGCCGCGCCGGCACGACGCAGGCGAGCAGGCAGACGGCGCCCATCAGCACCACGTAGACGGTCAGGCCGGCGACAAGCCCCGGCCGGAACGAGATCTGACCGCTGAGCAGCAGGATCAAGACCCATCCGGCGACGATGCCGCACGAGAGTTGGAGCAGCGGCCGGCGCAGGATCGAGACGATCAGGCGCCCGCGGCTCGAGCCGAGGGCCACGCGGATGCCGATTTCGCGGGTCCGGCGCGCGACGGCGAACGAGGTGACGGCGTAGATGCCGCTCAGCGCGAGCACGAGCGCCGACAGGCCAACGGCGCCGGCAAGCCGCGCCCAGAAGTTGATTTCGCGGAGCGCGCCAAGAGTCACCTGATCGAGCGGCTGGACTGCCGACACGCGCATTAGCGGATCGGTCCGCGCGGCGATCTGCTGGAGCGCCGCGGTCGCCGCGGTGATGTCGCCAGAGACGCGGGCCGCGATCTGGACGGTGCCGAGCGACCGCAGATCGAGCGGCAGATAGATTCCGGCCACCTTCGGGTCGGGCTCGGTCGCCATCCCCAGGTCACGCACCAGTCCGACGATCTCGATTGACGGCGGCGGGCTGCCGATCGGCGGGCGTTGCCCGCCGTTCGGGTCGAGATCCCTCCGATAGTGGAGGCGCCGGCCGATCGGATTGCGTCCGCCGAGCACGCGCGCGACGAACGACTGGTTGACGACCGCCACACGCGCCGGACTGGCATAGTCGGCGTCCGTGAACAGCCGTCCCGCGAGCGGCTCGGCGTCGAAGGTCGAGAAGAACGCCGGATCGACGGACGCGGTGCTGACGCGGTAGCCGTCGACCGGTGCGTCCCACATCCCGCCCTCCTCGAGCGCCGCGGCGCCGCCCTCGTCGACATCGATGATGTAATGCCCATGCCACGTGAACGGCAGCTTGTCGGCCAGCGCCACGCGCCGGATACCGGGCGCCGCAGCCAGCCGATCGCGAACCGCGAGCACCGCGGCCACGTAACGCGCTTGTGAAAGATCGACGTCGCGCGCCAGCGACGCGGACAGGACTTCCGCGGGCGGAATGCCGATATCGGTGGTTTCGATCTGCCAGGCGTCGCGCTTGACGTAGAACGCGACGACGGGGAACGTGACCGTGACGGCGATCTGCGCGACGATGAGCGTCGTCCAGATGCCGCCGAACTTCACACCGCCGCCGCCGGCGCTGCTCTCCCGGAGGCGAGATGAGAGGCCACGCGTCATCTTGAAGGCAGGCAGCATGCCGGTCACGATCGCGGCCAGGAGCGCCAGCCCGCAGCCGTACGCGATCGAGAGCGGCGGCAGCCGCGGCGTCAGCCAGAACGGCAGTTGATTCGTGCTCTCGGCGGCGGCAAAGGCCTCGACGCCCCAGCCGACCGCCATCCGGGACAGCGCCAGGCCGACGATCGCCGCGAGCGCGCTCAGCACGAGCGACTCGGCGAAGAACTGCCGGATCAGGCGGCCGCGGCTGGCGCCAAGCGCCGTGCGCACGAGGATCTCGGACTCCCGCGTCGCCGCGCGCGCGAACATCAGCAGTGCGACGTTGCCGCTGATGAGCAGGACGAGCAGCGCCACGCCGAGGTTGATCGAGCCGATGGCCAGGCGATCGGCGGGATCGAGCGCCGAGCTCGACGCGGCGAACGGCATCACCACGCCGCGCAGGTGCTCGTGCGTCGCCGGCCAAGCGGTCGCCGCAGCGGCGGCGAGTACCTCGAATTCCGTCGCCGCCTGAGGCAGCGTGACGCCGTCCTGCAACCGCGCCCAGACGCGCAGCGGCGTGCCGGTCCGCGGGGCTGCCGTGACATCGAGCCGGAGCGGCACCCACACCTCGTGCGCGCGCGGAAACCTGAAGCCTTCCGGCATG
The DNA here is from genome assembly GCA_035711465.1 of Vicinamibacterales bacterium. GTDB lineage: Bacteria > Acidobacteriota > Vicinamibacteria > Vicinamibacterales > SCN-69-37 > DASTCC01. The sequence continues at coordinate 5,298 of DASTCC010000296.1, forward strand.
ATGCCGACCACGGCCGTAGGCGTATTGGCGAGCGTGATCTGCCGCCCGAGAATCGCCGGATCCGCGTGGAAGCGCGAGCGCCAGAGCCGTTCGCCGATCACCATCACCGGCGGCGCCGATTGCGCAGCATCGGCGTCGGTCAACGCGCGGCCGGCAATCGGCGCGACGCGCGCCATCGGGAACGTCGACGCCGTGACCTCGGCGACGTTGACCGGCTCGATGACGCCGTCCGCCATCGTCAGATTGCGATTGAGGCCGCGGCCGGCGCCGAGCTCGGCCAGCGATGTGGTCGCCTGCTCCCAGCGAAGGAGGTCGGCGGTCAGCCGGCTCTCATATTGATTGGCGGCCGTGTCGTAGAGCCGCACGCTGACGACGCGATCGCCCTCGGGCAGCGGCAGGATCGGCCAGAGCATCAGCGAGATGAACGCGAACACGGCGGCGCCGAGCGCGATGCCGAACGCCAGCGACGCCGTGCCGATCAGCGTCAGCACCGGATAGCGGACCAGCATGCGCAGCCCGAGCCGCAGATCGAGGAACGAGATTCGCCACGCGAGGAAGCCCGCGGCGGCTTCGCGCAACCGTTCGATCAGGAAGCGCGTCGCGATCGCCAGCGCCGCGCGGCGATAGCGCCAGCGCGCCACGCGGCCGCCGTCCGAGGCTGCGTCGCGCGACAAGCGCTCGTCGAGGTCGCCGGTGATACCGGCTCGCACGTCGGCCGGCAGACTGCGATCGAGCAGCGCCTTCGCCAGTCGCGGCGGCCGGCTCATCGTTGCCGCCGGGCACTGCCGTCGAGGCCGCGCCACATCTGCTGGAACATGCGCCGGCTCTCGGCAAGCGCCGCGGTGCCGGCGCGGGTCGGCTTCACGTGCCGGCGCGCTTTGCCGCCGCGCTCGGCGGTGGGATCGCCCATCCACGACTCGAGCAGGCCCTTGCGCTCCAGCCGCCGCAAGGTCACATAGACCGCCGCATGTGCGGCCCGCCTTCCGGTGCGGCGCTCGATCTCGTCGACGATCGACACGCCGTAGGCGTCGTCGCCCAGGTGCGCGCAGGCGAGCAGAACCAGCTGTTCGAACTCTCCTAAAAACATACTTTGTCAGTATTATAGCAGCAAGACGGTCAAGGCTTGGGGCTTGGGGCTTGGGGCTCGAGGCATGGGGCTTAAGGCCAGGCGCGACGGGCTGTGGCGCGCGGCGCCGATCGCTACTCGGGCCGCCTGGGTTTACGCCGCGCACGCATCGCGGCCTCGAGCGGCGTCAGCCGCCGCTCGACGTCATCCCTCAGCCGTGCGTCGGCCTCCTGGAACTCGCGCCGGATCGGCGCAAAGTCCGGGGCGAGCGCTTTGATGTTGGCGATCGTGTCTTCATGAAGGACGCGCATCTCGTGACGCAGTGAGCCCGCGAACGCGTGCATCTCCGCGTGCATCTCGACACGCAAGGTTTCGGCCGACTCCTGGAATTCGCTGCGCAAGGTCTCCGCGGACTGCCGGATTTCGCCGCGCAGGGTCTCCGCTGATTCACGGATTTCGCCGCGCAAGGTCTCCGCTGATTCACGGATTTCACCGCGCAAGGTCTCCGCTGATTCACGGATTTCACCGCGCAGCTGGTTGGCCGTCTCCCGCATCTCCCCGCGCAGCAACGCGGCGGTGTCGCGCAGCTCACCGTGCAGGGCGTCGACCTTGTTCTCGACCGACGTCAAGCGCTCCTCGATGGCAACGAATCGTGCTTCCGACACGCTGTCCCCTTTCAGGACGACGACGATAGCATCGTCATCCCGTTTCCGGTGGAGCAAGTCACGTGCCGGATTGCCGAGGCCGCGCCGACAGCTGAACAGTCGATCTGATTGCAGAAACTGCGTTGGGCGCTCGAGGAAGTCGCAGCGAGGTCCGGCCAGGCGGGATAGAGCTCCCGCTACTCCGCTCTCAGCGCCTCGATCGGATCGACGGCCATCGCCCGGCGCGCCGGCGCCACACACGCGAGCAGGCACACGCCGCACATCACGGCGGCATAGCCGCCCGATGCCGCGACGCGGCCAGGCGTAAGCGATGTCTGTCCGCTGAGCAGCACCGTCAGCCCCCAGCCGAGCGCGATGCCAAGCGCCAGGCGCAGCAACGGCCCGCGCAGAATCACGCAGATCAGTCGGCCGCGGCTAGAACCGAGGGCGGCACGGATGCCGATCTCGCGCGTCCGCCGCGAGACCGCGAACGACGTCACCGCATAGAGGCCGCTGAGCGCGACGATGAGGGTCGAGATGCTGATGGCGCTCACCAGCCCGACCCAGAAGTTGATCTGTCGGAACGTTCCGGCGTTCACCTGATCGTGCGGCTGGACAGCGGTGACGCGGAGCGGCGGCTCCGTTCGCGCCGCAATCCGATGCAGCGCGTCTGCGGCAGTGCTGAGGTCGCCCGCCACCCGCGCCGCGAGGTGAACATTGCCCGCCGACGACGCGTCGCGCGGCGCGCAGGACCAGCTGGTCGAATTAGCCTAAAACATACGTTGTCAGTATTAGTGCTCATACTGACAATGTCAATATTATCGATTCGTTCGGAGGTGACAGGCGCACGAGCTGGCCGCTGCGCACCGATGGTGCCGACGCCAGTCGTCAGCTGGTGAGCCGGCAGGGCGATCGTGTATCATCCGGCGAAATCACAACGACACCGGTTTGCCATGGCAAGACGCACGCGCGTGCCGGCGGTGCTCGTCTTCGCCGCCCTGCTGGTCGGGGGCTGCGGGCAATCGCCGACTCGTCCGACCACGATGCCCGCGGGCGCCGGCCTGGTCTCGATTCGCCTCGAAGGCCCTTCGCGGATCGCTCCCGATCAGACCGCCGACTACCGCGTCATCGCAACCCTTTCTGACGGCGCTTCGGACGACGTGACCGCCAGCGCCGTGCTGCAGCAGACGTGGGCGCGCGGCGGCACGGTGCGCATCGATGGACCAGGACGAGTGACAGGCGTCGCCGAAGGCGCTCTCGATCTGACGGCCTCCTATCCGGCTCCCGGCGGAAGCGCTGCGACCCTGCGGGTGCTCGTCCTCGAAGCCGGGACCTACGAGGTCAGCGGCGTCGTGACCGAGTCGGGTCGGCCCTTTCCTGGCGTTCCCGTCTCCGTCCTGAGCGGCCGCCACACCGGCTTGAAGGCGTCCACGGATTACGAGGGCCGCTACTATCTTTATGGGCTCGCCGGCCCGACCGAACTGCAGGTGATACAGGAGGGCCTGCGGCCGGTGACGCACGCGCTCCTCGTCTCCACTGATGCGAATGTCGACTTCGGGCTCGAACCACTTCCGGGATACGACTCCCTCGCCGGCACCTGGCGACTGACGCTCGAGGCCGAGTCGACGTGCGCCTCGGTCCTGCCGGCAGAGACGATGTTCCGGACGCTGTCGGTGGCGATCGCGCAGCGCGGATCGCAGCTGAGCGTCGCCCTCGACTCCACTGGACGAGTTGTGTTCGATGACTACCCGCAGGCGGGGATCGGCGGCGTGGCCGGTGATCACGTCGACATGTATTTCCAGCGCGACCCAGACGCTGAGCGCTTTCCGCCGCGGTGGGTGCTGATGGAGCGATTGTCGCCGACGAGATTCCTCGGAATCTCAGGGCCGTTGTCGGGAACGCGCACCGGTTCCACGGTGAGCGGGACGCTGAGCGGCTACTTTTCCGTCTATCGTTCGGTCGGTCCCGACTACCTGGCGGCAGGAACGGCGCTCGAGACGGAATGCCTTCGCAAAATCGGGCAGCACGCGACCCTGCACTCCTTCCGGCTCGATCGCGATTGACCTGCGGTACCATGCGCTCCGCTCCCGGAGGCAGCCAATGGTGTACCCGAACTGCTCACGACTGGCGCGGATCGGCCTCGCCGTGATCGCGCTCGGCGCAACCGGCCTGGCCGCGCCGCAGGCGCAGCCCCCCGCTCCACCGCCGCCGGCCCCAGTCGTCGTCCGCGCAGCGCGCATGCTCGACGTGCAGGCAGGCCGCATGATCTCGCCCGCCACCGTCGTCGTCACCGGCGATCGCATCACCGCCGTCAACCCGGCGG
>DASTCC010000297.1:0-6820 GCA_035711465.1 Vicinamibacterales bacterium
GTGGTGGCCACCACCGAGGACCTCGCCGCGATCGCGCGCGAGATTGGCGGCGACAAGGTCAGGGTCACCGCCATCGCGCGCGGCTACCAGGACCCGCACTTCGTCGATCCGAAGCCGAGCTTCATTCTCGAGGTCAATCGCGCCGGTTTGCTGATCGCGGTCGGCCGCGAGCTCGAGAACAGCTGGCTGCCGTCGCTCCTCACGAGCGGCCGCAACGCCAGAGTCCAGCCGGGTGCGGCCGGGTACCTGGACGCCTCCGCCAACGTCAGGATTCTCGAGATTCCGACCGGGCAGGTGACGCGCGCGATGGGCGACGTCCACGCGCAGGGCAACCCGCACTATTGGCTCGATCCCGGCAACGGCCGGCAGATCGCACAGGCGATTCGCGCCAAGCTGTCGGAACTGCAGCCGGCCGACAAGGCGTACTTCGACGCCCGCTACGCCGACTTCGACAAGCGGCTCGGCGCCGCCGAGCAGCGCTGGGACGCGACGATGGCGCCGTTCAAGGGCGCGAAGCTGGTGACGTATCATCGCTCCTGGCCGAACTTCATGGAGCGATTCGGGCTCGTGGTCACCGGCTACGTCGAGCCGAAGCCTGGCATTCCGCCGTCGCCCTCGCACACGATCGAGCTCATTGCCGAGATGAAACGCCAGGGCGTGAAGCTCATCGTCGTCGAGCCCTACTTCGACAAGAAGACGCCGCAGTCGATCGCGACGCAGGTCGGCGGGCAGGTCGTCGAGCTGGCGCCCTCCGTCGGCGGTCAGCCCGGCACCGAGGACTACATCAAGCTGTTCGACTACAACGTGCGCGTGCTCTCGGAGGCGCTCAGAGCGAACACCGCGAAATAGCCCGATGGACACCCTGACCGTTCTCGAGTTCCTGGCCGCGCCGATGGCGGCCAGCCTCATCATCGCGGGCATCCATGCCTATCTCGGCCTGCACGTGGTCGAGCGCGGCGTCATCTTCGTCGACCTGTCGCTCGCGCAGATCGCCTCGCTCGGCGCCGCCATTGCCGTCTTTCGCGGCGCCGATCCGCACGCGCCGTCGATCTACTGGTGGAGCCTCGGGTTCACGCTGATCGGGGCGCTGGTGTTCGCGATCGTCAAAGGGCACGAGGCGCACATCCCGCAGGAAGCGATTATCGGCATCTCCTACGCGGTGGCGTCGGCCGCGGTCATCATCGTGATGAGCCAGTCGTCGGGAGAGAGCGAGCACCTGCGCGACATGCTCGTCGGCAACATCCTCTCCGTGCAGTGGCCCGAGGTGTGGACCACCGCGGCGATCTACACGGCCATCGGCGTGTTCCATTACCTCTGCCGCAAGCAGTTCCTGGAGATCTCGCTCGATGCCCGGGCCGCGGCCGCGCGCGGAGTCCCGGTGCGGATCTGGGATTTCCTGTTCTACGCGTCGTTCGGGTTCGTCGTCACGCGGTCGGTGGCGATCGCCGGCGTCCTGCTGGTGTTCTGTTATCTGATCGTGCCGTCGGTCGGCGCGATGCTCTGGGCCTCGAAGATCGGATCGCGCCTCGCGATTGGCTGGGTGATGGGCGTCGTGGTGTCGGTGCTCGGGATGTATTTCTCGGTGCTCTTCGACCTGCCGACGGGCGCCACGATCGTCTGCACGTTCGGGTTGATCCTGGTGCTGATGGCTGCCGCGCGGCCATTGATCGTGCGGCGCTGACGCCAGCGCGCGAGTGGCGGCCGCTTGCCGGCACTCGCGGTTCGCCGCATGATGTCCCGCCATGGCCACGCTCGGGACGCGGCTCGCGGTCGCGTCGCTCGCCGCCGCGACACTCGTGCTGGGCGCGCCGTGGCTGGGCGAGGCGCGGGCCTGGCTGCGCGCGACCTTCCCAGGGCATTTCGTCGTTCTCTTCAACGGCGCGATCGTCCTCATCGTCGCCACCGCGGCGATGGCGGCCATCGCCCGCGTCCGCGAGCGGCGCGGGATGCGCGCCTCGCTGATCGGCGCGGCGATCGCGATCGCGGCCGCCGCGTCGTGGCTGACGGGCACCGCGTCGGCCAGCGTCAACGCGGTCGAGCGCTTCCATTTCGTCGCCTACGGCGCCATCACCTGGCTCTTCTATCGCGCGGTCCTCCTCGCCGGCGCGATCGACCTGTCGCTCGTGGTGCTGCCGTCGATCTGGGCGTTGATCGTCGCAACCGGCGACGAAGCTTTTCAGTGGTTCGTGCCCGGTCGCGTCGGCGAGATTCGCGACGTCTTCCTGAACTGGACGGCGATCGTCGCCGGCCTGGTCTTCAGTTTCGGCGTCCGTCCGCCGGCGCGGCTGTCGCTGCATCTCGCGCCCACCCACGCCCGCCGCGTGGCGCGCGCGGCCGCCGTCCTCGTCCTTGCGCTTGCGGGTCTGGTTCACCTCGTGCACCTCGGCTGGCGCGTCGAGGACGGATCGACGACGTTCAAGTCCCGATACCGGGCGTCCGAGCTGCTTCGGCTCTCGGATGATCGCGCGGCGCGATGGCAATCAAGTCCACCGCCGAAGACGCTGCAGCGGTTTTCGCGCGAGGATCAATACCTCGCCGAAGGCCTCTGGCACGTGCGCGCCCGCAACGACGCCTGGGCGACGGACATCGCCAGGGCGTGGCGCGAGAACGAGATCCTCGAACGCTACTTCGGCCCGATCCTGGACACCCCGTCCCACGCCGCGCCCGCCTCTCGGTGGCCGCCCAGCCAGCGCACCGACGCCGCCACCCGAGCCGGCGATCGGACCACGCCCTTCGTCAGCCGGGCCGAGCCGCTGCCGATCCTCGAGTGGCGACCGTGGTGGTTGTGGGGAGCCGCCGGGTTGGTCAGCCTGCTCTTGATACTGGTGGGACGCCGTGTGGGAGGGTGAACCGGGAACCTGAACCCTGAACCCGGAACCGAACCCGGAACCCAGAACCGAACCCGGAACCCAGAACCGAACCCGGAACCGCGAACCCCGAAGAACCCCGGAACCAGAACCCCGGAACCCGGAACCCCCGGAACCCCGAGAACCCCGGAACCAAGAGAAAACATGGCTGTTATCCCTCCACCACATTGCGTTTTGTGTCTGGTTGGATACACTACGCTTGTGCGGGGCGACTCTCGTCGCGACCTCTACGCTAAAAGCCTGGCTCTTTGCGGTCTGGCCGTTCTGGCCGGAGTCGGAGCCCTCGTCGATTACTGGCCGGCGCGCGTCGTGCTGCCTGCCGCATCGAGCGTCCTGGAGCCTGCCTCGCCGCTCCTGGCCGTGAGCTCGGATCGCGCCATCGTTGCCCGCCCGCTGGATCGCGAGGGCGTGGTCAGCGTCCCGGCAGCGATGACCGCCGCTCCGGCGCCGAAACCTCGCGTGGCCTCTTTCGCGCTGGCGTCCGGGCCGACCATGTTCGCGGCCTCGACCGGGATCGGGCTGACGTCGTTGCCGCCCGCCGCGCCGGCCGCCGGCATCGCCACCCTCGAAGCTCCCGCCGTCGTCGCCGACACGCCGGCGGCGGCCGTGCCGCTCAGTGAACCGGCCGAGGTGCCGTTCCTGTCCGCGCGCTACCTGGCGCCGGTCCAGACGGCGACTCCCGACGAGCTCGATCGCGGGTTCTTCTCCGGCTCCATCGATTTCGCCAAGCGGGCCGGCTCGACCGTCATGGCCACCGGCTCGAAGGCCGGCGCCTCGATCATGGACGGCCTCGGCTTCGCCGGACGAATGTTCAAGAAGCTCAAGATCTTCTGAGACGTCTGCGCGCTACGACAGGGCCTGCATCACGTCCCAGCGCGTGATGATGAACGTGTCCTGACTCTTGAAGTCACGGACCAGCACGGCCGGCGTTTCGGGCGAAATCATCGCCGCCAGCGCGTCGATGCCCGTCGAGATGTCCACGAACGGAAATGCCGGCTGCATGATGCTGTCGATCGGCTGTGACTTGACGTGGGGGTTGCGGACGATCTCCTCGAACAGGTGTGCCTCGCTGATCGAGCCGACGATGCGGCCGCCGTCGGTGACGGGCATCTGCGAGTAGTCGTGCTCGGTCATCACCTGGATGGCGCGCGTGACCGGGTCATGCCGCTCGAGCCCGACGAGCGTCGTGCGCCTGCGTGAGGTGACGAGATCGCGCGCGGTCAGGCCCTTCTTCTCGAGGAAGCCCTTCTCGCGCATCCAGTCGTCGTTGAACATCTTGCCGAGGTAGCGCGTGCCGTGATCGTGGAAGATCACCACGGTGACGTCGCCGGCCTGGAAGCGTTCGCGCATCTGCAGCAGCCCGGCCATCGCCGCGCCGGCGGAGTTGCCGGCGAAGATGCCCTCTTCGCGGGTGATCCGCCGCGTCATCACCGCGGCGTCGCGATCGGTGACCTTCTCGAAGTGATCGATGACCGAGAAGTCCACGTTCTGCGGCAGGAAGTCTTCGCCGATGCCTTCGGTGATGTACGGGTAGATCTCGTTCTTGTCGAAGACGCCGGTCTCCTTGTACTTCTTGAACACCGATCCGTAGGTGTCGATGCCGAGGACCTGAATCTTCGGATTGCGTTCCTTGAGGAACCGTCCGGCGCCGCAGATCGTGCCGCCGGTGCCGACGCCGACGACGACGTGGGTGATGCGCCCGCCGGTCTGTTCCCAGATCTCGGGGCCGGTCTGTTCGTAATGCGCCGCCGAGTTCGAGAGGTTGTCGTACTGGTTGGCCTTCCAGCTGTTCGGCGTCTCCTTCTCGAGGCGCGACGAGACCGAGTAGTACGAGCGCGGGTCTTCGGGATCGACGTCGGTGGGGCAGACGATCACTTCCGCGCCGAAGGCGCGGAGCGCGTCGATCTTCTCCTTCGATTGCTTGTCGGTGGTGGTGAAGATGCACTTGTAGCCCTTCACCACGGCGGCGATCGCCAGGCCCATGCCGGTGTTGCCCGAGGTCCCTTCGATGATCGTCCCGCCGGGCTTCAGCAGGCCGGCCCGTTCGGCGTCTTCGATCATCCGCAGCGCCATCCGGTCCTTGATCGAGTTGCCGGGATTGAAGGTCTCGAGCTTTGCGTAGACCTCGCCGGCGACGACGCCGCCCGGGATCGAGTTGAGCCGGACGAGCGGCGTATCGCCGATCGCCTCGAGGATGTTGTTGGAAATCGGACGGGTCACGTCGCGATTATATAGATTCATCGCGGCACGTACAGCTCGCGGTCGCCGGTCTGGCCAACGAGACTCAATCCGAGCGCGTCGGTCGCAAACGCGTGCAGGGTGTCGCTGACGCGGGCGCGGTCGATCACGACGTATCCGAGGGCGACGCGATCGACGAAGGCGCGGGCGTCCGCGCGGGCGCGCGCCTCCAGCTCGGCATCGAGCGCCCGCCCTTCGCTGAGCTCGATCAGCGCTTTCAGGACCGGCTCGCGCAGGTGCGCCTCCTTGCTGCGCGTCGAGACGCGCGACAGATAGCCGCCGATGATCCGCTTGCGGTGTGCGGTCTGGTAGAACTGCGGCAGCGCCGACGAGTCGCCGAGCAGGCCGAGCCCGTCGCGGATGCCGAGCGGCAGCTCCAGCACGCGGACGTCGCGCGGATCGGATGCCACCGTCCGGTATATCGCCGGGATGCTCGCGGCGTAGAGCGGCCGCGGCGCCGGCCACAGCTCGACCGCCAACGCGATCGTGACGATCGCGAGCAGGCCCGTGCGCGCCGGCGGATTGCGGCGGATGAGCGCCGCCAGCGCCGCGGCGAAGATCACTGACAGCGCGAGCGAGACGAGAACCACCATGCGGCCGGGCATGCGTGCCGCGCCGAGCAGCGGCAGGTAGCGCGCGAGCGCCCACGGCGTCGGCAGGAACGTCTCGAGTCCGGCGATCCGAATGAATGGCCCGAGCGAGAGCCATGCGGCGCCGAGCGCGATCCCGGTCCAGAGCGGCGCGGGCCGGAAGCGGACGAGCCGCCAGCCGGCAGCGATCACGATGAGTGCGACCCACGGCAGCGAGGCCACCTGTTCGATGTAGCCGCCCGGCTGCGCGGCCAGCCACTCGGACAACGCGGCCGGCGCCAGCGGATGCGCCGGGTTCGGCACCAGGAACGAGAGCGCGTCGACGCCGGGTGCGCTCGATCGCCACAGGACCGGCACGGTGACGATCTCGCCCTGAGCGGCGCGCGTCACGAGCGCGATGAGCTGCGGCGCCATCAGCAGCGACGTCACCGTCACCATCGCTGCGCCGATCGCGGCCAGCCGGCCCAGGTTCTGCGGCTGGGCCCAGTGCACGCGCACGCGCCGCGCCGCGGCGGCGCGCACGAGCGCCAGGATCGCGACGATCAGCATCGGCGTGTAGAGCGACCGCATCGAGATCGTCACGCCGCCGATCGTGAGCGCGCCGCCCGCCGCGGCGCGGATCAGGATCGCGAGACCGAGCGCGAGCGCGATCGTGACGTCGAGCGCGCGGACGACGGCACGCCGGCGCGGCGCAGTCGCGGCCGTCGACGACCACCGCAGCGTCTTCGACGCGGCGTACGCCAGCCCGAGCCCGACGCAGTACACCGCGTAGTAGGGATCGCTGCCCGCGGCCCATGCGACGCAGGCGCCGGTCATCGCCGCGTCGCGCCAGCGCATCGATTCCCACGTCCGATCGAGCCAGTAGAGAAAGAACGGCAGCGGCGCCGCCGCCACCAGGCTGAAGTGGCCGAGGCTCCGCGCGACCAGAAACGGCGCGCACGCGAACGCCACCCCGGCGAGCACCGACTCCGTGCGCGCGCCCGTCACGCGATATGCGAGCAGGCACGCGCCCCACCCGGCGAGGGCGACGTAGAGCAGATAGACGAAGTTGAACGCGCCGATGACGCCGAAGATCGGCTGCACCGGCAGCGCCACCAGATCGCCCCACACGGTGTAGTTGTGGAG
>DASTCC010000298.1:0-5044 GCA_035711465.1 Vicinamibacterales bacterium
GCGACGAATGCCCTGACGCTGGTCTACTGGGACTCTTTGGTAAGGACACCGCGCCTTAATCAATCGATTCCCAGATGACGAGCGCGAGCGCGTTCCTGGCACCCGCCCGCACCAGTCGGACCTGGAGCACCTGACGGTCCCGACCAGGATCTTGAACGCTTGGGTTGCGCGTTCAGCGCTCGGAGTGGAGGCCGACGACGTTCCCTTCGGTGTCCTTGAACAGCGCGAAGAAGCCATACTCGGGCGAGATCGGCGTTTTCGGCACGATCACGTGGCCGCCGGCCGCTTCGACCCGGCCCGCGACGGCGGACAGATCGGGATTTGCATTGAGATACACGGTCGCGCCGCCTTGCGCGGGATGCGCATCCGGACCGGCGACGACGGCGCCGCCGACGCCGCCCTGATCGGCGGGAAAGAATCCCATCTGATTCGGCCCCATCGGCACGTGCTGCAGCTCGACGCCGAGGATCTTCGCGTAGAACTTCGTCGCCCGCCCGAAATCAGACGCCGGAATCTCGAACCAATTGATCGCGTTCTTCATTGACCAACACCTCCAGCTTCAGTGTTGCTGGTCAGTGGGTATCCACGATTGAACGAATGCGACATGGTTCCCGGTTCTCGGGGTTCCGGGGTTCTCGGGGTTCCGGGGTTCCGCGGTTCTGGTTCCGCGGTTCCTCGGGGTTCGTGGTTCCGGGGTTCGGTTCGGGGTTCCGGGTTCGGTTCCGAGGTTCGGTTCCGAGGTTCGGTGCTGAAACCGGAACCGAACCTCGGCACTTCGGGCACCGAGCAGCTCGGAAGAGCCCCCAACCCTGGAACGGGGCGATCTATCCTCCCCACCGCACGACGACGACGTTGGAGCGTTCGTCGACGGTACGCATCGAGGGGTAGAAGCGATTCGGCGTCGAGGACATCAGGCCGATGAGATCGCCGTTGCGCGGCACGTACGATCGCAACGGCTCGTTGCCGTCCATGTAGAACGTGCCGCTGAAGCCGTCGTTCGTTTCGGTGTCCTTGCATGCCTGTCCAGGGCGGTACCAGCGGCCCGAGCCGCCGTACCAACGGCCGTTGATGAACGCGAACATCCACTGGTTGCCCTGCACCTGCGTCGACGGGTCGTCGAAGAAGACCGTCCCCGGCCAGCTGTTGAGGTGGGTGTGATCGATGCAGACGATGCCGTTCTGGGCCGTGGTCGCGGTCACGCGCGCGGTCGCGGGCCAGCTGGCGATGTTGCCCGGGCCCTGGACGATCGTCACCGTTCGAAGATCGAGCTGATCGCCGCTCGACGGCTGGCGGTCGATCGACCGCGGGCTCGAGTACTCGCTGGCCGCCGAGTTCGACGCGTCGATGGCGCGGGCGCGCCAGTAGATCGTGCCCTCCGGCAGATCGACCGGCGGCGTCCACGACGTCTGCGATGGCTGCTCGGGTACCGTCGCCGACGTCAGCAGCGATGCAAACGTCGACGACGTCGAGACCTGGAACTCGTAGGTGACGGCGCCGGCCGTGCCCGTGCGGCTGGCGTTCTGGACGACGAACGTCGGCCGCTCGGTGAACACCGGCCCGTTCGCCGGCAGCACCGGCACCGGCGCCTGGAACACGACGTTGGCGCGCACGAGGAAGTTGGCGACGTTCGACAGCGCGCCTTCGACGCCGTCGACGACCGCGCGCGACCGCCAGTAGTAGGTGCGGCCGGCGTCGAGCACGGGCAGGGTCACCGTGGTCACGCCGTCCGATCCCTCGGGGATGTCGCCGCGCGAGAACACCATCGGATCGAAGGACGCCGCCGTCGACACCTCCACCAGGTAGGTGGTCGATCCGGCGCCGGTTTTCGGCGCGTTGGCGATCGTCAGCGTCAGCGGCTGCTGCGAGAAGTTGAACGCCGCGCCGTCGGCCGGCGACTGCGTCGAGGGGGTGGCGAAGCTCACGGACGGGCGCGCGGGATTGCTGGTGCCGCAGGCGGCCGACACCGCCAGCGTGGCGGCGACGACCGTCGCCGTCCGGATCGAGAGTCGAACGTGCATGAGTGGAACTCCTTGCTCCTTACGATGGTGCGGTGCGCGCGGCCGGCAGGTCGATCGACCACAGTCGTTCGCCGCCGACGTTCCAATGCTCCACGGTCATCGCGCGCGTCGCCGCGTCGATGCGGACACGACCGAAGAACTGCAGGCCGGCCGACGGTGGTCGGTTCGGCTTCATCCCGGAGGGGATGCCAAGATACCGCGTCTCCGGACCGAACGTCGAGTCGAGCGGCGGCGGCGCGAACGTGCCTGCGTGCAACGGCCCGCTGACGAACTCCCAGAACGGATCGAAGGCCTTGAAGCTGGCGCGCGCCGGATCGTAGTGGATCGACGCGGCGTGATGGACGTCGGCGGTGATCCAGATGACGTTCCGGACGCGCGCGTCGCGCAGGTGCATGAGCAGCTCGGCGATCTCGTGCTCGCGGCCGAGCGGGGCGCCGCCATCGCCGTTGGCCACCGCTTCGAACGCCGATCCATCGGTCACCGTCAGGCCGATCGGCATGTCGCTGCAGATCACTTTCCACGTCGCCCGGCTCGCCGCCAGCCCGCTCTTCAGCAGGTCGAGCTGGGCGCGGCCGAGCAGCGCCGTCGTCTCGTCCGGCGCAGTCTGCCGGTTGGCGGTGTTCGGCCCCCGGTAGGCGCGCATGTCGAGGATGAACAACTCGAGCAGCAGACCGTAGGCGATGTTGCGGAAGATCTGCTCGGTCGGATGCGGCCGCACCGGCAGGCACTGGAAGAACGCGCGCCGCGCGCGTGACGACAGCACCGACACCTTGCGCTCGGTATAACGGCTGTCGTCGAGCTCTTCGCTCGGATACCAGTTGTTCAGGACCTCGTGGTCGTCCCACTGGTAATAGCCGGGGACTTCGCTGTTGAAGCGGCGGACGTGCGCGTCGCGGTAGTTGTAGAGATGGTTGCCGCGGAACTCGGCCAGCGACTCTGCGACCTTCGCCTTCTCCGGCGTCATCTCGTTGCGCCACACGGTGCCGTCGTCGAGCGGCATCTCCGCCGCGAGCGGCGCGTCGGCGTAGATCGTGTCGCCGACGTGCACGAAGAAATCCGGCTGCGCGACCCGCATCGTCTCGTAGGTGCGGATGCCGCCGCGGCCGAGGTCGATGCCAAAGCCTTGTCCAGCAGTGTCGCCCGACCAGACGAACGACACGTCGCGCGCGTCGGCCGGCGGCGCTTTGAAGTGCCCTTCGACGGGCTCGGAGATGAGGCGCGTGTCGGCGAGGTCGGCGAACCGCACGCGGTAGAAGATGTGCTGCCCCGCCGGCAGCCCGGTGAGCACGGTCTTGGCGGCGTGATCCGTGTCCGACAGCGCCAGCGGCCCGACGACACGGCGCACGTTCTCGAACGACGCCGTCGTCGACCACTGCACGAGCATCGTCGACGGCCGGTCGGCACGGCTCCAGATCACGGCGCCGTCGGCGGTGACGTCGCCGCACATCACGCCGCTGGGCAGCTCCATGCGCGCGCCCGGCGCCCGCACGATCGCCGGCGCCTGCGCCGCCTGCAGCATCGCCGCAATCCGATCGCCCGGCGCCGCCGCGGACGCACCCAAGCCCGCGAGCAGACGAGTGCCGAACTGACGGCGCGTGAAAGCGCTCGACGACATTGCGTGACGAAGATAACTTGAAAAGTTGAAACTTCGAAGTCAGAACTCTCGTTCACCGTGACGGCCGTCAAGAGAGCCCCGAACGACAGCCTCTTCACGCGCTTCACGCGCTTCACGGTTAACTGTGGATCTGAGTTCCGAGTTCTTTTCAGTCCGGCCGCAACACCCCCGACGGATCCAGCCGAGAGGCGCGCAGCGCCGGGATCGTCGTTGCCGCGACGGCGATCGCGACTACGAGCGTGGTGGCGGCCGTCAGGATCAGCGGATCCGATGCATTGACCGCGTAGATCTGACTCGAGACGAGCCGGCCCGCGAAGTACGCGGCGGTCAGGCCGATCGCCGTGCCGAAGGCGGCGAGCATGGCGCCGTGCTTGAGCACCAGCCAGAACACCTGGCCGGGCGCGGCGCCGAGCGCCAGGCGCGTCGCCATCTCGCCGCGCCGCTGTGCCGCCGCGTAGGCAACGACGCCGTAGATGCCGACCGCGGCCAGCAGCACCGCGGCGACGCCGAACATCATCATCAGCGTCATGCCGAGCTCCTGCCGCCGGATCGTGTTGGCGACGAGGATCGGCATCGGCTCGAAGTCCACCGCCATGTTGGGATCGAAGCGGCGAATCTCGTCGCGGATCGGACCTTGCAGCGACGCGGGGTCGCCCGACGTCTGCACGACGAACGACAGCCGGCGGAGGGGAAACTGGCCCGTCGACGTGTAGAACGACGGCTCGGGCTCGTCGTTGAGCGACTTCTGCCGCACGTCGCCGACCACGCCGACGATCTCGATTTCGTTGTCCGGATTGATCGTCGGATAGCCGCCCATGAAGTGCATGCCGATCGGAGTGCGTCCCTTCAGGTACCTGTTGACGAACGCCTGGTTGACGACGGCGACGCCGAGCGAGCCGGCGCGATCGTCCTCGGTGAAGTCGCGTCCGCTGACGAGCGGGATGCCCATGGCCTGGAAGAAGCCTGGACTGACGATGCGCTGGCGCGAGCCCATCGGGTTGTTCGCATCGAACGGATCGCCCTTGAACTGGATGAAGAGCGAGTTCTCGAACGTATTGCGGAGCGGGACGTTCGCCGTCGCCGCGGCGGCGACGACACCGGGCAGCGCGCGCACCTTGCCGAGCAGGTCGTTCGTCGCCGTCTGAATCGCCGGCGGGTTGGGATAGCGCGGTCCGTTCAGCGCGACGTCGAAGATCAGCCGCCGCTCGGCGGTGAAGCCGACGTCGCTGGCGCGCAGGTTCTCGAAGCCGCGGATCAGCCAGCCGGCGCCGGCGACCAGCACGATCGCGAGCGCGATCTCCGCGATCGTCATGACGCCGAGCCATCGGCCCGTGCCCAGCCCGGCGCCGCCCGATCGGCCGCTCTCGTTCATCAAGGTCTTGACGTCGGTGGCGGCGAGACGAATCGCCGG
>DASTCC010000299.1:0-25336 GCA_035711465.1 Vicinamibacterales bacterium
TGCTGCCGCGGTCGCGGTGCCCGCGGGCACGCGCGTGACGGCCGAGGGCGTGCCCGACGAGATTCCGTTCGAGACCACGAACGAGCTCGTCGCCATTCCCGGGGCGCTCCAGGCGATGTACGCGGTCGATCCGGCCGAAGACCGGGTCTTCCGGCCCCCGCCGGACTTCCTCGAGCAACGGCCGCGGACTGCGAGCGCGCTCGTCTACCAGGTGGCGTCGTTTGCGAGCGCCGGCTCGGATCGGCTGCAGCTCGATCACGTCACCGACCTCAAGCCCGGATCGTTTCTGCGCATCGACTGCCGCGAGAAGGCCGTGGTTCGCAAAGTCGACGACGGCAACATCGTGACGCTCGAACATGCGCTCGAAGCCGATCGCGAGCCGGGCGCCGTCGTCGTGCCGATTCAGGATTTCGAGGTCTTCAACGGCATCGACGTTCAGGAGCACGTGCTCTACCTCGGGCACAGCCGCATCCTGACCGTGAAATCGGAGCTGCTCATCCGCCTGGCGGTGGACGTGCTGCCCCGATCGTCGCCGGCGCTGGACCTGGCCTGGGAGTTCTGGACGAAGGACGACACCGCCGTGCCGCCGCAGGACGAACGGTGGGCACCACTCACGGTGGTGTCCGATGGCACGAATGGCTTCAGCCGGAGCGGGGCGATCGTTCTCGGCAAGCCGAAGGACCGCGAGATCAAGCCGCGCAAGATCGATCAGCGTGAGAGCCGCTGGATTCGCGCGAGGCTCAGGAGCCCGCTGACCGGCGCCGGCCCGCTCCCGGAGATCGACGCGGTCGCGATTGGCGTCGAGAGTCCGTCGATCGACGGCGAACCGGTCGGCATTCCCGCCGATCAGGGCTTCTACAACGCGACGCCGCTCGACGTGCAGGTCGCGCCGGCCATCGGCTTCTTTCCGTTCGGCGCCGAGCCGCGGCAGTTCGATCAGTTCTACGTCGCCAGCAAGGAGGCGTTCTCGAAGCCCGGCGCGGACGTCACGTTGAGGTTCGAGCTCGACATCCAGACGTTGGCTTCGCCGTCTGCGGTGCTCGTCGCCGGGACGCCGCCGCGCGTCGTCGCCTACGCCGTCGGACAGCGCCGGCGGCTGTACGAGCTCGACACCGCCAACGGCGCATGGACGATCCTTGGTGATCCGTCGCAGCAGCCAATCAGCGGCGGCTCGCAGCCGTCGCGCTACCTGCCGACCGCCGATGCCGTGCCCGCAGCGGTGGTCAACGAGACCGGATCGCGCACGCAGATCTTCGTCAACACCGAAGACACCTTCGATCGAGAGACGCCGAACCGGCTCTGGGTCCTGGTGCGGCCGGCGAACGCCGCCCCGACATGGGTCGACCTCGACGCGCCGCCACCGCCGCCGTCGGGCCAGAAGCAGATCAAGTTCGATCCGGCGGCGATCAGGCTCACCGACGGCACCGGTTTCGCTCGCGTGTTCGTCATCGCCGGCGATGGGCAGCTGTACTCGAAGGTCGTCCCCGATGCCGGCGTCGGTCCTGCGGCATGGGTGCCGCACGGCGCGCCGCCAGACGCGAACGTGGAGTCCAGTCCCTTCGCCGTCTTCGAGCCGACGACGCAGAAGACGCTCGTCTACGTGCGCGCGAGCATCGGCGACGAACAGTTCGTCTACGAGTGTCGCCTCGACGCCGTCCAGCCCTGGGTGCAGCTGACCGGCGACGTCCAGCCGTTGTCACGTCCGTTCGCACGGCCGTTCACGCTGTCGGGCAATGCGCACGCCAAAGTGTTCGTCACCGGCACTCGCGCATCGGATCCGCGCGTGCGTCTGCACGAATGCGATACGAGCAGCCAGACCGCCGGCATCTTCGACTGGGTCGATCTCGGGCAGCCGGATCCGGCGATCGAAGTCGCCGGCGATCCGTCCGGCTACATCGACGAGCCGCAGAATCCGGTCAACAGCGAAGGCAAGCACGTCTTCGTCCGCGGCGCGAACCATCGGCTCTATGAGCGCCTCGACAACGACGGGGCCACGGCGGTCTGGAGTCCGCTCTCGCGCCCGGGCGATCCGGATCTTCGCGACGCACCTGCCGTCGCGGCCGCGCCGGCCGGGTCCGACGGCCGCGCGCGCGTCGACGTGCTCGTGGCGAGCACGAGAAACTCGCTGGTCAGCTGGGTCTTCGAATCGTGCCGGGGCGCGGTGCAGCCGAACGTGCAAGGGCGGGCAGCGCTCCTCTCGCTCGACACCGCGAACGGCGATCACGCGAACAAGACGCTCACGGTGTTCGACAGCAGCGACACACAGATCGCGCAGCGGACCATTGCCGCGTACGACGAGCCCGCCCGAATCGCCAGGCTCGACTCGCCGCTGCTGCCGGCGATCGACACGACGAACTCATGCGAAGTGGATGGCGACTCGAAGCGTCCCGCCCGGGCGGACGCCGGGAAGGTGCTGGCCTTTCACGACGCCCCGAGCGACGGCGTCTCCGCGGCGGTCGTCGATTTCCGGCTGAGCGGCGTGGTGAAGACCGCCGTGCTCTACAGCCGCCGCACCGGCCTGCTCGAGGTCGGCAACCTCGCCGACGCCACCACGAATACGCCGTTCGCGCTGCAGACGATGCTCGCGCGCGCAACGGCGGAGAACAGGCCGCCCGAAGAAACGGACGTCGTGCCGGAGCTGTCGTGGGAGTACTGGAACGGCCGCGGCTGGCTGTCGATGCCCCGGACGGCCGATGCCACTCGGAGCCTGCTCGCGAGTGGAGACGTCACCTTCAGGGCGATGCCGACCGTCGAAGCGACAGAGGTCGCCGGTCAATCGAACTTCTGGATTCGCGTGCGGCTCGTCGGCGGAGACTACGGCCGCGAGATCTTCCGCATCGTGCAGGACAGCAACGGCAACGACGTCGTCGTCTCCGACAAGAGCAGCCTGCGCCCGCCGAAGGTTGCCGCGCTGTCGATCTCGTACCGGGCCGCGCCGGTCCCGCTCGAGGCCTGTCAGACCTTCAACAACCTCACCTATCTCGATCAGACGGCGGCCGCGCAGCTCGATGGCGCGCATTTCCCGCCGTTCGAGCCGATCGCCGAGCGCAGCCGCTCCGTCTTTCTCGGCTTCGAGCGGCCGTTCAGGACCGGCCCGGTGCGGATCCTTCTCGACGCCGCCGAGCGCGACGTGGACCGGCGCGCGCTGCCGGCGTTCCGCTGGGCGTTCCGCAAAGATCACGAATGGCGCGATCTGCAGGCCGACGACGAGAGTCAGGCGTTGACGCGGCAGGGACTGCTGACGCTGTCGGCGCCCGACGAGCTGACGAGCGAGACGCTGTTCGGCCAGCACCTCTATTGGATCCGCGGATCGCTCAGGATCGATCGCGGCGACTCGCATCTCCGCTATCCGAATCCGCTGCTGCGCGGCGTCTTCCCGAACACGGTGTGGGTCACCCAGGGTGAGACCGTGACCGACGAGATCGTCGGCTCGAGCGACGGCGAGCCCGATCAGCGGCTCCCGCTCCAGCATCCGAACGTCCTGCGCGAGCTCAATCGCGACGAGCTTCGCGAGGAAGACATCAGGGTGCGCGAGGCGATCTCGGTCGAGGAGCGGGAAGAGCTCGTGCGGCGGTTCGGCAGCGACGCCGTGATCGATCGCGAGGACATCGGCGGCGCCTGGGTCCGGTGGCAGGAAGTGCGCGCGTTCTTCGACGCGGGCGCGACGGATCGCGTCTACACCGTCGATCGCGCCGCGGGCATCGTCCGTTTCGGCGACGGCCGCCACGGCGCGATACCGCCGGCCGACGTCGACAACATCCGCGCGTTTCGCTACCGGTTTGGCGGCGGGGCGGACGGCAACGTCGCCGCCGGCGAGATCAAGACGCTCGCGACCGCGATCCAGGGCATCGAATCGGTCTTCAATCCGACGCCAGCCGGCGGCGGATCGGATACGGCGACGACCGACGCCATGCTGCAGGCCGGCCCGCAGCAGCTGAGCCACCGCGATCGCGCGGTGTCGCCCGAAGACTTCGAGGAGCTCGCCCGCGAGGCGACGCGTCAGGTCGCGAAGGCGAAGTGTCTGGCAGCCACCAATCTCGTTCGCGCGACGAGCCAGGCCGACCCGTGCCATCCGGCACAGCGTCACCAGGCGCAGGACGCGCGAGGTTGGGTGAGCCTCATCATCGTGCCGAAGTCGACCGATCCGCTGCCGTGTCCGTCGCTCGAGTTACGGCGTACGGTGCTCGACTACCTGCGCGAGCGCGCGCCCAGTCTCGTGGTCGCCGGCGATCGACTCGTCGTCCGTCCCCCGGACTACGTCGTCGTCTCGGTCCGCGCGACGCTGATGGTCGCTTCGCTCCAAGTCGCGTCGGCAGTCGAGAGAGCGGCCGACGACGGACTGCGGACGCTGCTGCATCCGCTGACCGGCGGCCCCGAGGGTGAGGGTTGGGAATTCGGGCGGCCGGTCGCGGCCTCGGACGTCTTCGCCGCGCTCGAGCGCATTGCCGATCTCGACCACGTCGAGGACCTGCAGTTCGTCGTCGGCGATCGCGTGCACGAGGGCGGCGTCGAGATCGAGCCCAACCAGTTGATCGCCGGCGGCAGGCACGTGCTCACCACCAGGAGGATCGGGAGCTAGCCATGCCGCTGGAGATTCCGAACCTCGACGATCGCCGGTGGGAGGACCTCGTCACCGAGGCACGGTCGCTGATTCCGCGAACGGCGCCGGCCTGGACGGATCACAACGTCCATGACCCGGGCATCACGATCGTCGAGCTGTTCGCGTGGCTCACCGAGATGCAGCTCTATCGGGTCAACCGCGTCAGCGAACGGCACCGCGAGGTGTTCGCGCGCCTCGCGGGCGTTGCCCGGCGTCATCGCATTCCCGCGCGCGTCGCCATTCGCGTCGAAGGAGCGCTCCGCGTCGGCCGGACGCTCCGTGCCGGCACTCAGCTGACGCCGGTCGGCGCCGACGAACTCGTCTTCGAAACCGACGAGGACGTGCCGCTCACCGCGAGCTGCCTGATCCGCGTGGTCGTCGACGACGGCGCGGCGGTCGCCGACCAGACCGACGCCAACGACCGCGAGGGCACAGCGTTCCTCGCGTTCGGCGAGAACGCGCCCGTCGGCGCCTCGCTCCAACTCGGGTTCGACGCGTTTCATGCCGGCGAGCGCGAGCTGCGGTTGATGTTCGAGCTGTTCGACGCCGACCTGCGTGAAGGCTGCGGAGGCGCCGGTGCGGCCGCCGAGCCGATTCAGTCGACGGGGCCCGCTCCCGTGGAAGCGCCCGTCAGGCTCGCCTGGGAGTCGCGCGGCGTGGGTGGCTGGTCGCCGCTGGAGGTGAGACAGGACACGACGTACGGACTCGCGACGAGCGGCATGGTCACGCTGTCGACGCCGACTGGCGCAGCCAGACATCACGATCTGATGTGGATCCGCGCGCGGGTCGCGAGCGGCGCGTACGACATCGAACCGCGGATCGCGAACGTTGCGGTGAATGTCCTCCGTTGCTCGCAGCAGGAGACGGTCAGCGACGAGCGTCTCGACGATCCGGGATCGGCGCAGGCCGGGCGCCCCAATCAGCGCTACACGCTTGCCCGCCAGGCGCTGCTCGTGCCGCCGGACGCGGAGGGGTCGAACGACGCGCCGTTTCCGGATGAGCCGGTGATCGTGACCGTCGCCGGCGAGCGTTGGGAACGCGTCGACGCGTTCGATGCGTCCGCGCCGGCGAGCCGGCACTTCACGCTGGACGCCGACACCGGCTCGATCTGTTTCGGCAACGGCGTGAACGGCCGGATTCCGGCCAGGAGCGAGGAGATTCGCGCGGAGTCGTATCGGACCTGTGCCGGCGCCGCGGGCAATGTCGCCGCCAACCAGCGCTGGCGATTCCGGCGCGAGGATCTCGGCGCCGTCCTGCGCAACAGCGCAGCTGCCGTCGGAGGCGCCGATCCTGAAACGCTCGCCGAGCTCGAGCTGCGTGGTCAGGCGGCGCTGCGCCGGCCGGATCGCGCGGTGACGTCGGCGGACATCGAGCGAATCGCGCTGGCCACGCCGCACGTGCACGTCGCCCGCGCCAAGGCGATCGCCCACTGCCCGCATCCAGAGTCGATCACGGTGGTCGTGCTGCCGAAGGTCCGGCCGCGACGGGCGCGGCTGTCGACTCATGTGTCCGCCGCGTTCCGGCGCGCCGTCGAGCGGCATCTCGAGCGGTATCGGCTGCTCTGCGACGAGCTGCACGTGGCCGCGCCGGTGTTCGTGGACGTCGCGGTCAGCGCGCGGCTGCGTCTCGTCAAGGGCGCCGGACCCGCGATGGTGATCGCCCGCGCGGGCGAGGCGCTCGATCGATTCCTCCGGGGCGACCTCGATCTGACGCAGCCGTCGGCCGCGGCGGAGTCCGCCGCCGCGGCGCCCACACCGTGCCCGACGCGCTGGCCGTTCGGGCGCGCGGTGATGCTCTCGGAGATTTACGCGGTGCTCGAAGGCGTCAGGGGCGTGGACACCGCGTGGGCGGTCGAGCTCGACGGACGACGAGACGGAGCGATCGTGTCGCGCGACGCGGCCCGCGGCATTCCGCTGCCGCCGACCGGTCTCGTCGTGCCGGGCGCACATCAGATCGTCGTCGACGATCGCCGCGGAGAACGCGCGTGAGCCAGGGCGATTTCCGTCAGTTCGTCTTTCGGACGCCCGAGCAGTGGCAGGGCGGCGTCGGGTTCCGCGTCCACCCGCTCGCGCGCGGCGGCTTCGAGCTGTTCTCGGCGCCGGCCTTCGACCGGTGGATCACCAGGGCGCCCGAAGCGCGCGGCCTGACGTCGTTCGTCGTCGACGAGTCCGGCCGCGTCCTCTGGCTGCATCGAGGGGACGGCTGGCTCTATTGCCTCGATCCTGCCAACGGCCTGGTCGATCGCGTGATCCAGCTGGCGGAGCCTGCGAGCGCCGACGAGCGTGGCTTCGGACGGATGTTGCAGACCCGCGGGCGAATCTGGATTCACGATCGCGCCGGCGGCCGGTTGCTCGCCATGCGTGCCGATACGTTCCAGGTCATCGGCGAGATCGGCGTGCCGCACGCCGTCGACGTGACGCTCGCCGACGATCGGCTGTACGTCCTCGACGCCCACGGCGTCACGGCGTTCGAGGCCGAAAGCGGCCGGCGTCTCGGCGGCTTCGCGATTCCGGCGCCGTTCGTGCCGGTCGCCCTCGGCGCGCACCCGCGAAGCCGGTTCGTCTTCGTCATCGACGCCAGCGCGCGCGCGTTCCAGCGCTTCACGCTCGATGGCCGATGTCGTGCCGACGTCGGCCGCTTCGACGACGTAGCGCCGACGTTCAGGCCGCACCTGCTGGGCGTCGACGCCGAGGGACATCTCTTCGCGTCGGACGGCGGCGCGCGCGTGCATCAGTTCGCCGCCGACGGCGGCTACGTCGGAGACACCGGCGCGCTCGGACCGATCGCCGCGGTGTCGTCGCTCGCCGCGGGCGCGGATGGCGGCCTCTACGTCGCCGATCGCGACGGTTTGGCGCGATTCGGCCGCGAAGGCGGCGCCGCGGGCCGGGCGGGGGAGTTCTACAGCGCCACGCTCGACAGCGGCAGCGAAAACGAGTTGTGGCACCGGGTGGATGTGCATGCCGACATCGACGCGGGCGGCGCCATCGACGTCTACTACGCGACCAGCGACGACCCGGCGCGCGCCGAGCGGGTGGCCGCGATTCTCGCGGAGACGACGGGCGCGGCAGATCGCGCGACGGCCATCGATCGGCTCATGACCGGCAGGCCCGGCGAGGGCTGGCGTGGTCCCTATCAGCTTCGCGCTGTCAACGGCGTCAACCGGCCGGCGGCGCGATCGTTTGCCGATCCGCCGACGCACAGCGTGCTCTTGAATCGGGCCACGGGCCGTTATCTGTGGCTGAAGATCGTGGTGTCGGCGCGCGGCCCCCGGGCGCGCGCGGCCGTGCGCGAGTTGCGCGTCCACCATCCGCGCCAATCCTGGCTTCGCTACCTGCCCGCGATCTATCAGGAGGACGAAGTCGGCCGCGAGCTCCTCGAGCGGTATCTCGCGATCTTCGAGACGGTGCTCGACGGGATCGAGACGACCATCGGCCGGACCGCCGAGCTCATCGACCCTGGCCGCACGCCGCCGGAGCTGCTTGACTGGCTCGCGCAGTGGCTCGACCTGGCGGTCGAGGAGGACTGGCCTGAAGCCGTGAAGCGCCGGTTGATCGCGCGTGCCGCCGATCTCTACGCGCGGAAGGGCACGCCGGCAGGGCTCGCGGACTTCATCGAGATCGTCACCGGCACGCGGCCGCTGATCAGGGAATCGTTCGAACAGGCAGCTCCGTACGTCGTCGGCGCGACGGCTGGTCTCGGCGTCGGCGCTCGGATCTCGACGCCGCCGGCGGCCGAACGTCCCCGCCACGAGTTCACCCGCCTCGGCGACGGCGCATCGCTCGGCCGCACGCCGCTGCAGCGCGACTCGCGCGTGCCGATCGACGCGTTCGCGGCCGCGGCGCATCGCTTCACCGTCGTGCTGAGCCTCCCCGGCCGGCAGTACCGGCGTCTCGCGCGCGGACTCGAGCGGGTGATCCGCGAGCAGACGCCGGCGCACGCGGCGTTCGACGTCCGGGCCGGCGACGGCGCCGGCCTTGGCGGCGCGGTCGTCGGCGTCAACTGGCGCGTCGTCGATCCGCAGCCGCTGCAGCTCGGCGAGTCGCGGCTCGGGCGCTCGATCTGTCGCAGGCAGTTCTCGTATGGGCCGGAGCTTGGCGCCGACGCCACGCTGCGGGAGAGGTCGGAGGGCGGATGCGATCGCGCCGCGATCTGCGCCGGAGAATGACGATGCACACACACGAAGCCGAGGAATGCGGCGTTTGCAGGGTTCCGGCCTTCGAGCGGAACAACTACTTTCACGGCAAGACGCTCTCCGCGCGCGACCTCTTCGCCGAGCAGCGCTATTTCAACGAGAAGCGGTGGCTGCTGAACCGCATGGTGTTCGGCTGGGGTGTGGTCTGCGGTCTGGAGGTCTCGCAGGAGGGCGACTGCCTGACGGTCTCGCCCGGACTGGCGCTCGACTGCTGCGGCCGCGAGCTCGTCGTCTGCGGCCGCCGCAGCGTGCACGTCCAGACCGCGATCGAGCAGCTCGGCAGCGAGGCCGGCTATGCCGGCGCGTCGCTGCGCTGGATGCTGTGTCTCGACTACCGCGAGTGTGAGGTCGAGCCGGTCGTCCTGCCGAACGGCTGCGAGCCCGGCGATCGCGGCCGCGAGCACAACCGAATCCGCGAGGAATACCGGCTGCGCTTCCGCATCGCGACCGATCGGTGTCCCGACGATCAGAGCGGCGACTGCTGCCCCCATCCCGCCGCCGCACGGACGACGCCGATTCAGAAAACGCTGGTCGAACGATCGCGCAGGTGTCCGGACTGCGATGACTGCTGTTGCGTCGTGCTCGCGACCGGGTGGCTGCAGACAGCGGCCGGCGGAGGCGGACAGCTGAAGATCGACGAGGACTCCTGGAAGTACCGGCGGACGGTGCACACGAACCGGGCGCTGGGCGATCTGTTCCGCTGTGTTCACGGCGGCCTGACGCGCATCACCACGACCAGCTGGGTGCCGAACTCGGTGTACTCGGTGGACAACTTCGTCAGCGCGATGCGCGAGGGTCTCAAGGTGACGTTCGACCGGCCGATGGACGCGGCCTCGGTCGCCAATCCACGCAGCTGCCGGCTGAGCATCGCGGTGATGTCGGAGGACTACGGCTGCCCGGTGCAGATTCTCGTGCCGATCGTGCGCATCGACTACGCCGGCGTGCTCGCGACCTACTACTTCGACGCGTCGTGCGCCGAGTACGAGCTGCGCAAGACCTGTCAGAAGCATCAGCGTCCGGCCGAGGTCGAGCTCGTCCTGCACGGCAGCATGCTGATCGACACCACCGGCCGCGCGCTCGACGCCGAGCTGATTCGCGACTTCCCGACCGGCAACGGCGTCGAAGGCGGCGAGTTCATCGCGGGCTACACCGTGCAGCCGTAAGGCGCGGATTCACTGCGACCAGGGTCGCGAGGACAAGGCAGCCACTTATGACCAACAAGTCCAACGCCGATTGCAAGCCGACGCCGGGGCTGTGCCGCTACGACTCCGCGTCGCGGACCAGGTTCTTCAACGGCATGCTGCTCTCGGACGAGCACCTGTCGGCCGAGCAGCTCTATCACCGCGGCGCGCTGAAGCGGCTCAACCGCTACATCTGGGGCGCCGGCATCGTCTGCGGCTTCGACGTCACCGTGCAGGGGCTGTGCGTAAAGGTGCATCCCGGCTTCGCGCTCGACTGCGAAGGCAACGCCATCGAGTCATGCAGCGTGATCACCATCGATCTCATCGACATCTGCCGCGAGCGATCCGGCGACGCCTGCACGCCTTCGAAGGACGCGTTCAAGAAGTGTCTGATGCTGCGCTATCACGAGATCGGCGCCGACACGGTGGCGGTCGCCACCCCGGGGGACGACTGCGGCGGCGCGTCCAAGCCGCAGGCATCGCGCATTCGTGAAGGCTTCTGTCTCGAGCTCTGTGACGAGTGTCCGACGGCGACCTGCCAGGACGTGCCGGGCACGTTCAGCCCGCTCATCTGGGACGGTCTGGCTGCCGACGTCGTCACGCGCCCCGGTCCCGAGGAGCCGAGGCCGGGCGCCGAGCCGAAGGCGTCAACGGCGGACTACCAGACGGTCCGGCGGTGCATGGACGGCGTGCCCGAGTGCCCGAAATGCGGCTGCGACTGCGACGACTGCGGCCTCTGCCTCGCGACGCTCACGATCAACTGCGAGAAGCGCGTGGTGACGGAAGTCGACGGCAGCTGCCGCCAGTACATCTTCACGCCGCGGCACCTGAAGGCTCTGATGAGCTCGGCCGATCTTCGAATGACCAGCCGGCCCGGCTTCGGCCAGTTCAAGGCGCACGCGATCCAGATGTGGCGGCAGGGCGAGGCGCCGGCGGAGAAACCGACGCCGCGTTCCCGCAAGTCGGACTGAGTGCGAAGGTCCGCTGGCAACGATGAGCTCGTGAGCAGCCATGTCCGATCGAACGATGTCGACCGTGCCGCCCGCGCCCGACGTCGCGCGCGCGCGGGCCACCACCAGCGGCGCGCCGCGCGTCCCCGCGCCGCGCACCGCGCCGGGACTCGACCGTCTGCAGCGGGCCGCCGGCAACCAGGTCGTCCATCGGCTTCTTCGGACCGCAGGTATCCAGGCGA
Organism: Vicinamibacterales bacterium; assembly: GCA_035711465.1. Lineage (GTDB taxonomy): Bacteria > Acidobacteriota > Vicinamibacteria > Vicinamibacterales > SCN-69-37 > DASTCC01. Next base: position 11,166 of record DASTCC010000299.1, read on the forward strand.
AGCTCACCGTCAATCCGCCGGACGACGAGTACGAGCGGGAGGCGGACCAGGTCGCGGACGAGGTGATGCGGATGCCGGCCACGGCGCCGGCCATCCAGCGCCGCATCGCCGTCGTTCAGCGCAAGTGCGCCGCCTGCGCGGCGGCCGAGCACGACGCCAGCGAGTCCGGACCCGTGCAGCGCAAGTGCGCGGCGTGCGCAGCCGAGGAAGACGAGGAACCGCACGGACACGTGCAGGCGAAGCGAAACGGCGCGTCGCCGGGGCCCGATGCAGCCCCGGTCGATGTCGAGCAGCACGTGCACGGCAGCCGCGGCGGGGGCGCGAGCCTGTCGGCCGTCGAGCGCGAGTACTTCGAGAGCCGGCTTGGCTACGATCTCGGCGGCGTCCGGGTGCACACCGGATCTGAAGCGGGCGATGCGGCGGCTGCCATCGACGCCCGCGCCTTCACGTCCGGCAGCGACGTGTTCTTCGCGCGCGGTGAGTACGCACCTGGATCGTCGTCCGGCCGGCGGCTGCTGGCGCATGAGCTGACGCACGTCGTGCAGCAGTCTGCCGCGCCAGTGCGTCCGGGCCAGGAGCCCGACGAGCACTGACGACGGCCGGTGGACACCGCGATGAGGACCGTTGCGCGTTGCGCCCGTCGATCTGCGCTGCCGGCACGAACGCCGCGCGCGTCGGCGCGCCCTGCGAGTCCGCTCGCGCAGCTGCAACAGACTGCCGGCAACCGCGCCGTCCGCCGCGCCCTGGTGCCGGTGATCCAGCGTCAGGCCAACGTCGCCGTGCTCAATCTCGAATCGCCGCGCTTCGCGGGAGATCCGGTGCTCGAACGGGTGTTCGACGGCACCGTGGAGCTGCAGCGCGGCAGCGTCGGCGAAGCGGTCCGCAAAGTCCAGCAGGCGCTCATCGACGCCGGGTTCCCGCTCCCGAAGTTCGGGGCCGACTCGAACTACGGCACCGAGACGGAAGATGCGGTGAAGGCGTTTCAGCGCGCCGTCGGGCTCGAAGACGCGGAGATCGACGGCATCGTCGGCGAGATCACGCTGAGCCGCCTCGACGTCCGCTTCGCGGAGGGGTCCGCGATCGTGCCGGAGCGCCACTGCGAGCTCGGGTTCCGCACCATTCCGGTCGACGTCGTCGTCTTGCACGGCTTCACGGAGAGCCCGACGTCGTACATCGATCGCGCGAACGCCGCGTTCAAGCCATGTTGTATCGGGTTCTCCGTGCGCCGCACCGTGACCTTCACGGAAGCGCGGACGCGGGCGCTCCTCGACGGCGGCACGGCGTTCAACACCGGCGTCTGCAACGCGATGTCGGTCCACGATCGGCGGCTGGTCGCGGATCCGACGATCCGCACGTTGGCCAGCCCCTTCAAGGTGATCTTCGTCGAGAGCCTCGCCGACCCGCGGGGCGGGCTGCGGGGACACGGGTCGAGCTCGAAGTGCGCCAGGCTCGGCAGCGCGCCGCTGCTCGGGTTCTTCCAGATCGCCCAGGGCGTCGGCACGCGCACGCTGCCGCATGAGTTCACGCACTACTTGATGGATGCGTTCTTCGAGCACCGGGTCCAGACGAGAAACCTGCAGCACGTCTCGGTCGGCTCCACCGGCGACGAGATTACGCCGGTGCAGTGCGACATCATGTTCACCCGCGCGCTCGAGGAGAGCGTGACGTCGCCGTGACCTCGCGCGAGTGATCGGACGCTCGACCCATGCAGGCCGCATTCACTCGCGCGTCCCGGCTGTCCCGTGCGCCTTCGCCTGCGTCGGCGCGCCAGCGCGCCGCACGACCACCGGCGCTCATGCGCCTGCAACAGCGCCTCGGCAACGTCGCAATGCGACGAGCGCTCGCGCCCGTGGTCCAACGACAAGCCAACACCGCGCGGCTGCTCAATCTCGAGTCGCCGCGCTTCAAAGGCGATCCGGTGCTGGAAGGCGTCTTCGATGGCTTCATCGAGCTGAAGAAGCCGCGTCGGGGAAGCGCCGCGGTCCGCAAGGTCCAGCAGGCGCTCATCGACGCCGGCTTCCCGCTGCCGAAGTTCGGCGCCGACGGCGATTACGGCGACGAGACCGAAGCCGCCGTCAAGGATTTCCAGCGCGCCGCCGGCCTCGAGAACGCCGAGATCGACGGCATCGTCGGGGAGAACACGCTCAGCCGGCTCGACGCGCGATTCAGCGAAGGCTCCGCGATCGTGCCCGAGCGCCATTGCGATCTCGGATTTCGCAACATCGCCGTCGACGCCGTCGTCTTTCACGGCTTCACCGAAACGCCGCAGTCCCATCTCGACAACGCGAACCGGGTGTTGAAGCCGTGCTGCATCTCGTTCTCGCTCGGCACGACGATCACGAAGTCGGAGACGGAGACGCGCGCGTTCTTCGAGGGCAGCACCACGTACTTCACCGGCGGCTGCGAGACGCTGTCGCCGCACGACTCGCGAATCGCCGCCGATACGGCGATTGGCCGGCTGTCGAAGCCCTTCAAGGTCCTCTTCGTCGAGCGCCTCGAGAACGCGCAGGGTCGCCTCCGCGGCACGTCGTGGGGGCCGACCTGCGCGCGCCTGGGTAGCGGGCCGCTGCGTGGCTTTTTCGCCGTCGCCCAGGGCGCCGGCGCGCGGACGATGCCGCACGAGTTCGCCCACTATCTGATGAGCGTCTTCGCCGAACACTCGGTGCAGACGTCGAACATCCAGCACATCGACACCGGCGCCACCGGTACGGACGTCACGCCGCTGCAGTGCGACATCATGTTCACGCGCGCGCTCGACGAGAGCATCTGAGGTGCGCCGTCACAGGCGCACTGCCGACCGTGCGAGCCGCCACGGCGTCGCCACCTCGAGCGCGACCTCCCGGACCCGAAGCCGGCCGGCGGGTCCGATCGCGCGGCTCCAGCGCGCCGCCGGCAACCTCGCGATCGGTCGGCTGCTGCGTCGAGGCGCGTTCACGTCCGGCGTCGACGCCAGCCGGGAGATTAAGAGAAAAGAGGGCAGCGGCGAATCGAAGCCGGAGAAGCCGACGGCGACATTCGCCGGCTGCAACGACAAGCAGAAAGGCGCCATCGAGGCGGCCATCCCGGACGCGTCGAAGCTTGCCGCGCGCGCCATCGTGGCGGTCGAGCGGGATTATCCGTTGACCTACGAATCCTCGGCGATGTCAGCGCACTTCGGCCACCTCGATCGCACGCAGCGAACCACGGTCATCGATCGCTACAGGCAGATCCAGAACGGCGTCGGCGCCGCCGCTTACACGTGCGCCGCGCGGAGCAGGACGGTCACTGAAGGAACGACGAGAGTGGATCTCTGTGGCGAAGCCCATTGCCCTGGCTCCAGAATCAAGGTGTTTCCGAATCTCGGCACCGCGGAGTGTCCGGCCGCGCTGGTGCTGCTGCACGAGGCGGCTCACAACACCGGTGCGTGCGATGACGTCAACGCCGGCGGCGCCGGCTATCCGCCGTCCGCGTCCGAAGACAACGCCTACTCGTACGAAAACTTCGCGGCAGCCCTGACCGGCGGTTACAAGACTCCAAGCCTCAAGAAGCGCACGCCGAAAGGGCCGCGGTGAGATCGCGCAGCCGGGCCGGCCCGATCGCTGGACCGCCGGGACGATCAAGGAGTCGGGCGGATGGCTTCCGCCAGCACCTGCCGATCGCGGGCACCGGTCGCGCCGAGCTCGCCGCAGCTGAACACGCCCTCTCGCAGCTCCTGACAGCCGGCCGGTTCGCCGCCGGGCGCCTTCGCGAGCCGGCTCGAGTCAATGGCGGCGTCGGCCAGGGCGGCAGCGATCAGCTCGGCGCGCCGGCCGCCGAGCTCGAGGTTGTAGTCGTCGCTGCCCTCGGGCGAGGCCTTGCCGACGAGCTGCACCTTCAGCGACGCGTCGCTCTTCAGCAACGCGACGAGCTTCGTGAAGTTCGCGCGCCCCTCGTCGGTCAGGCTGTTGGCGATCGTCCCCTTGCCCGAGCGCGGCGGCTTGTCCTTCTGAAAGAAGAGCTCGAGCGGCACCAGCGCCGGCGTGGGCTTCGGTTCTGGCGGCTTCGGCACCACGCACTCGTCACCTTGCGGAATCGTCGGCAGCAAGCAGCACTCGCCCTTCGAATTCTTCTGTCCGGGCAGACATGGGGTGATCGGCGGCGCCGGGGCGACGCAGTTCTTCTTCGCGGCGTCCGGTTCGGTCCCCGCCGGACAGCAGCGCGGGTTCACGCTGTTCAGCACGATGTTCTTCGGGTCGCAGCAGACGCGGTCGTTCTCGGCGACGACGGGTTCCTTGCAGCACTGACCCTTGTGCTCCTTCGTCCGTCCCGCCTTGAAACCCGGCGGGCAGAGCCTCTCGGGCGGCGGCTCCGGATCGCACTTGATGATCTTGCAGACGCCGTCGATGACGTCCTTCGAGCAGCCGCGCCCGAGCGGCGTCTTCGCGCAGCAGTTCACGAAGTCGCGGAGCTTGCCCGCCTGCAGGTTGATGGTGCAGTCGACGTCCGACTCGGGAAGATCGCCGAGCGGATCGGGAAAGGTCTGGCGCTGAACGGTGTCCGCGGCGCCGCTCTGCTGTACGACGTGCGTGAGCTCGTGCGCCAGCAGCCGATCGCCCGACGCCGTACCCGGGGCAAAGTGTCCGGCGGCGAAGTGGATGTCGGATCCGATCGTGAACGCCTGCGCGTTGATATCGGCAGCGGCGCGCGCGGCGCGGCTGCTCGCGTGAATCCGCACGTCGGACAGGTCGAATCCGAGGCCCGATTCGAATCGCGCCCGGGCCGCGGCCGGCAGCGGCTGTCCTCCGCCGCGCGCACCATTCACGTAGGACTCGATTCCCGGACCGGCAGCGAACCGCTGAAGCCGAGTGTGTGTGCCGAGCAGACGCGACGTCGCCTGGTTACCGGCCCGTCGCTGCAGGCCGAGGATCTGCGCCGACAGCGCGGCTTCTCGACGTTGCACGATCAGGCTCGACCCGCCGCGCCGGCCATGCGTGCTGACCGGTCTCGAACGGCGCATCAACGTCGAGCAGGGCATGGCGCGGACGTCTTCATCCTAGCGCCCACCGCCGCACCGCGCGCGGTCAGATCTTGGTGCGCTCGCAATCGGCTGTTGACCCGGCCCGTCCTCAGGTCTACAACTGGCTCGGGATCTCGAAAGGCGGCTGCGGCATGACCGTGGACTTCCAGATCAACAACAGCGCCGACCCTCTGGCGCGGTTCGTCGGTTGGGCGCCGGCGCCGTGCCGTCTGCGGATGACCAATCCGGCCGGCGCGACCTCGCCGGCCGTCCAGGTCCGCATCACCAGCACCTCGGCGGCCGGCGGCGGCGGCGGCGTCGGGGTCGCGGCCCCCGGCGGCGCCTTCTCGAACAGCGTGACGCTGACCGTGCCGACGAACGGCGCATCCGTGCCGTTCTTCATCGCCGGACGGTTCGGCAGTCCGAGCGCCAACATCGGCGACGTCGGCGTCGAAGGGCGCGTCGGGCCGGCGCTCGTCGGATCGACGTCGTTGATGGTGCGGATCCGCAAGAACGCGAACCAGCTCACGGCGGCCGAACGCGACCGGCTCGTCGCCGCGTTCGCACAGCTCAACAACCAGGGCCTGGGACGATTCACCGACTTTCGCGACATGCACACCTCGGCGGGGTCCTCGCAGGGGCACGGCGCGCCCGGGTTCCTGCCGTGGCATCGCGCCTACCTCCTCGATCTCGAGCGCGAGCTGCAGGCGATCGATCCGAGCATCGCGCTGCCGTACTGGCGCTTCGACCAGCCGGCGCCGAATCTGTTCACGCGCGATTACTTCGGCGAGTCCGACGAGAACGGGACGGTCCGGTTCGGCGCCGCCAATCCACTGCAGTTCTGGCGCACCGACGGCGTCCAGGGCATCACCCGTCAGCCGTTCTTTCCCACCAACGCGGCGCCCTCGGGCCTTCGCAGCGAGGCGCAGACGCTGGCGCTCGGGAGTCAGTACGCGGCGTTCCGGACGCTGGAGTTCAATCCGCACGGGTCGGCGCACACGAGCTTCGACGGGTTCATCTCGAGCATCGACACCGCCGCGCGCGATCCGCTCTTCTTCCTGCTGCACTGCAACGTCGATCGTCTGTGGGCGAAGTGGCAGCGCCAGTTCGGCCGCTTCGACGCGTCGCAGCCGGCGTCGTTCGAGAACTCGGCCGGCTTTCCGGTCGGCCATCGCCTCGCCGACACGATGTGGCCATGGAACGGCATCACCGGCGGATCGCGGCCGCCAACGGCTCCCGGCGGTGCGCTGGCGACGTCGCCCTGCGTTGCCGCGCCCGGCGCTCAGCCCCGCGTTGCCGACGCGCTCGACTATCAGGGACGCCTGAACGCCGCCGCGCGCATGGGCTTCGACTACGACGACGTGCCGTTCGGATGAGGATGGGGCGAGGAGAGACGCCATGAGCAAACGGCGCAGACCGGCGAAACGCGCGAAGCCTCGGCGCGGCGCGACGCGCGGAGCGAAGCGCGCGCGCTCGCGCGCGTCCAAGCCAGCACGCGAGCGGACGACCCGGCGCGCGAAGAAGGCGGCACCCCGCGCCGGCGAGATGCGACGCGCGATGGCGACCGCGACGAGCGCGTCGAAGCCGTCGCGCGAACGGGTCGCGGCGATCGCGGATACGCCGGCCGCGATCACCGAGGCGGCGAACCTGCGCCGCATGCTCGCGGTGCTGCGCGACCGATCCGAGCCGATCGAGGTCCGCCTCGCGGCGCTTCAGGCCCTCCAGGCCGCGAGCTTCGCGGTGGTCGCGTTCGCCGCGCATCGCGACAAGTACATCGCCGCGCTGCGGGAGATCGCAACCGATCCGGACGCGGAGCTGCGGCAGCGCGCGCTCGGCATTCTGACGCGCGAGCACGACGGCTTCGCCGAGAGCAAGCTCATCGAGGGACTGCAGCAGCCGGCACGCGCGTTGGTGCCGCCCGAAAAAGCCTTGCAGCTGCTCAGCGCCGATCCGCACGCCGCGGCGTACCCGGTGGCGCGCGCGATAGTCGCCAACCCGCCGAGCGACCTTGCCAAGCGGGAAGCGCTGAGGCTGCTCGCGGCCGATCCCAACGCGGCGCCGCTCTTCGAGGACGTGCTGCGCGACAAGACGCAGCCCGCCGACGCTCGTCAGGTGTCGGCGGCGGCGCTGAACGCGATCGATCCGGCCAAGTATCAGTCGCACGCGCGGGCGATCGTGCTCGACACCGCCGAATCCGACGAGATGCAGGCGTCGAGCCTCACCGCGCTCACCGAGTTCGGCGATCGCGACGCACTTGCCGCCGACGACGCGTTGCAGCAGCGCGCCGTCGATCTGACCGCGAGCCGGGCCCAATACGCGCCGGTCGCGGCGCGGCGCTTCATGGCGAAGTATCAGCGCTGACAACGGAGCGACGCCGTGTCCCCGTCCGAGCTCGAGTTCGCGCGCCATGTCGATGCGCTCGCCGCGGATCCGCGCCGTCGCGACGAGCTGCTCGCACTCGGCCGCGAGAACCACGAGATCTACGCGGGCCACGGCGCCGCGGCGATCGTCCGCATGCGCGGCTGGCTGCTCTGCGCGCTGGCGCGGACGCGAGTCTGTGAGACGGCCGAGCTCTACGCCCTCGAAGAGCTGGACACCGGCATCGAGCCGTATCTCGTCGCCGCCGCGGCGCGGCTGCTGCGGCAGTCCGACCCGCCGCGCCCGATGTTCGCGCCGATCGTGCTCCAGGCGATCGCCAACATCCGGTATCGCGACGCGCCGGTCGCGTTCGGTCGCTATGGCGACGATGGCTTGGGCGGGGAAGCCGGCACCGCGGTGGAGGAGTTACTGACCACGCTGGCGTGGATCGGGCCGTACGCCCGGGACGTGTTGGGTGGCATCGAATCCCTGCATCCGGCGTCGGGCGGGCTGCCAGCCCGCTATCGGCGCGCAGTCGAACGCGCCATCGCGCGCGCCAAGGCCGGCAAGGTCGAATCCGCGCGGCAAAGTAGATGTTGCTGCGGCAGCGAGCACGGGCAGGCCGAGACGGTCGAGCACGCCGACGCGGCGATGATCGGATCGGTGACCTTCGAGGATCACGCGGGCGCGCCGGTCGGCTTCGGCGAGTACTTCCAGGCGACGCCCTCGATCGTGTGCTTCTTCTACACACGCTGCGACAACCCGCTCAAATGCTCGCTCACGATCACGAAGCTCGGCCGCGTGCAGGAGCTGCTGCGGCAGCGCGGGCTCGAACGCGGGATCCGGACCGCGGCGATCACCTACGACCCCTGGGTCGACACTCCCGATCGCATGCGCCGCTACGCCGAAGGCCGCGGCGTGCGACTCTCGGACGATCACCGCATGCTTCGCACGATCGACGGAATGGACGCGGTGCGCCGGTACTTCGAGCTCGGCGTGAACTACCACGAGTCGATCGTCAACCGGCACCGGCTCGAGGTCTACGTGCTCGCGGCGGGAGGCGAGATCGTCAGCCGGTTCCTGCGCGTGCACTGGGACGAAGGCGCGGTCGTCGATCGGGCGATGCAGGAGCTCGCGTCCGCGGATCGAGCCGCGGCACCCGGCAGCCGCTGAGCGATCACGGCCCCTGCCGCGTCAGCCCGAGCGCGACGCACAGCCACGCGATCGCCAGCGATCCGACCGCCACGACACGCTGACAGATCCGTGACTGCTGTCACGATCGACCCCCCGCGCGTCACACCCGCATGCGCCCCGAAATCGGGTCCAATCTCCACTTCGACGACAAGGACTTCCCGCGGCGGGTGCGGGCAGTCCGGCAGGTCTGAGGTCGAACCGCTGAGTTCGAAGTTCTAACTTGCGCGAGGAGTGGATAGAATCGCGCCATCCGCATCACCGCATGACCTTTCCCCTGGGGGTTGTATGAAGCGCACCATCGGTGTCCTGGGCTGTCTCGCGCTGGCCGCGACAGCCGCCACGCCTCTTCTGGCGCAACTCGGCAAGCCGGTCAATGAGGTCGTCGAGCTCGAGCTCCTGACCAACACCGAGGTCGTCGAGCGGCAGGCCAAGGGCTACATCAACGTCCTCATCGTCAACGGCGGCACCGAAGCGCGCGGCCCGCACAACGTCCTCGGCGGCCATACGATCATGTCGCGGGCGACGGCGATCGACGTCGCCAGGGAACTGGGCAACACCCTGGTCGCGCCGGTGATGCCGATCGACGTCGGCGCCACGGGCGTCAGCGACAACACCCGCACGCCTGGCGGCATCACCGTGTCCGCCGAGGTCTTCAAGGCGCTGAAGCTCGCCGAGATCGAAAGCATGGTCTGGAACGGCTTCAAGAACATCTTCGTGATGGGCGATCACGGCGGCGGGCAGCGGATGATGGAAGAAGCCGCCAAGGAGATGAGCACCAAGTACGCCGACCGCGGCGTCAAGGTCTACTACGTCGGCGATTTCTATTCGAAGTATCAGGACGAGGTGCAGCTCTACCTCTACGAGCACAAGCTGCCGATCGGCGGCCACGGCGCGATGATGGAGACGTCGAAGATGCTCTTCCTCGAGCCGGCGCCCGGCGTCTACGTCCGCCCGATCTACAAGACGGTGCCCTTCGATCCGGGCAACACGCCGCCGGAGCAGTGGAAGGCGCAGCGCGATGCGCGGCTCGCGCGCGAAGCGGCGATTGCGGCCGGCCAGGAGCCGCCTCCGCAAGCCGGCCGCGGCGGCGGTCGTGGCGGCGGCCGCGGTGGTGGCCGTCAGGCCGACCCGAACGCGCCCCCGCGCCTGAACAACGGCCTCACCGGCGACCCGCACCAGTCGACCAAGGCGATCGGCGAAGAATTCCAGAAGATCGGCGTCCGGGTGACCGTGGCGCAGATCAAGCAGCTGCTCGCGGCGCAGAAATAGCCCGCGTGAGGCCGGCTTGAAGGCCTGGGGCTTGAAGGCTTGAAGACAGGGCCCGGTTCCGGCCTTCAAGCCCCAGGCCTCCAAGCCTTCAAGCCGACACCTCCAAGCCTTCAAGCCCCACACCTCCAAGCCTGCGACGCCATTTGTGGCCGGACGCGTCCGCTTTTCAACAGTCCCCGCCTGTCATACCATTTCCGGTTACAAGGAGCTGGGCGGAATGAAGAAGGTAGTGGCCCGGATGGTTCGGTCGGGATCCACGGCGCTGGCGATCGCGCTGGCCGCCGCATGTGTGACCAAGCAGGCACCGGCGACGCCGCCAGCGCAGGCGCCGGCAGGCGCTGAGACGAAGCGCGCCTATGACTACACGCCGCCACCGCGGCCGGCGCCGAACGAAGGCGACGTTCATTTCATGACCGGCATGATTCCGCATCATGCCCAGGCGGTGAAGATCGCCGGCTGGTGCGGCACCCACGGCGCCCGCGCCGATCTCAAGATTCTCTGCGAGCGCATCGTCGTCGGCCAGCGCGACGAGATCAAGTTGATGCAGACGTGGCTGAGCGATCACGGTCTCGAGGTGCCGCCCGCCGACGCCACGCACATGAAGATGAACATGGGCGGCATGGTGCACGACATGCTGATGCCGGGCATGCTCACCGACGAGCAGCTCGCCGCGCTCGACAAGGCGCGCGGCGCCGAGTTCGACAAGCTGTTCCTGACCGCGATGATCGCGCATCACGAAGGCGCGATCACGATGGTCAGGGAGCTCTTCAACACGAAGGGCGCAGGCCAGGACGAGGTCGTGTTCCGATTCGCGTCCGACGTCGAGGCCGATCAGACGACGGAAATCGAAGTGATGAAGGAAATGCTCGGAGGAGGACTATGAGACTGACCACTGTCCTGCGCCCGTTCGTCGTGGGCGCGGCGGCCGTCGCGATGTTCGCGATGGGCGCGTGCAACAAGACGGCGCCGGCGACACCACCGCCCGCGCCCTCGGTGCCGGCGCAACCTGCGGCACAGACGCCGCCGCCGTCGCCGCCGGCCCAGGTGACGCCGCCGCCGGCACAGCCGCCCGCGGCCACGCCGCCTGCCGGCGCCCAGCAGGCCGGCGCACCGGCCGGCGCACCCGGCGCGGCTGGTGGCCGCGGCGGACGTGGCACTCCGCCTCCGCCGCCCGAGCCGCCTCCCGCGGTGATGCCGCCGTCGGTAGCGCCGATCGTGTCCGGCGCGGCACCGTCACCCGATCCACGAGTCGGTCTCAAGGCCGGCGCCTGGGACGCCGGTCAGGCGGCCTGGAACATGAAGCTGATCTCGACGACGCCGCCGGGACCGAAGGTACTCGGCGCGACGCACTCGGATCTCGCGTTCAGCGGCAAGTACGTGATTCAGGGCAACTACAACGGCTTCGAGATCTATGACATCTCGAACGTCAACAAGCCCGTGCTCGTGAATCAGTACCTGTGTCCGGCGTCGCAGAACGACGTCTCGGTCTACAAGGAGCTGCTGTTCATGTCCTCGGAAGCGACCAACAGCCGCCGCGACTGTGGCTTCGGCGGCTTCCAGGGCGTCGCCGCGGGCGAGGCGGTTCCCGATCGCGTGCGCGGCATCCGCATCTTCGACATCAAGGACCCACGCAACCCGAAGCTGGTCAAGAGCGTCGAGACCTGCCGCGGCTCGCACACGCACACCGTCGTCACCCAGCCCGGCGACAAGGACAACGTCTACGTCTACATCCAGGGCACGTCGGGCGTGCGTCCGGAGGCCGAGGTTCCCGGCTGCAAGGACACGGGCGCCGACGCCGCCGATCCGAACAACGCGCGGTTCCGCCTCGAGGTGATCAAGATTCCGCTCGCGGATCCGTCGAAGGCGGAGATCACCAACGCGGCACGCGTGTTCCAGAACCTGCCGGTCGCGCCGCGCAATCCCGAGCGTGACGCCGCAGGTCGCCGTGGCGGTCAGCCGCCGGCTGCCGGCGCTGCCGGCGCTCCGCCGGCGGGCGCGCCGCCTGCGGGCGCGACGCCGCCTCCGGTCGTCGCCGGTGGTGGCGCCGCTGCTGGTGGCGCGGCTGCGGGACGCGGTGGGGCCGCGCCGGCCGGACCCGGCCGCGGCGGCCGCGGCAATGCGCCGCCGACCGGACCGAACCAGTGCCACGACATCACCGTGTATCCGGACGTCGGCCTCGCCGGCGGCGCGTGCGCGGGCCTCGGCCTGCTGCTCGACATCCGCGAAGCCACGCATCCGATCCGCATCGACTTCGTCGGCGACCCCAACATGTCGTTCTGGCACTCGGCGACGTTCAGCAACGACGGCAAGAAGATCCTCTTCTCCGATGAGTGGGGCGGCGGATCGGCGCCGCGCTGCCGCGCCACCGACAAGCTTGAGTGGGGCGCCAACGCGATCTTCACCATCGAGAACAACAAGATGGTGTTCAAGAGCTACTACAAGATGCCGGCGGCGCAGACCGATACGGAGAACTGCGTCGCGCACAACGGCTCGCTGCTGCCGATTCCCGGGCGCGAGGTGATGGTGCAGGCGTTTTATCAGGGCGGTCTCACCGTGTTCGACTGGACCGATCCGGCCAAGCCGTACGAGATCGCGTTCTTCGATCGCGGCCCGATCAACGCCGAGCGGCTCGTCAGCGGCGGCTCGTGGTCGGCCTACTGGTACAACGGTTACATCGTCAGCTCGGAGATCTTCCGCGGTCTCGACATCTTCGAGATGGTGGCCAATCCGAACCTGACCCAGAACGAGATCGACGCGATGAACACCGTCAAGCTCGACTACTGGAACCCGCAGGAGCAGCGGAAGTTCGTGTGGCCGCCGAGCTTCGCGCTGGCGCGCGCCTACGTCGACCAGCTCGAGCGCTCGAAAGGCCTGAGCGCTGCGCGCCTGACCGCCGTGCGCAACGCGCTCGCCGCCGCCGAGAAGGCCGGCGGCGGCGCCCGTCGGACTGCGCTGACGACGCTTGCGACCTCGCTCAACGCCGATATCTCCGGCTCGAGCGACGCGGACAAGGTCCGGATGCTGCAGACGGCGGTTACTGATCTGAGCAAGTAGCTACTGGTACGGACAAGAGCCCGCAAGCGTCTTCTGACGTTTGCGGGCTCTTGGTGTCTTTAACGAGGTTCGAGGGTCTGGTGTTCGTGTCTTTCTAACAGGTGCCGGGGCCAGTCCCACTGGCGTGAGCGGGACAGGCCCCGGGTCGTTCTTGCCTCTCGGGAGAGTTTCCGTTCTTAGGGGCTCTCAGCTCGGCAACGGTTTCGGTCGGCTGTGGAGTGTCAGCGTTCCACCACTTTGCCTCCAAACATCACCCAGGTGACTCGCTCCGTTGCGGTGATGTCCTTGAGCGGATCGCCTGGCACGGCCACGAGATCGGCGAGGCGGCCGGCGGCGATGGCGCCGCGGTCGGTTTTGCCGGCGAGATCGGCGGCGTAGAGCGTCGCCGATCGCAGCGCCTCGAGCGGCGACATGCCGCGCTTCACGTAGACCGCGAACTCCTTGGCATTCTCGCCGTGCGGAAACACCGCCGCGTCCGTGCCGAACGCAATCTTGACGCCGGCGGCGATCGCCTTGTGCAGGCTCTCGCGCGCCTGCGGGATCACGATCTCCGCTTTTCGGCGGACCGGCGGTGGCAGCACGGCCAGGTTGATGCGGTCGGCGAGGTAGCTCGTCGGCACGAGGTAGGTGCCGTGCTTCTTCATTAGCGAGATCGCCTCGTCGTCGAGGATCGATCCATGCTCGATCGAGGCGACGCCGGCGGTGACCGCGGCCTTGATTCCCTCGGTGCCGTGGGCGTGCGCGGCGACCTTGAGGCCGTGACGCGCCGCCTCGTCGACGATCGCCTTCATCTCCTCGAGCGTGAGCTGCTGCGCCCCGACCGGACCTTCGAGCGAGAGCACGCCGGCGGTCGCGCAGATTTTGATCACCTGCGCGCCGTGCTTGATCTGATAGCGCACGGCCTGCACCGCTTCCCAGGGACCGTCGGCGATGCCGTCCTCTGGACCGCCCTCGAGGATGCCCGGCGCGAAGCCGGTGACGTCGCAATGACCGCCGGTGATGCCGATCATGTTGCGCGATGGAATCACCCGCGGACCGACGAGATCGCCGCGGTCCACCGCCTTCGCGAACGCGACGGTGGCGTCGCCGCCGAAATCGCGCACGGTCGTGAAGCCGGCGAAGAGCGTGCGCGGGCCGTTGCGTGCCGCGGTCAACGCATTGTCGGCGACCGTGGTCGTGACCGCCTCGGTGAACGACGTCGCCCCCAGCTCGAACGCGAGATGGGTGTGCATGTCCATGAAGCCGGGCAGCAGCGTGACGTCGCCGAGATCGAGCGGCTGCGCGCCGGCCGGCGGCGCCGCCGGGTTGACGGCGGTGATGC
>DASTCC010000300.1:0-4228 GCA_035711465.1 Vicinamibacterales bacterium
CTACGAGTTCATCAGCCGGTTCACGCAGCACCTGTGCTACCGGATGTTCCTGTCGCTCCTGGTGATCGTCGCGTTCGACACGGTCCTGTTCACGATGCTGGTGAGCTGGACGAAGCCGAATCTGCTCTGGCTGATGTGGACCGGGTTCCTGGCGAAGGCCTCGGCCTGTGCGTTCTATTCCACGGTGTCCTGGGCGTACATGCGCTACGTCGAACCGGCTAGCCTCACCACGGGTTCCGGAGACGTCGCAGACGTGTTCCAGACGCTGACGTACCGCCAGAAGTACGAAGCGGCGCGGGAGCGCATGGTCCGCGACGCGCTCACCGGGCTGTACAATCGCGGCTACTACGACGAGGTGTTCCCGCAGATGCTCGCGCATGCCGAGCGTCACCACGAGCCGCTCAGCCTGGTCGTGATCGACACCGACAACTTCAAGAGCATCAACGATCAGTTCTCGCACCCGGAAGGCGACGTCGCGCTGCGGCTGATCGCCTCGACGCTGCAGCTGCACGCGCGCGCCTCGGACGTGCCGTGCCGCATCGGCGGAGACGAGTTCGTCGTCCTGATCTCCGGCGGGAACGCGGACGCGGCGCGCACCTTCGCCGAGCGATTCCGGACGACGCTTCACGAACGCTGCCAGACCGCCGATCCGCCGCACCCGTGGGGCTACGTCACGACCACGATCGGCATTGCGACGTATCCCGACGACGGGGCGACGATGCAGGAGCTGATGCGCGTCGCCGACGCGCGCCTGTACGTCGGCAAACGCGGCGGACGTGACGCCGTGATCGCGTCGCCCGCGCTCGCGCCAGCGGGCCTGGCGTCGGCGTCGACGCAACGCGCGGACCGGCGATGACGCTGGCCGCGGTGATTGCCGCGCTGGTCGCGGTCGCGGTGGTCTGGTGGGTGCTCCGCAAGGGTCGCCGGCTTCCCGGCGAACACGTCTTCCGCGCCAGCCGCCTCAGCCGCGGCAATCGTCTGTTTCCGACCCAGGTCGTGATCAGCGACACCAGCGTCACCCGGTTCACGCCGCAGTGGATCGGCAAGCTCGAAGAGTCGATTCACATCTCGCACGTCTCGTCGATCAAGATCGACACGAACCTGCTCTTCGCCGACGTCCTGATTGAAACCACCGGAGGACACCATCCGATCATCTGTCATGGGCACACGAAGGGCGACGCGGTGCGGATCAAGAAGATCATCGAGGATTTCCAGTCGCGGCATTATCGAGCAGACAAGAGCTGACGCTCGGGGCGCGAGGCTTTTCAGGTTCCGTGGTTCCGGTTGAGCGCGTCACTCCATTCGCAGCGCTTCGACCGGTTCGATCCGGGTGGCCGTGCGGGCGGGCCACAGGCTGGCGATCAGAACGATCACGACCAGTGCGGCGCTCGATCCGAGGTAGACGGTCGGTTCGAGGCTGGTGACGCCGAAGAGCTGCCGCGCGATCAGTCTCGAGCCGTAGACGGCGAGGACGACCCCGGCGGCGGCGCCGATAGTGCCTATCCACATCGCCTGGCGAAGGATCATGCGGAAGATGCGCGCCCGGCTGCCGCCGATGGCCATGCGGATGCCGAACTCCCGCGTGCGCTCGGCCACCGACTGCGCCAGCAGTCCGTAGAGCCCGACCGCGGCGAGGGCGAAGCCCAGCCAGCCGAGGAGCGACAGGATCCACGCGAACACCGGTCGATCGCCGAGCGCGCGGTCGATGCTGACGCTGATCGGCGCCGACAGCCGGATCGGCAGCGTCGGATCGACCTCGCGCGCGGCGGCGTCGACGTGCCGGCGGAGGTCGCGGAAAGGCAGCGCGGACTTGACGATCAGCGTCGCCCGACGAACGCCGAACTCGGGGCTTCTGAACGGCAGGTAGAGAAACAGGTCACTCGGCTGGCTGACGGAGTTCCAGTGAATGTCCTCGGCAACGCCGATGACCGTCAGCTCCCGGGCCGGCTGCCGGCTGGTCTTCGGCAAGACGACGCGGAGGTCGATCGGATTGGCGCCGCCGAACAGCCGCCTGGCGAGGCCTGCGCTGATGACGACCGGCGAGCCGGCGCCGCCGGTCGTGCTCTCGGCTTCATCGCGCGTGAAGAAGCGTCCCTGCCGCGGCCGCATGCCGAGCGCGTCGAAGTACTCGGGCGTGACGGCGTTGGCGCGGACCTCGATCGCCTCGCGGGAGGCCGCCGGATCCTGGACGTCCATCGTGCGGCCGGATCCGAAGGGCGCCAGGCCGCTCAGCGATGCCGCCGCCACACCCGGAACACTTCGCACCCGATCGACGATCGCCTGAAAGTAGAGCGGCACGCGTTCGCCGGTGTAGCCGTGGCCGCTCGGGTCGAGCGCGTGGACGGAGACGCCGCGCGGGTCGAAGCCGAGATCGACGGCGCGCAGGTTGCGGAGCGTGGCGATGAGGAGCAGCGCGTTGGTGACGAGCGCGAGCGACAGCGCCAGCTGCACGATCGCGAGGCCGGTGCGGAGCCGGCGCGTCCCCGACGTCGTCCGTCCACCGCCGTCGGCGAGCGCGCGCGGCACGCGGCCGAAGGCATCGACCAGCGCGGGCGCGAAGCCGGCCGCGAGGCCGCAGCCAATCGACACCGCGAGCGTGAGCGCGAGCACGCGCAGGTCGAGCGGCACGTCGATCGCGAGGCCCGTGCGCAGCGCCGGCACGATCAACGTCGCCAGAAACTGCTTGAGCCAGAACGCCAGCGCCACGCCGATCGCGGCGCCGGCAATGGCCACCAGCGTGCTCTCGGTCAGCCGCAGCATCGCCAGGCTGCCGCGGCTCGCGCCGAGCGCCAGGCGAATCGCGCGTTCGCGGCCGAGGCGCACGCCGCGCAGCATCATCACGTTGGCGACGTTGGCGCAGCCGAGCAGGAGCAGCGCGGCGCCGATGGCGACGAGGCTGCCGACGAGGTCGCGGTAGCGGCGCCGCTGGAGCACGTCAGGACCGAGGCCGCCATACAGCCGCGCACGGACGGTCTTGAACTTGTCGTTGTCCTCGGGGTGGCGGTCGGCGAGCGCGGGCACGAGCACGTCGAGCTCGGCCTGGGCCTGCGCGTAGCTCGCCCCTGGCGCGAGGCGAGCGACGAACGAATAGAAGATGCCGTCGGTCCGCGAGACCTCGAGCGGCCGGGTGAAGTGATTGACGTAGCCGTAGGCGGCGCCTGGATACCAGACGTCGACGCGGCTGAAAGGCGTGGTGCCGACGAACCCGGCCGGCAGCACGCCGACGATCGTCAACGGCCGGCCGTTGATCGTCACGCGGCGATCGAGCGCCTGGGCGGCGCCGCCGAAGGCGCGGGCCGCCAGGCCGTCGCTGATCACGGCCACCGGCGCGCCGGACGGCAGGTGATCGTCGGCAGCCGTGAAGCCGCGTCCGAGCGCGACGCGGACGCCGAGCACGTCGAAGACGTTGGCCGTCACCCACGCCGATCCGGCAACCGCCGGGGGCTGCGATCCGGCGGCGAGGCTGGCATCGCCTTCCTGAATGCCGGCGATGTCCCGCAGCGTCGTCGAGGCGCGGTCGAGATCCTCGAGGTTCATGTACGAGACGCCGGACGGACTCACGCCGACGCTGGTCGCGGTCTCGCGCCACTCGCCGAACCAGATCATCGCCAGACGATCGGGCGCGGTCACACCTGGGGTCGGCCGCCAGAGCAGCCAGTTGCCGATGCTGAGCACCGCCGTAATGGGACCGATCGTGAGCGCCAGCGTGATCATCACGGTGGCCGTGAAACCCGGCGAGCGGCGAAGCGATCGCAGCGAGTGGCGAACGTCCTGCCAGCGGCGCTGGAGCCAGCGGCCGCGGGCCGGCGCGCCCGGGGGCGGCAGTTCGAGCCGGGGCCGCGCCTCGAGATCCGCGAGCCGGCGTGTCAGCTCGCCTGGCGCGTCGAGATCCGCCAGCGCGATCGCCCGCGCATCGGGCTCGTCGCGCCCGCCGGCGAGCAGCTCGCGGACACGATCGTCGAGGTGCTGGGTCAGCTCGTCGACGATCTCGGCCTCGCGTTCGGGGCGGAGGCCGAGTCCGGCGACGCGTTCGCGGACCGCGCGAGCGAGATCGGACATGGCACACTCCGTCGGCCCGAACGCCTCACATCTCGACGCAAGCGGTTCGATTGACGGCGCGTGCCAGCCGGCGCTGGCCGGCCTTCTCGGTCCATCCTTCGATCCATTCGCGTTTTCTCGAGGCGGTAGAGCAGTGGATAGAACGAACTATACGACACGGGCGGCGGGC